>JBGATZ010000121.1:0-12234 GCA_044228905.1 Cyclobacteriaceae bacterium | reverse complement strand
GTTTCGTCCTTTTAAAAAGACAGCTTGTATTATATTGATTCTCAATGATGAATGACTGACAGTGGCAGTTGAAAGAAAAATTCGTTCATCGTATTGGTGCCCTCTTTTTCCGAGCGAATGGTGAAGAAGTCATGTTCCGTCCCCTCCATTTTATTGATTTACTTTTGGACGGTTGTTCTTCTGAGTGACTTTACATTAAGCATACCCTTTGAGGAAGCATCAATCATCCTGTTCTTATCTTGTTCCTTGTTCTGTTTTTTGTTTCTTTAAATCTTCTACAGATTTATTTATCAAAGAGATTATCTCCGTTTTATGAGACACTTCCGGTATTTATTGATTCCGATGAAGTCACTTTGAAAAAAAGGTACGAAAGAAAACTTAAATTTTTTTTCACCCCGGAGAGCACGTGATTGGCGTACTCGTCTGTCTGGTATCACTAACGAATGTTATACCATTATTCAGGCACCTGTCAGGAAATTGTGACATCCTGTTCCTCTTCAGGTTATTCTATAATAGGGTTGGCAATTTCTTTATTGGAATGACTCTTTGGATAGTGTGGCAAACGTGACAGAAATGTTTTCCTTCCGGATCTCTGCTCGTAAGGAATCGAAAAAACCATGAAGAGCATGTTTCGCAGCGGTATAACCTGTGCGCCAGGGTGTGCCGACTATTCCAGTTACACGGGTGACAGTAACAAAATGTTCCACCTTTCGCTTGATAAAGTGTGGTAGTATATATTTCGTCACCGTAATTGCTCCGAAAAATCTACCTCCTTAATTTTACGATCCACATCTAAAATCGTGTCTTTGCCAGACTGCGTTGAGAGATTCCACCATTCTTGGATAAGTATATCCACATGGCCGAATAAAGTGAGGGCAGTATTCGCAATGGTTTGGAGTGATTGGGATTGCGAAAGGTCAAAGGAAAGAATATGAATATCCGCATTAGTAGTCGTGGAACAATTTTCTTTTTCACTTTCTAACTCATCTCTTCTTCTTGCTGAAAAAATTAATTTTGCACCTCGGTCTGCCAATTCATAAGCCAGCGCTTCACCAATGCCGCTTGATGCACCAGTAATCCTTGTACAGTGTTCAAGTATAAATATTCAAGTTGATATTAGACGTCTTTTATACGTCTATCGGAGCGCTTGTTATTTACATGTGAAGAATTTTCGTTTTATCTTATGTAAATGAAAATCGTTGTCCTGATCGTCATCCTGTTTGGAAGTATACACACTCACGCACAAATCTATCCGGGAATTACATCCGGCTATCAGATTGTTTCTTTTAAAGACAAACAACAGCATGGGTCTGCGGAAAATGGAAGAGGCTTTCGCATGGGAACATTCATGGACGTCCCGTTTCCAACGACCCGTTTTGGCGCACGCCTGGAAATCAGTTATTCATTCCTTTCAGGTCTGGAAAATGTATCCCGTTCACAGGTGTACCTGCACTATCTGTCCGTGCCTGTCACCTTTTTCTATATGCCTCACCCTCAGATACAGGTGTTTGTTGGACCACAGGTAAGCGTGCTGCTTGACCGAAAATCGGAATCCTCAGCAGTCACCGCATTTGAAAAAACAGACTTTGGTATGCTTGGAACAATGGAGTTTCAGTTTGCCGCACAATGGAGCGTGGCGTTCCGCTATTATCAGGGGTTAAAATACAATACCAAACTAACAGCAACGACGTCAGCTGCATCGCCATATATGGAGTATAAAAACAGAATCAATATGATACAGTTAGGCCTGAACTATTTTATTCTGAAATCTCCCGAGCGACGATCGAGGTTAAAAGACAGTTGATGCAGTAAATATTTAAGTCCATTTTAAGGGACATACTTTATTTAACTTTTAGCTGCAAGAGCATAGAAAGTACCGGATAAATTGTTGTTGAACTTAATCAAGCTGAATAGCAATAGATTATAGTAATCAGCAGGTTTTCATAATTGTCAATTAAGGAGACAAAGTTTATTTGCAAACTCCCAAATCATCAATGGAAAAATAAGGTGTACCTGATATGCGTAGATTGTTGTCTTCAAACTGTTGGAAATATTCTGCCAGTCTGCGATCGGTCACAGCGTCAGATGTCTGCAGCTGACTCATATCCAGCTGTGCAATTTTCAGTTCTTCGAATTTTTCCTTTTGTCTGATCAACACCACGCGGCCTGCGATAGGGTCAAAGTTGGTAGATACACCTGAAAACATTCCACGTAATACATCAGGCGTCTCACGTTTTCCAATACGATAAACATGATGAAATTCCTTTCGTGAATCTGATTGCATCAGCACCATTAACGTTCCTTCAGATAGGCGCAGAGGCCCTTTGTAACTCCATTTTTCTCCTTTCAGCTCAAAGAGGACATCAGAATTTCTTCAAAGATGTGTACAGGCGATCGCAGCAGTATTCCTTTTCATTACTCATGCGAACATAACTGTAATAGGCTCCCAGGCAACCCGATAAAACCGGATGGATCGGTTCACTCAACCTTAGAAGCAGTAATCGAAAATTTTCATGCTTCAGATACTTTGCGAGCACGTCAAGCTTCCCGGGCTGAAGGGAAAGACTTTTTTCTTTCTGTGCCTTTGCTTTCTCTTTCGCCAGAAAGAGATTCTCATACAGATACTTCTGTTTGATACCCTTTCCAATCTTCTCAGCCATTTCTCCAAACCCCGTACATCCATGGGAGCCTTCGTTTCCTTGCTTAATAACTCAAGCAGCTGCTCGATATGCTCAATACTGACATTTGCCATAACACCAAATTAATTCATTAAGGAATAGAAGCCGAAACTTTCCGAACGGTTTGGGAAATCAAAAGGTACGCTTGGGAAGAATTCGTAGTGCTTGACCCGTTCTTTACATCATGATCAACAACAAAAATTGATCAGCCTCTGAAAGGATAGTAAACAAAGTTGTCATCATGGGACACAATGGAATTTACTATCCCCACAGACCAACCCATGGTCAAGTAATGTCTTAGGCAACTGAAGCAGTCGTACAGCGAATCAAAATGTGAGTGATCAAAATCCACACCTCACCCGGGACTTCCATGTCTTCTCGCAACAGCCTCCTGAGCACTTAACAAAAATCAAACGAATTATCAAAAATGAAAAAGTTGGTGTATGTATTTATTGTCCTGTTTGGATTGATTGCAGCGAGCTGTACGGAAGAAGCGGTTAACCCGCAGCGAGAAGGAGATGATGATCCGATTTCTATTCTCCTAAGCCTCCCAAAACCTAATCGGTGTCGGTGTAAAGGCGATGAAAATTTTCATCGCCTTTTTTATCTTTCGCTAACCCATACAATGAAAAACTGGCTAACGATTATTCTTTTACTGGTTCTGGGGGGGGGCGCCGCCGGGCAATCAAAGATCGACAGCCTGAAGGCAGAATGGCGCAAAGAAAGAAAGACGGCGATCATCATAAAGACGGCTACTACGCTTGGTTTATAGGTGAAGAATTCAAGAGCCAGGCACAATATGATAGTGCCCTGAAATACTTCAGACTGACCCGCACGAGCTATGCGGATGATCCGTCCAATCGTGCATCGGCCCTCAATAGTCTGGGTATTGTATATAACTACTACAAAGGGACGCTCGACTCCAGCGCTTTTTATTATGAACAGGCACTGACGATTTATAAGGAGCTGGGAGATACCAGTAGTATCGTAATCACGGGAATCAATCTGGCCATCATTTATAAAAACAGGGGATGGTATGATAAATCGCTCGAAACAGCATTCAATGCGCTTTCGATTCAGGACTCAAAACCGGCAGACCGTACGCTCGCTTCAATCTATAACACCATCGCATCGGTATATGCACTGACGATGGATTATCCCAACGCGTTAACCTATCATAAGAAAGCACTGGCGGTTCGCATTCAGATAGGTTACACGGCTGGAATCGGACACTCGTACACCAACATTGGAGAAGTATACCTGCACCAGCATGCGTACGATAGTGCACTGGAGAATTTGTTCCGGTCTGAAAAGATCAAACGCCAATCCGGTGACCGGAGTATTTTAGGAAGTAGTCTTAATTTAATTGGGGAGGTCTACATACAGAAAAATGAATTGACCCTTGCAGAGCCTTATCTGTTGGAAGCAAGAACCATCAAACAAGCAACAGGAGAAAAATTGCAGGAAGCCATCATACTGAATAACCTCGGGTTGCTGGAACTAAAGAGCAACGACCTTAAAGCAGCAGACCATTTTCTCACTCAGGCAGAATCATTGATTCGGAATGCTTCTTCATTAAATGACCTGCGCATTAACCTGGAATTAAAAATTCAACTCCATAAAAGAAAAGGAGAGATGCCAACAGCATTTCATTATGCGGAGGAACTTCTGAAAGTAAATGACAGCCTGCTGAATAAAGACAAAGCGGAAGCACTCATTGCCATGCAGATGCAGTATGAAACCGAAAAAAAAGAACAACAAATTCAGCTGCTGGAAAACAATAGGCGCATTCAGGATATTGAAATTAATACCAAGAAGCTATGGATCAATGGACTCATCATCGTGATGGTTGTCATTCTGGTTGCCATCGCATTGATCTTCTATCAGTATCGGTTACTTCGCATCAGTAAGAATAAAGTAGAACTGCTCCTGAAGGAAGTGCATCACCGCGTAAAAAATAATCTTCAGATTCTTTCCAGCCTCTTCAGCCTGCAGGCATCAAACCTGACCGACGAGAACGCGATTCAGATGATCAAGGCAAGCGAAAGCCGTGTCAACGCCATGGCGATCATTCATAGGAAGTTATATGCAGGTAATACCTCGCGCACCATCGACATGAAACAATACCTCTCCGAGTTAATGCAATACCTGGCCTATTCGTATAACTATAAAGAATACAACGGGGAAATGGATTTGCTCTGCGAGAACATTCAGATAGATGTGGACAAAGCCATTCCGTTGGGATTGATCATCAATGAACTGGTAAGCAACGCCATGAAATATGCGTACGCGGAACAGTCTTCCCCGCGCCTGGTCGTCCGCCTGCACCAGGAGGATAAAAAACTGGAAATCAAAATTTCAGACAATGGTTCCGGATTGAAATCACCCATTGAGGAATTGTCAGTAAAATCCTTCGGATTAAAAATGGTTACTTCGCTGATCAAAGAATTACGGGGATCACTGAAAACTAAAATAGAAAACGGAACTACATTTATCATACAAATCCCAAATACCTCAAACACCTAAAGTCTATGGAAAAAATCAAGGTTTTAATCGTGGAAGACAAAGTACTCACTGCCGAAGACATTGCCACACGTCTCCGAAAGCATGCCATGGAAGTCATCGGCATCTGTGCATCTGGAGAAGAAGCGGTGGAAACGGCCGTAGAGAAAAAACCGGACCTCATCCTGATGGATGTACAGTTGGCTGGTAAAATGGATGGCATTACAGCAGCACAAACCATCCTGCAGAGTCAGGACGTTTCAATCATCTATCTCAGCGACCTCGCTGATCCACGCACCCTGGAGCGGGCAAAGAAAACACAACCGGCCAATTACCTGACCAAGCCATTCAACGAAGCTGATTTAGTCAGAGCCATTGATCTGGCCTTTAGCAATGCCAATGCACGTAAGCATGCAGGCCGCGCCTCCATGAGTGAAAGTATCTTTCTCCGCGTAGATAACCAGGTTTTTGTCAAACTGATCACAGACGATATCTTATATCTGGAAGCAGATCGGGCCTACAGCACGTTAGTGACGACAACGAAAAAATTCAAGTTGTCAACCAGCATGAATCACATTCATGCACAGCTGAATAATACCGATTTTATCCGCGTCCATCGCTCACACATTATTAATGTTAACCGGATTACTGAACTGGAAGGCAATGTCATCAAATTAGGAGCATACGAAATCCAGATGGGAAAAGAATACCGGGAAAACCTGATGAACGTATTAAAGATCGTGAAGTAAGTTTTCGGAAACCAGTTTCCTCCATTGGGAAAAAGGGTTTGTTGAACGTTCAGATTTAGTTGATCATTAAGGAATTTCATTGTATGAAGTATCCATATCATGCTTTCCTTTCCCACGCCGTGGAAGACAAGATCGGCATTGCCAATGACCTCTATGAAGCATTGACAGCAAAAGGACTAAACATCTGGTACTCGGGCAGAGAACTGAATGTCGGTGATTCCATCGTTGACCGGATTCATGAAGGACTCGATCAATGCCGTTACGGGATTGTCATCATCAGTCCAACCTACTTGGACAAAGTGTGGGGCATCTACGAATTTGCGACATTAGTCAGTGCCAAAGCAAAGGGCGACAAAATTATTCTTCCGGTTTTATATAACATGACTGCCGTGGAACTGGCCGAAAGAGCGCCCATGCTGGTGGACACATTTTGCCTTCATCATGACCGGGGCATTTCAGCCATCGCAGAGGCTCTGGATGAAGAGATCACCAAACCAACTCCGGGTATTCAGTTAGGACACTGGAAGAAACATGTCTACCGGCTTCTTATTCTTGCTTTCGTGTTGCTGGGCTCGTATTATGGATACACTAAACTGTTCCCTGTTAAACCCGATGTGCAGGTAGTGGAATCGGTCATTCAGAAAAGAATTGCCGATCTGCAGCAGATGGCGGATGCACGGAAACAGGAGTTCGTCCTGACGGGAAAGAATCAGCCAATGGAAACGGAACTGAATAAAAGAATGTTCATCCAATATAAAGAAGCGAAATCATACTATCGCAATGAATACTTCCTGAACACAGGTCTGGAGAATATTCATTCTAAAGTCAATGTCGAGAGGATATTGGATCTTAATCTGGACAATGTTTCGCTGGCCAATAACTATGCACTTGAAACTCCCCTGATATTTTATGTGCCTGCAACCTATGCGGGCAACCGGCAGTTCTTTATAATACGGCAGGAGTTCAGTATGCCATTAAAGAAACAAAGCACAGGCAAATACTATGAAGTAACCGTCAGCTATACCAATCCGCTTCGGGTCATTCAGACTTCATTGAAATTTCCTTCTTCCTCAGGCGATACTCGCCATCATCAGGTCAACTTTATTGCACTGCCATCTGTGGAAACGCTTTCCTTTACCACCAGAGGAGGACTGGGTGCTGGCCAAAGTCAAATAGGCCGGAAACAAATCTTAGCACTTCGGAAAGAAAGCGCTTCATTCCGGAAAATCAATTTACAGTCCCGTTGACGCTGTAGTTAATTCGGGAATGCGTTTCAATCATTTCCTCACTATGCGGCTTCACTGCCTCCTGTGGTGCATCTTCATCATTGCAGCTTGTTCTTCGTCCGATGCGCAAACGGTCTATATCACAAAGACAGGCGCAAAGTATCACGACGGTAGTTGTCGCTATCTGAGTCGCAGTAAAATAGAAATCGAATTTCAGGAAGCCATCGATCGGGGATACACCGCCTGCAGCGTATGTGATCCGCAGGTTGAAGTAGAAGAAGATGAACAGGAGACGGTCAAGCAACCACAGGGACAGACTCCACCCAAAGCAAAACCAAACACAACAACTGTTAAGAAAAGCACAACAAGCTCTTCACAATGTACCGCCTATACAAAAGCAGGAACACGATGTAAGCGAAGTGCCTCATCAGGTGGAAAATGCTGGCAACATCAGTAGAGGATGGAAAGAGGGGATGTTCATTGGGAAACAAAATAAGATCGTTTGGAAACTGAGTTTTAAAGCGAAGCAGATTGACAGGTAATTCAACATACAATAACAGAACAACACATAAATGAAATATGGCTGGCTCTTAATTCTTCTCTGCATCCAATGTGCAGCGCCAAAGGAAAATCCCTGCCCGTCTAAAACGTGTAAGGATTTTGTAACGCAGGAGCAGGCGCAGCAGGCATTTGATGCAGATAAGATTTGTCTGGATAATCTTGATAATGATAACGATGGCATCGCCTGCGAAGAACTGTTAAACATTAATGGATCCGGAAACAATGGAGGAGGGTCAAACTCCGGCTGTCCGAACACAGCAAGTTGCGGATGCTCGGGTAAGACTAAAAATGTATGCGAGAGTACATGTTGCAAATGGGTAGTCGGGTCCGGATGTAAGTGTCGGTAGTAATTAAAAAGCAGATGGCAGTGTTATTAACCTATGATATAAAGAAAACCACCAACACCATTCACACTGAATTGAAAGAATTGCTGAAGAACTCGTATGGGTATTCGGATAAAATCAAAGGAGACTCCGGACGTTGGTATGATTTGCCCAACACCACGCTGCGTAAAGAAGGGATTACAACAGAACAGGCGGCCGCAGACTTCCGAACGGCGTGTAAAACAACAGGAGCAGTATGGGAAAAATACATCGCTGCAGAAACCACCGGATCCACTTTTGGTAATCAATAAAACGGGTGATATGAAAAATAAAGCAATTGCACTACTGATTCTGTGGCATGGGTTAAGCCTGATGGTTTGTGCGCAGCAACCCATTGATGTAGCCGAGTCCACACTCAAAATTTCAGGGATGGGTGAAGAAGTATTCTACTTCGGCTTTGCAGAAGGGGATAAGCTAGTCTTCAACTTCCAGGAAGTAAACGGAAAAGAGCTGAAGGAACTCGAGATCATTGAATTGCCTTCTTCTTCAAAGTTTATGGATTATAAAACGAAGAAGATTGAAAACAAAGTACTGGAAGTGACGCGCAAGGGAATCTATAAGTTTCGATTTGCCAACTCAGCCATTCTCGGACGCATCTGTAAATTTAAAATTCAACGGATTCCACTCAACGAGTCCACGCGGAATTTCAATCCGAGTGTGTATTTGAAAATGGTAAACGATACCACCTACACACCTGTACAGGAACGATACCTCGTGAAATCAGATACGGTCATTGTACCGGTATTGGAAAAACAGATTACAAAAATTTCATCTCAGAGTGCGCTCAATGGAAATCCAAACAGGGCATTGATTGATTTCGCATTACCGGAGGGAACATTCTCCTGGAGCTTTCATCTCAGTGTCGGTCAGGAGGGCAATAAGTCCTATGAGGCAAGCAAGGAAAAGTTCGTGACTAGCGCGGCAAGTGCCGTCTCATCATTGCCCGGCTACGGACCGCTGGCCGCTTTGGCGATACACGGTGTCAACACATTTAGTAAGGCAGGAGGCGGTGATAATGTGAAATACTATTTCATTTCTGATTGGGACAATGTACTTGCTTTCAATGCGGGACAACAATTTATGCAGTATAAGCAAGGGGATGTGATTGCAGAAGCGGCACAAATGAAGTATCCGTCCAATGGAAAAGTGTATATCGGCGTGGTCAATGACAACCTAGTCGATGCGATACAGGTTAATCTTAGTGTGACCGCTATCCAGTTAAGACAGGAATGGAACACGCGAACGGTAAACAAAATGAATATAATACAACGACAACGCGCTTATCTAAACAATTAAATAAACAATTATGAGCACAACACCAGGAAATGTATTAATAAGCTACGATCTTAAGAACCTTCATAAAGAAGTGAAGGACGCAATGAAGTCCAGGGGGTACAATGACACGATCTTGCTTTCATCTAAGAATTATGCCTTGCCCAATACCACGCTATGGCGAGCCAAGACCTCAACGGATCAGGCATTAGCGGACTTGAAGAACGTTTGTGCTGAAAAAAAAGCCACACTGGAAAAAGCAGTAGCTGTTCTGGGTACGGACTGGGTAGCAAGTAACTAATTAATTAAATGATCGCTATGACAAAATATTATATCCATGACGGTACATCGCAACAAGGACCATTTCAAATTGAAGACCTGAAACAGAGAGCAATTTCAAAAAATACTTTGATATGGTGCGAGGGCATGACCGAATGGACAACCGCGGGTACAGTAGCAGAGCTTCAATCCATTTTTGCTTCGTCGCCACCACCACCCTTGAAGCAAAATGAATCAAGGGAAAAGAAGAACAACAGGGCAGGAATGATCGCAGGATTAACACTACTTGGCGTACTGGCATTAATTGGATTTGTAATGATAGGCAACAATCCCAATGGTGTACCAGGAGTGAAAATAGAAATAAATACTCCTAAGCCAATCGTTGTTACTAGCAGGGCCGACGGAAGTAAATCAGGCTTGTTTAATGCACGGACAACGGTTTACGCAACAGTACTCAATCAGGGTGGGGTTGGTAATGTATTGGTCACCTTCTTTTGTATGCAGGGCGGAAGAACGTTTGATCAGAGCAAATCAATTTATTTATCGGAAGGTCAGAGCCAGGATCTGGAGGTAACCTTTGAAGAGGTAAACTACATCGATGGAAAAATTACTTATCGGGTGGAGACAAAAGCACAATAAGGGTAATATTCTTTCAAATGGATTACTACTTTGTCAATAATCAGCCGCAGCCGAATGGGGATCATGAAATCCATAAGGAAGATTGTGAGCACCTTCCAGAAGACCGTACCTATCTCGGATTTTTTGCCTCTTGTAATGAAGCACTAACTGAAGCTAAAAAAAAACACCCGCAATCCAATGGCTGCGTGTTTTGTTCGGACGCATGCCACAACCAATAATCACATGGGCTGGTCGTTCAGAAAATCCAAGTCGTTCGGACCGTTTCGGTTGAACTTTTCGTCTTCAGGCATCGGTATGTCGTTTGGTGTTAAGGGAGCACGCATCAGCGTAAATAAGCGAGGGACTTACGTCAACCTCGGCACCAACGGGATCTACTACCGGCAGCGGCTGGGGAGTAGGAAATCAACATCATACGCATCGTCCTTGATAGACCAGCAACAGCAATAGGCTGCCATGGATAAAGCAGATAACGAATCAATGAATAGCCTCACCGATGCGGGTTCCACAATCATTCGTAGACGAACTGGAGTCCAGAGCGAATAAGATCTCGCTGCTTCGCATCTTTTTATGGACAGCAGGCATCAGCTACTTCGTTTTCTATTTGTATCTCATTCAATCCATTGCCGTAGCAGAACACTACAAAGACTTTCTGATCGTAATTAAGTCCGATGTTCACGATGCGTAGCAGCCCAACGTGCATTCACAATCGTTGCACATGGTTCATCAGCAGAACCAATTGGAAATCAGTAACCCGGATACCGTAGGATGGCTGAAAGTAATTTATCAAAGCAATCCACGGAAGGAAGGATTTATCCGGGCTGACATGGGAACGATAGTGAATAAACATATTTCCGCAGAATATCAGACACGGATGCAGATAGAACCGCGCTGGAAGACGCTGGCCATTGCCATAGCGACAGGCATCCTTGCTGGTGCAGTGTACTTTTATGATAGGGATAAAAAACGGATGTCCATGGAGTTGACGTATACGATGGATGGAGAACGAAATCACTGCACGAAAATTCTCTTCAGTATTTCAGAGTTTGCTAACTTCAAAGCCCGTGTGTGGCAACAGCTTTCTGAAGAGTGACAGACAAACGCAGAAATGCAGGAGCAAGTGTGACGGTACACCATGCATGTCTGCTAAAGGCGTGAAATCATCGCTTCCTTCAACCACTCACGACGAATGTCTCCGTTCCCTTCATCGAACTTCATGATCGGCAGATTACTTTCCGGAACACGCAGTCGTTAAAGAGTGAGCAGTTGGGCAGGTCTTTACAAACATATTCATATTGACTGCAGATTCAAATTCATTGTTCAAACGCCTTCATTGGATGCAACCGTCGTGGATCATACCTGCGAAACCTGAATAAAAACGGCACAGTCGGATCGAAGGTTAAAGTTCAAACCATGGTCTATTTGTACGTATTCACAATATACACTCACCTCTGATCAGGGCTGGAAAGAAGTATTCATTACGTCCAGAAGGGGGGCAATGAATCAGTTTGCAGACTTCATTAGAGTGATTGGAGAGTATCAACGAAAACTAGATCTGCAATGAGTGCGGATGGGATTCACCACGATTACGAACAACGCTTCCATATTGGTAAGGGAAGATACGAGTCTTTAGTTAACTCCAGGTTCAATGAATATGACTTTAAGGAGTTAATAGCAGCAAATATAGAGATTGAATTGCCCGGAAAAGGACATGGTACATATGGGCGTTTATTATTTGATAAGCGATGGTTAACCAGGAGAATGGAGATTATCTCCAGGGATAATAAGTGCTGTGTCATTTGTACTAGGGGAGATGGCCTTCAGGTACATCACAGGCAATATCATTTTATTTTGTTGTTACGACAGTTCAAGGCTCCATGGGATTATGCAGATGAGCTGATGATCACCCTGTGTGAACGATGTCACTCAATAGGCCATTCTAAATATA
>JBGATZ010000120.1:0-10810 GCA_044228905.1 Cyclobacteriaceae bacterium | reverse complement strand
ATTCCGCAACACGGCATCACCTTCAACCATGGCAATGGCTTCTTCGGTGATATTGCTGTCAAACTCTCTGCGGAGGTCATTTTTGATGTTTACTTTTTCAGCAAATGAATTTGCTTCTTCTTCTGTTCTGGACATCAGTAATTCAACGGCTCCTCTGGCGTGATCGATCCTTCCGGCTGCATTGATGCGGGGGCCAAGTGTAAATACTACACCAGAGATATCAAGATCATTTTTTGTGAGTGCTATTTCTTTCAATGCCTTTAATCCCGGCCGTGGATCTTCATTTAGTTTTTTTAAACCAAAGTGAGCGAGAATCCGATTCTCACCATTAACCGGAACAATATCTGAAGCAATGCTCACAGCAACCAGATCGAGGTATTCAAAAATTTCCTCCTCATCTCTGTACTTTCTGGCGTAAGCCTGAATCAACTTAAAGCCAATGCCGCAACCGCTGAGCTCTTTGAATGGATAATTGCAATCTTCGCGCTTTGGATCGAGCACTGCCACTGCCTGCGGAATTTCTCTTCCAGGCAAATGGTGATCACAAATAATAAAATCAATGCCTTTATGATTGGCAAGAATCACCATGTCAGACGACTTGATGCCCAAGTCTAAAGCGATGATCAGCGAAAAATTATTTTCCGAGGCCCATACAATTCCGGTTTCAGATACTCCATATCCTTCAACATGACGATCCGGTATATAGAAGTCGCAATTGGGATAGAACTCACGCAAATAGCTATAGACTAAAGCAACGGAGGTAGTGCCATCCACATCGTAGTCACCATAAATGAGAATCTTTTCATTGGATTCAATTGCTTTTTTTAGCCGTTCCACAGCAAGGAGCATGTCCTGCATCAGAAAAGGATCATGCAATTGATCTAAAGATGGCCTGAAAAATTTTCTGGCGGTCTCAAAATCACTAATACCTCTTTGAATAAGTATGGCACTCAGGTATGAGTTAATGTTGATACTCTTACTAAGTGTATCAATATTTTCCCTGTCGGGCATTGGCTTAGAAACCCATCGCTTATTCATCTGTCTTTAACTATTGAAAGTTAATCCCTCCGTTTTTCCCTGCGGTCCCATCAGGCCCCGCCTTTCCTCTTGCTCCTAACTTTCCGTCCTGAGATGTATTTCCTGCAGGGTTTAATCCTGCCGGACCGCCAGGGCCGGCAAATCCACCTATTCCAGCGTTGCCGCCATAAGTCCTAACTAAGAGAGATTGATTTAACCAGGAGCGAATATTTGCACAGTTCTTACAGACAATCAGTAAGGTGCCCGCATCACCTCCGTTTCCACCACTTGATCCATTTCCTCCGCTTCCTCCGTTTCCTCCAACACAAACTCTTGTTCCCGGACTTCCGCCACCGCCTTCGCCACCCTTTCCACCATCACCCCCATCGCCCCCGCTTAACTCAATCAACAAATTGCCTTTAATGATAAGATCGTCACAGTATATCGACAAATTCTTTCCAAAATCTCCATGGCTTCCCCCTGTTCCTCCTTTGCCAGCAACACCATCACGACATGGGCCTTCACCAGAAGCACCTTTTACACCATCCCTGCCAGGCTTACCGTTTTCTCCGCGGGCAATAATTTTGCATCCTTTGCCAATTATAATTTTTTTGCTGTGAATGAAGATATCTCTCTTTTCATAGGATACAGCGATTGAAGAAGAATCGCGCATTACCAGGGTGTCCAATACCAGAATATCGGATGTCTCAAGTTTATAAACATCATTCTCTTTTATTTCCAGCCGGCTTTGACGAATCTGAGCGCTTGCAAAAGAGGATAACAGAAGGCACAATGCGGTCGCAACGAAAAACTTCATCTGGTAAAAGTAATGATTCAATACTGCCATAAAAAAACAAACCCTGCAAGTCTAAGTAAAACCTGCAGGGTCATTTTGATATTAATGTGAGTTATTTTTTCTCCTCGGCTTTTTCAGCTACAACACCTTCGAGCACATCTTTGATTTCAACACGTTGTCCGTCTCTGTAAGGAACAATCCAGGCATCTTTCACGCCCATGTCGCGCATGTACTTTTTAAACGTATCAGCCTCCCAATAGTCGCGGAAGATACCGATGGTGATTTGTTGAGGACCTCCGTCTTTAGCTTCACCACCGAAGTTGGGGTTATTATCAAAGTACTTCGCCAGGTCTTTATTCTTGAAAGCACCCACCTGTACTTTAAATACTACTCCTTTTGAAAAATCCATCGGATTGATCACTGGAGCGGCTTTCAGTTGAGCTAACTCGGTTTTAACAGCCGTCAATTCGCTTCTCATACGAGCCAATTGATCTTCCAGTTCCGCAATCCGTGCGTTTTTTTCGCTGATAGTGGATTGCATAGTAGTGATCTCTGACTTCTGGGTAGTCACGGTGTTATCGGCCACCTGCTTCTCTTCTGTAAGAGTTTTCAGTGAAGCCGGATTCTTCTTAAATTCTTTGGCTTTCTTTTTCCATTCCTTCTTCTCCGCTTTGGAGAGCTGGGCGAAAACTTGCGTGCCGGAAAAAATCAAAGCCAGGCAGAGAAACAAAACTCTAGTTTTCATTGATTGTTGGGTTAATTAATAGATAAAAATAGTAAAATCTTTTGAATTACAGGTTTTTGAAACAAATGGATCATGATGCTTCAAAGAGTTACAAGTACCCTTTACCGATTAAACCATCTTTTCAGGTCTCACCCACTCATCAAATTGAGCTGAAGTGAGCAAGCCGAGTTCAACGGCCGCTTCTCTCAACGTCTTGTTCTCTTTATGCGCTTTCTTGGCGATCTTGGCTGCGTTTTCGTAACCAATATGTGTATTCAAAGAGGTAACAAGCATCAGTGAATTTTCCATGTGTTGCTTGATGATTGGCAGATTTGGTTCGATGCCTTCCGCGCATTTATCATTGAATGACACACATGCATCACCAATCAGGCGAGCGGATTGAAGTACGTTAGCAGCAATCACCGGCTTGAACACATTCAATTCGAAATGACCACTTGCACCACCAAATGATACGGCTACATCATTGCCAATGACCTGGGCACAAACCATAGTCAACGCTTCTGGTTGGGTAGGGTTTACTTTACCCGGCATGATCGATGAACCAGGTTCGTTATCCGGGATGATGATTTCGCCAATACCAGAGCGTGGACCAGAGCTCAGCATCCGGATATCGTTGGCGATTTTAGAAAAGGAAACTGCGGCACGTTTTAATGCACCTGATAATTCTACCATTGCATCGTGAGCAGCCAACGCTTCAAATTTATTCGGAGCTGTTACGAATGGATAACCGGTGAGGTCGGCAATTTTCTTTGCTACTAATACATCATATCCTTTTGGAGTATTTAATCCGGTACCTACAGCTGTTCCTCCTAACGCTAATTCTTTAACCGCTTCCAATGCATTATTGATTGCACGGATGCTGTTATCGATCTGTTGAACGTAACCTGAAAACTCCTGACCCAGAGTAAGGGGAGTTGCATCCATGAAATGGGTACGACCTGTCTTCACGATGCTCTTAAAGTCGTTAGACTTTCTAGCCAGCGTATCACGCAGTTTTTTCATTCCCGGCAAAGTGATTTCCACCACTTGTTTGTATGCAGCGATATGCATAGCAGTTGGAAATGTATCGTTGGATGATTGTGATTTGTTTACGTCATCATTCGGATGAAGCACCTTCTTTTCATCAGCCAGTTTGCCACCACTGATTACATGCGCACGGTAAGCTACCACTTCATTCACGTTCATGTTGCTTTGTGTGCCCGAACCGGTTTGCCAGATCACCAGCGGGAACTGATCATCCAGTTTTTTGTCCAGGATTTCATCACACACTTTGGCAATCATGTCTTTTTTATCTGCGGCCAAGACTCCCAATTCATGGTTGGCCATAGCCGCTGCTTTCTTTAGATAAGCAAAAGCATAAATGATTTCCTTCGGCATACTGGCCTCAGGACCGATTTTAAAATTGTTGCGTGATCGTTCGGTTTGTGCGCCCCAGTATTTGTCGGCAGGTACCTGTACCTCGCCCATGGTGTCTTTCTCGATGCGGAAACTCATGAATGAAAAATTAGTTAAGTGAGGCAAAAATAAGGAAGGCTGCCTAAATTCATTTGAGCAAGCCGTAATATTGTGTGGATTAAAAGCACATTAAAACCGATGATCAAACTGAATCAGATCCATCATATTGCTATTATCTGCTCGGATTACGAGCGGTCGAAGCAATTTTATACTGAAGTTTTAGGGTTTACCGTAATGTCGGAATATTATCGGGAGCAGCGAAAATCGTATAAACTGGATCTGAAGCTGGGCGATCAATACCTTATCGAATTATTTTCATTTCCCGATCCACCCAAAAGAGTCTCAAGACCAGAAGCGCAGGGATTGAGACACCTGGCCTTTGAAGTAGATAATATCGAATCCGCTATTAATGAATTAAAGGTGAAAGGAGTTCAATGCGAACCGATTCGTGTGGATGAATACACGAATAAGCGATTCACTTTCTTCAGTGATCCCGATGATCTCCCTTTGGAGTTGTACGAGAAATAGAGAGTTTTGTGTTCAATGATTTTGCGCCCGTTTCAGCTGCCTATTAACAACGGAGAATTTTTGCATTCCGGAGGAATTACTTTTGCCCGCTATCGTCAGGCTACGGAGGCACATCAGAAAACCGTTTTCCTTCATCACAATTGCCTCATTTATGTGATTGAAGGACACAAACGTCTTCATTTTGGTGATCAAACAGTCACAGCAAGCGTGGGCAAGCTATTGCTTGTGAAAAGCGGATTGTATGTGATGTCTGAATTTATCCCGGAAGGACTCAACTATCAGGCAATGATTATCTATTGCTCTGATGAAGTGATCCGGAAATTTTGCCTCAAATACTTTTCAGCTTCCGAGCGGACCACAACTCAAGCATCTTCTTATCTCACTATTTCCACCAATGAATTGCTGGATAGTTTTCGTGATCAATATCTGAGTTATTTTCATAAAGAGTTCACCAATCTGGAAGCCATTTTGCAGCTCAAGCTTCATGAGTTGCTCTTACTGTTGCTATCCGGAGAGAACAAAGAAGAAGTGAAGACCTGGTTGCAAGCTATTGCTTTCGAACAACCAGCAGAGATTGATCTCGTTATTAAAAAGCATTTGTTTCAGCAGCTAACGCTGGAAGAATTAGCCAAACTTTCAGGCAGAAGCCTGGCTTCATTCAAGCGCGACTTTCAAAGTCATTATCAGACTTCACCCAAAAAGTGGATACATCAACAACGATTGGCTCATGCCCGAATGTTGTTAGAGAAAGGGAACCAGAATGTATCGGAAGTTGCCTATGCCAGTGGATTTGAAAATATTCCTTATTTCATTCGCTCGTATAAAAAGGAGTTTGGTGTAACCCCCAGCCAGTCAAAAACAAAAAGTGCAATAGTTTGAGCTTTCTGTGTTAACGCTGCTTTTTGTGTTGCTTCTACTTTTGAAGAAAAGTTTAAACAACTATGAAGCAACTGATTATTTTATTCCTGTGCTGCACAGCACTCACTCTCTTTTCACAAACCAAAATAATTACTACGGGTCTTCAGCATCCGGAAAGTATTATCTCTGATGGAAAATTCCTGTATGCGACCAACATTGGTGAAGCATTAGCTCCAATGACCAAAGACGGAGACGGCTCGATTTACAAACTCTCGTTGGACGGAAAACTGCTTGACCAGCGATTCAATAAAAGTACACTGAATGCACCAAAAGGAACGGCTATTATTAAAGGCGTGCTCTATGTTGCGGATATTGATCGTGTAGTGGGCATTGATCTTCAGACTGGGGAACAAGTGAGAGAAGTTGACCTTTCTTCTTTCGGAACACAATTTCTTAATGATATCACTGTAAAGGATGAGTCTACGCTTTTTGTGGGTTCCATTGATGTGAGCAAAATTTTCGTAATCACACTGTCTGATCATTCTAAAGTTGAAGTGCTGGATGTGCCGGGGATTAAATCACCTAATGGTTTATACTATAACAAGCCCACTAACCAATTATTCTTTGTTGAATTAGTCAGAAATGATTTACTGAATGGAAAAATTGGTGTGATTGATTTAGCTGGTAAACCTAAATTGACTTATCTCTCTGATCTGAAAGGAAATTATGATGGCCTTCAGATGATTGATCAAAATACTTTATTGGTCAGTGACTGGTATAATTTCAAGGAACTGAAGAGCAAACTGCTTAAAGTAAACATCGCAAAGAAAGAAGTGATTCCGTTTCTTGATGATGTAGACGCTGCCGATATTCTTTATGATAAAGAAAACAAGAGAGTCATTCTGCCCGGTTTGAGCAAAGGCATTATCAGCACTTTAGAGGTTAAGTAAAATTGGATTTAGGCATCAGTCATTGAACTTCTCCAATGACTGATGCTTTATTATTTTATCAGGCAAGATTCAGCATTCCTTTTTCTTTTGCCTCAAGCAAAGTAGCTCCCACCAGGTACTCGTCAACCGCACGGGCTGCTTCACGGCCTTCGCTGATTGCCCACACGACCAATGATTGTCCTCTGCGCATGTCACCAGCAGCAAATACTCCTTCAACCGAAGTTTGGTATTTGGTTGCTTTTACATTGCCTCGTTCATCGAAGTCAACGCCCAATTCGGCAAGCAATCCTTCTTTTTGTGGATGAAGGAATCCCATGGCAAGCAATGCCAGTTCGCATGGGATTGTTTTTTCAGTTCCGGCCACCTCAGCGAATGTATGTGGTTTGCCAGGTTCTGGTTTTTTCCACTCTACTTCTACGATCTTCAGGCCTGTGAGATTTCCACTTTCGTCACCAATGAATTCTTTTGTCACAATGCTCCATTGTCTTTCGCAACCTTCTTCATGTGAAGTGGAAGTGCGGAGAATCATTGGCCAGTTTGGCCAAGGCATTGAGTCGTTTCTGTGTTTTGGAGGGTTAGGAAGAATTTCAATTTGTGAAACGGATTTGGCTCCGTGGCGATTGGAAGTTCCTACACAATCAGAACCGGTATCACCACCACCAATTACCATTACATTTTTGTTGATGGCAAAGATTTCATCACCAACCACGGTCTTACCAGATACTCTGCGATTTTGTTGTGTGAGGAAATCCATAGCAAAATGAACGCCTTTCAGATTTCTTCCTGGTATTGGTAAATCACGTGGAATAGTTGAGCCACCAGTTAATACAATTGCATCGAAATCATCACGAAGTTGCTGAACTGAAATGTCAACACCGACATTGGTGCTCACCTGGAACTTCACACCTTCCTCCTTCATCAAATCGATTCTGCGCTCAACAACACGCTTATCCAATTTGAAATCAGGGATTCCATAACGAAGTAATCCGCCTATTTCATCGGCACGTTCGAATAACGTAACAGTGTGGCCGGCATAATTCAATTGAGCGGCTGCAGCAAGACCAGAGGGACCAGAACCAACGACAGCTACTTTCTTCCCTGTGCGAAGGGTGGGGATTCTTGGTTTTGCATAACCTTCCAGGAATGCTTTTTCAATAATTGACTTCTCAATGTATTCGATAGCAACAGGAGGTTTGTTAATGCCTAATACACATGAAGCCTCACATGGCGCAGGACAAATGCGTCCGGTGAACTCAGGGAAGTTGTTGGTATAACTTAAAATTTCATATGCCTGTTTCCAATTGCCCTGATACACGGCATCGTTGAATTCCGGAATGATATTTCCCAGCGGGCAACCGTTATGACAAAACGGAATGCCGCAATCCATGCATCGTGAGGCCTGCTTGGTGCTTAACTTTTCATCCACTTCACCATCCACTTCATAATAGTCATGAAGCCTTTTTTTGACGTCACGCTTTGAAGGTAACTCTCTCTGTTGTTCTAAAAATCCGGTAGGCTTTCCCATCTCTGATAATTACGAATTAAAAATTAAGATTTATGAATGATTAGTTAAGAGTCACTTTCGACTTTTTGTTTTTGTCCAACACGGCTTTGTAATCCACCGGCATTACTTTGATGAATTGCTTGAACGCAGTTGGCCAATAGCTGAGTACATGTGCCGCTACATCGCTTTGTGTGAATTGCTGATGTTGTGAAATCATCTTCTTCAACATGCGTTGCTCATCTTCGTCAATTACATCGAGCAATACCATTTCCATGTTACAATTTTTCACGAAGGTGTTGTTTACATCCCATACGTAAGCAATACCGCCACTCATACCTGCGGCAAAGTTTCTTCCGGTTTCACCGAGAATAACTACCGTTCCACCAGTCATATATTCACAACCATGATCTCCTACACCCTCTACAACCACACTCACACCTGAGTTACGAACAGCGAACCGTTCTCCCGCCATACCTCTGATGTATGCTTCACCCGAAGTAGCTCCGAAGAAAGCGGTATTTCCAGCGATGATGTTTTTAGATGGATTGTAAGAAGATGCCTTGTGAGGATAAAGAATCAGTTTACCTCCGGATAAGCCTTTACCAAAATAATCGTTGGCATCGCCCTCCAGTTCGAAAGTCATCCCTTTTGTAGTGAATGCTCCGAAGCTTTGTCCTGCAGTTCCTTTAAACTTAAAGTGAATAGTATCTAGTGGAAGTCCTTTATCGCGGTACACTTTTGATACTTCGTTTGACAACATCGTTCCTACAGAACGATCCTGGTTAGCAATAGCGAACTCACCTTGTACAGATTCTCCATTTTCAAGAGCTGGTTTCGCTATCTTGATCAGTGTTCTGTCTTTCACATTTTCGATTTCATGATCCTGCTCTTCTTGTTTGAAAAGAGAAGTATCCAGGCTCATTGGTTCCTTGAATAGTATAGGTGATAGATCGAGGTTCTGATATTTCCAATGCTCTTCACTCATATCACGGAGTTCAAGACGATCCACCTGACCCACCATTTCATTGATGGTGCGGAATCCTAATTCTGCCATGATCTCGCGAAGCTCTTCCGCAAGGAATGTGAACAGGTTCACTACATATTCCGGTTTACCTGTAAAGAGTGCACGCAATTCTTTATTCTGAGTAGCTACACCCACGGGGCATGTATTCAAGTGACACTTGCGCATCATGATACAACCAGCAGTTACTAACGCAGCAGTTGCTACACCAAATTCTTCAGCGCCAAGCAATGCAGCAATAGCTAAATCGCGACCAGTGCGAATCTGTCCGTCTGTTTGAACAACTACACGACCACGCAATTTATTTCTTACTAACGTCTGATGAGTTTCTGCTAAACCGAGTTCCCATGGTAACCCTGCATGACGGATTGAACTGAGCGGTGATGCGCCTGTTCCTCCATCGTGACCCGATACGAGTATGACATCTGCATGTGCTTTTGCGACACCCGATGCAATTGTTCCAACACCCGCTTCAGAAACCAGTTTCACACTGATACGTGCTTCACGGTTCGCATTCTTCAAATCAAAGATTAATTGAGCCAAATCTTCAATGGAGTAGATATCGTGATGTGGAGGAGGAGAAATTAATCCCACACCTGGAGTAGAGTGACGAACGCGCCCGATCCAGTCATCTACTTTATGACCAGGAAGCTGACCCCCTTCACCAGGCTTGGCACCTTGCGCCATTTTAATTTGTAGTTCTTTAGCATTCGTGAGGTAATAGCTTGTTACTCCAAATCGACCAGAAGCAACCTGCTTGATTGCGGAGTTTTCCCAATCACCATTTTCCTTCTTGAAGAAGCGCGCTTCATCTTCACCACCCTCACCACAGTTACTCTTTCCACCGATACGGTTCATGGCTACTGCCAGGGTGCTATGCGCTTCATACGAAATCGATCCGAATGACATGGCTCCGGTAGCAAAGCGCTTGAAGATGCTTTCTTTCGGCTCTACTTCGCTGAGCGGAATGGATTTTCCTTTTTTGAATTTTAATAAGCTGCGAAGCGTGATTGCTTTTTCACTCTGATCATTGATGAGCTTTGAATACTTTCTGAATAGTTCAAAGTCATTCATCTTGGTGGAGTGCTGAAGCAAGTGAATCGTCTGCGGATTGAACAAGTGCGCTTCACCACGTTGTTTCCATTGGTAAATACCACCCACACCCAGATGTGCTGCCACGTTTGGCGTTTTTGGATAAGCAAGATGATGTTTTGCCAATGCTTCCTGAGCAATGTTATCCAGAGTCAATCCACCAATACGAGAAACGGTTCCCGTAAAGTACTGATCCACTACTTCTTTACTGATCCCCAATGCTTCAAAGATCTGCGCACCATGATAGGATTGCAGTGTACTGATGCCCATCTTACTCATGGTCTTCAGCAATTCACCACATACTGCTTTCTTATAATTGTAGATTGCTTTTTCTTCCGTCAACTCTTCACTCAGAAGATTGTTCTTCTTCATGTCGTGAATGGTCTGATACACTAAATATGGATTGACACCCGAAGCACCGAAACCAACCAGCGTAGCGTAATGATGTGTTTCCCATACATCACCAGCCTCTACCAGCAAACCAACTTTTCCACGAAGTCCTTTGCGGATCAGGTCATGATGCACTGCAGCTACTGCAAGCAATGAAGGAATCTGAGCGTGACCGCTATCAAAACTTCTGTCGGAAAGGATAATGATTGTGAACCCGTCTTCAATCGCATCAGTCACATATTGACAAACGCGGTTCAATCCTCTTTCCAGTGAACCTGGTTGTCCATCTCCACGGAAGTAAGTATAAATTGTCTTTGTCTGAAGGTGACGGTGATCGATGTATCGGATTTTTTCCAGTTCATTATTTGAAAGAACAGGAACCGGAAGCTCAAGCATAATACAATGCTCCGGAGATTCTTCCAGCAGGTTCAATGAACCACCCACATGAGAAGAG
>JBGATZ010000119.1:0-10988 GCA_044228905.1 Cyclobacteriaceae bacterium | reverse complement strand
ACCTTGTGCTTGGCATGGGTGGCGCATTGCTTCAGAAGGTAAATCGCGATACGCAAAAGTTTGCTTTGAAATGTTCTTATGCCGAAGTAAATGGAAAAGGAATTGAAGTAAAGAAGTCTCCTCTCGAACTGAATGAAAAAGGAGAGTTGATCCCCTCTTTTAAAACATCAAAGGCAGGAAGGCTGAAGCTGATCTGTGATCAAAATAACTATCGTACCGTAAATGAAAACGAAGCCGGCAATGATTGCCTTCAAACGGTATTTGAAAACGGAGTGATCAAAAGAAATTATACATTCGAAGAAATAAGAGCCAACGCCTCACTGATCAAAGACACTATATAAATATGGAAAATAACGTACGGCTATATGCCACCAGCACGGGTAAGGTTGTGGGAGAAGCGATCGCAGATCTGCTGCATCTGCCGCTAAAACACACACATGTGGAAAAATTCTCAGACGGAGAATTGTTCGTCCGTTTTGATGAGAGTGTGCGTGGCCAGATTGTGATTCTCGTTGCCAAGATTCACACGCCATACGAAAACTTTTTCGAGCTGTTGATGACGGTGGATGCTGCCAGGCGTTCTTCTGCAAAAGAAGTAATCATGGTGATCCCTTACCTGCCACACAGCAGACAGGAACGAAGAGACGGACAGCGTACTTCCATCTCATCGCGCATGGTTGCGGATATGATCCAGATGACTGGCGCAAGCCGCATGGTAACTCTTGATCTGCATACCAACGCCATTGAGGGTTTCTACCAGATTCCTGTCGACCCATTGTCTTCTTTCAAACTTTTTGTTGATCAGATTGAACGATCCGGCACCACTCAGCTTTGTCTTTGCAGTCCTGACTTCGGAGGGATTAAGCGAGTGAAGGAGTTCAAGAAAGTATTAAAATCGGAAATGGTTGTGCTCAATAAAGAGCGACTACAAGCCAACAGTGTAGCCACAATGGAAATCATTGGGGATGTTAAGGACAGAAACGTAATCATCATTGATGACATTGTGGATACTGCAGGAACATTGTGTAAGGCTGCAGACCTGCTCGTAGAGAAGGGAGCAAAATCGGTCAGTGCGTATTGCACACATGGCGTACTTAGCGGTGAAGCACTGGCCCGTGTCACTCAATCTAAAATTCACAAACTGTTTATTACCGACACCGTAATGGAAAAGGTAACTCATCCGAAAATAGAAATCATCTCGTGTGCTCCTGTGCTGGCCACTGCAATTGAACACATTATTCACAACACTTCTGTCAAGCTATGATTATACGTGCGATTGAAAACTGTTTGCGGCTGAGCACTGAGCGGGGATGGAAGAAAACATATTGGGCGATTGATATTCACGGCACATTATTAAAACCCAACTACCGGCAGGACGAGATCAGTACGGAGTTCTATCCTCATTGTATCGAGGCGATGCAACTGATCGGTAAGCACACAGACATTGTGAAGATTCTCTACACTTGTTCTTATCCGCATGAAATCAAGCAATACCTGGCACATTTTGAGAAACACGGTATTCGTTTCGATTACGTCAACAGCAATCCTGAAGTAGCAGACGGAGGGTACGGTTATTATCGGGACAAGTTCTACTTCAATGTGCTGATGGATGACAAGGCCGGCTTTGATGGAGAAACAGACTGGAAAGCGATTTATGAACTGATGAGTAAATTATGATGACTAAAAATATCACTTCCTGCTTTCTCGGGCTTGCGATCGGTGATGCGCTGGGAGTTCCTGTAGAATTCAGCAGCCGTATTTCTTTGAAGAATGATCCGGTAAAGAACATGACCGGATATGGTTGCTGGAATCAACCGCCAGGTACGTGGTCAGACGATAGCTCATTAACTTTTTGCCTTGCAGAATCACTCACAAAAGGCTATGATCTCAACGACATCGGAAGAACATTTGTGAGATGGATGACTGAAGGGCACTGGGGTGCGCACCATAAAGTATTTGACATTGGCGGAACCACGCGTGTTGCGCTCCTGCGGATTGCAGACGGAGAAGATCCATTATACTCGGGAGAGCTTGATGAAGACAGCAACGGAAACGGATCGCTGATGCGAATTGTACCTGCTTCTCTTTACTTCGCGAACGAAGATGAGGAGACTTTACTTGAACGCATGAGAGAAATTTCCGGGGTCACTCATCGTCATTTTAGAAGCGTGACGTCTTGTTTCATTTATTCCAAACTGGTAAGTAAGCTGATGAAGGGATTGGATAAACATAAAGCATATTCTGAAGCGTGTGCAGAACTTAATGCTTTCTTCGGGACAAAAGATTTCAATACCCTAGAAATGAAATTATTTTCCAGAACACTCGATGGCACACTTGTTCATGCGAAAGAAGAGACGATCAAATCATCGGGCTACGTGCTGCATACACTCGAGGCAAGTATCTGGTCATTTCTTAACACCAAAACATTTCCCGAAGCGGTACTGACTGCGGTGAACCTGGGAGGAGATACCGACACAACCGGTTGTGTAACTGGTGCATTAGCCGGGTTATACTATGGAGAGCAAAACATTCCTTCGGCATGGATGGAAACGCTGGCACGAAAGGAAAGCATTATTGATCTATCGAAAAATTTCCAAAATAAGATGGATACCATGATCTTTCGGTAAAAGACAGCTGTATGTATCTACTCTTTCCCGGAAGACATCAATTGCTTACCCGATTTCAATTCGACTACCTTACCACTCTGACCAGTCATTCATTAAAAACGGTGGCCGATGTGAACGGGAATCTCATTGATACCGATCAAAAGATTGAAGCGATTATCTTTGCTGTCACCTCTTCCAATCATAGTAACACCAGAAGGAATCCATTGCCCTTTTATATTCGTGCACTGGCACTGGAAAAATTTTCTGAAACACTACCTGTTCCCTGCTACATCTATGGCGTGGATGATGTAGGTGATCTTAAAAGCTTTTCCGACTATACGTTAAAGCGCGTGAAGCACGAAAGTGAGGGAATGTTTGACCTCACGCCTTCAACTACCCTTGTACTCTGCTCCAGTCGTGTATTGCAAATGTATGAACATAGTGGGTTCCGCATTCTTCCCTGTGAACTCGCCAACCGCGAATCATGGACTTACAAAACGCACATGCCGTGGGATATTGTAGAGCGCATCGCTTCCATTGATCACTGGGAAACAGATGAACTCATCCAAAATGAAATGCATATTGCTTCTCGCGAAGTATGGTTAAAGTATCAGCTGGGGAAGAAAGTACAGTTGCTGTTTAATGACAAGATGATCAGTGAAGACGGAGACATCACTACCACCCGTGATTACAATACTTATGTAAGGCAGATGGATGAGATCGCGTTGCTGAAATACCAGGATACAGCTGCGTTGATACGGCCCGGACGCATCGGTGACATTGGTTGTGCCGTTGGGTCATGGATTAAGCTTGCTTGCCTGGATGACCGACTCCGTGAATCTGATTTTTTTGGAATAGAAGTAGCGCGACATCTTTTTGATATCTGCCAGCAGCGCAAACACAACGGAGAGTTTAACAATCCATTCGTATTCTTTTCACAACGCAATGCAGTAACCGGATTAGTGTTTGACCGGAATTCAATGGACACCATTCATACGTCATCACTTACTCATGAAATTGAATCGTATGGAAGCCGTGAAGACTTGCTTGCATTTATACGGAATCGTTTTGAAGAATTACGTAGCGGTGGTGTCTGGATCAACCGTGATGTAGTTGGGCCTGATAACAAAGATCAAAAAATATGGATGAAACTTGCTGATACTGATGGAAGAAATGATGACTACCAATCTTCATTTAATTCACGTGAAGAACTGGCTGCATACCTGAAAGGCCTTTCCACGGCTGCACGCTTTCAGCGATTTGCACTGGACTTTCGTAAGAAGGAAGGTTATCATTTGCATTTTGAAGAACGAATTCACGATGGCAATCGATATATAGAACTTACCCTCCGTGACGCCTGTGAGTTTATGAGCCGTAAAGACTACACCGATAACTGGGAGAGCGAAATGCACGAAACGTTTTGCTTCTGGGATTTCACAGAATGGAAGGCTCACCTGGAAGAAACAGGCTTCACCATTGCAGCTCATTCCAAAGCCTATGTGAATGAGTGGATTGTGGACAACCGCTTGAAAGGAAAAGTATCAATGCATGAGCCATTCACCGGTTCTCTTATCCCCTATCCCCTATCTCACATGATCATTGAAGCAGTAAAGAAATAACTGATCATTCCATCATTCTCAGATAACGGGCGGGTACGTGGTCCGTAAGCCATACTCCATTTTCGGAGCGAAAGAATTCAAATTTATCGATATGCATCTGTTGGGCCTCTACTTCAAAGATGACTGGTTTACCGTAACGCATTCCCACACTTTTCGCTGTCTCTTTGTCAGCACTCAGGTGCACGTGATGGCGTTGTCTTTTTTCAAGACCGTTTGCCAGAATAGAATCAGCTGATTTCACCGCAGTGCCATGATATAAAACGGCCGGAGGCAGCTGCTGAATGTAACCCAACTCTACCTCCACAGAATGTCCCTGGTTTGCGCGGATCTTATCTTTGTTCTCATTAAAAGCAAATCGTTTCTTTGAATTGGTATCCACTACAAGGCGAAGCAACTCTTGATTTAGCCCTACGCCTTTCTCGTTGGCTTTAATAATCAGCGTATCGGTATCCGTCCAACCCTGTTCATCCAGGGTAATACCAATTTCTTCCGGCTTATGCCTTAGCACCAAACTGAGAAACTTACTGAAGTGGACTATTTGCTTTTCATCAATCATCATCACTCATCAATTGGTTTCGAAGATACAGGAAATAAGTAAACATTGATTTCTTATCTCACGTCTTTATAGCTGATTAATTTTCTCTTTTTGCATCTGATGCATATTAAGTTAATCCAAATTCTATGTTATTTAATCATGCACGACCGATCTAATCGTATCACTGACTGGATTATCCTTACCGGATTTCCTATTTTTATGTACCACCAAAAACACACGCTCATGGGAAAATTTGTTGTCAGTACACGAACCAACGGAGAATTTCAATTCAATCTGAAAGCAGACAATGGTCAGGTAATACTGACCAGTGAAGGCTACACCACAAAAGCTGCCTGCGAAAATGGGATAGAATCGGTGAAGAAAAATGCTCCGGACGATGCACGCTACGACCGCAAGAAATCATCTAACGACAAACATTACTTCAATCTCAAAGCCGCGAACAGCCAGATCATTGGCAGCAGCGAAATGTATGAGAGTAGCAGCGCCATGGAAAATGGAATTGCTTCGGTAAAAAAGAATGCGCCAACAGCAAGTGTAGAATAAAATAAAGGCTGCTCTTCTACATAAAATAAAGGCTGCTCTTCTACAGCCTTTATTTGCTTAGTACTTCATTGATCAAAGTGGTGTGCAGGTAGGATTTCGATAAATGAATCGTTGCTGTAGGCCGTCTGAGGTGTTCCGCAATCATCGGTAGGAGTTACATATACCGAGATTTGATTGACAGGAGTGTTGGAAGTCACCTGAATACTAACCTGCCCCCCTGTAGCATCCTTGCATGTAGCTGTACCTCCACCATTGGCCAGTGTAGCGCCACTTAATGAATCGAAGCAATACGCTGCTGCACCACCGCTCACCATAATATAATAAGTAGAGGCGGGAAAGATTTTCTCACAATAGCCCGGGTTTGGGTTTAAAGGAGTGCCATATACATCGCCCAGTTCAATTAACATGGGCACGTGGCTATACGGAGGACACGTGAATGTTGTTTGTACATCTGCCCGATAGATTGAAAGGCTCCTGGCTTCTCTTGACAATTCGTTTTCTTTTTGTAAAAACTCAGGATCGGCACATGCGGCAACAATAACACTTAAGATTGCAAAACATATTTTTTTCATAGAAGTAATTGTTTAGTGTATAGTGTTAAAAATATTATTGAATCTGGTTCTATGAGATTCATTGATCGACTCTGTTGTCATCTTGCATACTATTTTTTTTATCGCGTCCCTGTATATGGACCTCACTAATCCTAAAGGAGTACCTTATATTTTTGATTTTATTCCCGAACCGATAAGACCAATTACTGCTCATCAAATGAGCCGGGTCCACACAACTCTCTTAAATTATATGGTATATCTACGGTTATTGGTTCTGTAAAGGGTCAATCCGAATTCATACTTTAAGAATTGGATCGTAAATTGTATCCCGTTTAACCTTGAATCACCGAACCCGCCATGACAAAGTACCTCATTACGCTGGCCGTGCTACTAAGCAATGCAACCAGTTATGCTCAAAAGAAAACATTTGACATCATTTCGTACCAGGCTCCTGCGGGATGGGCAGCCAAAGAAGGCAATGGCTATATTTCCTATTCCAAAGTAGACGGCAGCAGCTGGGCACAGATAGCTATCTATCAACATCGCAGCAGTGAGGGAGACGTACAAAAAGATTTTGACAAAGACTGGAAAGAACTGGTAGCTCCTGCATCCAGGGGAATATCCGCTCCGGAAAAAACGGTTCCGCAGACGGCCAACGGATGGACAGTAATGAGTGGCGCAGGCGTATGGCAATTCAATGGAGCCAACGTGGCTTCCATTCTTACGACTTATTCAAACAACACTGTTTGTGTATCTCTATTATGCAATGCTACTGCTGAACCTTACCTGAAAGAATATCAAACATTGATTGGCTCTTTGAATCTGGATGCGGGTGCCACCGCTCCCGCGCAAACCACTGCTACTCCTCCTTCCAATACAAATACTAATCCATCCGTGAATACGAACGAGCCTTCAATTGCAGGGTTGTGGTGTGATTATCTGCTTGAAACACGTGGTTATATAAATGGTATGCCGCAATACACGGCAGGATATTTCAGAAAGGAATATTCATTTAACACCGATGGCACTTATATATATAGAGTGAAAAACTGGTCAACTATGGCGAAAGACATTCTGTTTGTTTACGAAACAGGTACTTATTTGATAAGCGGAAATCAATTGACTATTACTCCCCGGAAAGGCAAAGGGGAATGGTGGGGCAAGCAAGGTGGAAAAACCAACGAGTGGGGCAGCCTGGTAAAATCAGCTGACTATAAAACGGAAAAAGTTACGTACACTTTTGAGATCAAATACTTCTCCGGGAGTAAAAGCTATAGTTTGATACTGAGGCCAGGCCAATCAACTGTCCGGGAAGGTGATATCAGTCACCAACCTGATTTTCATTATGCACAACGGACATTGCAAACGCTGATCGATAATCCTCCTGGGTTTAATGTAAAGATGTAGTGATGATTTATTGCGTAAGCAGATCATCCATGATGCACACCAGGTACATACATTAACTGTTATCACGTTCGTTCCACTACCATTCATCCGCTTCACAAACGGGTTCGTTAATTAATTTCATTGATATAATAATTTGATAATCCAGAAACGGATTACAGATTGATCGTTAATTACTCAAATCACTGACAACAATAAAGAAGTCGGTATGCAATGACGGTTAACACGCAATGATCGCAAGCGTAACACTCGCATAACGCTGGATTTATTTTGGTGCATCTACTTTACCGCGCGAACCAAAACCCTAATGTTCATGCGAAAACTCTATCAACTCTTTTTCTTTGTTTGCTTTATCTCAGGTAGTGTGCATGTGAATGCACAAACTACTCACGCGACTATCTCGGGCAACGTCACCGATCAGAAAAACGGTGCATTACCGGGAGTAACCGTGCAGATCAAAAATGAATCGACCGGATTTACTACCGGCACGATCACCAATGTGCAAGGTGATTTCTCTTTTAAAGAGCTTCCGTTGGGCGGCCCCTACACAGTTACTGTTTCTTCTATCGGCTACGGTGAACAAAAACAAACCGGCTTTGTTCTGCACCAGGGCGATGCCATTCGTTTGAAGCCTGTTTTACAGGAATCGAGCCAGACACTTGAGTCCGTAGAAGTAACGGCAAGCAGTTTACAAAACCAGGTGGAAAACTTCGGAGCCTCCACTTCTGTATCTGCGCGCGATATCAACCAGCTTCCGGTGAATGGACGTAACTTCACTTCACTCATGGATTTGTCTCCACTTAGCCGTGGGGGTAACCTTGCTGGCCAGTTAGGTTCTTCCACCAACTACACTATCGATGGTATGAATTCCAAAAACCCAACTTCAGCCGGTTCAACAACGAGCCGTAGCGGTGCTCCTTACTCGATATCCATGGAAGCGGTAAGAGAGTTTCAGGTGGTGACCAATGCCTATGATGTAACCTATGGCAGAAGTGGTGGTGGAACAATCAGTGCTGTGACCAAATCAGGCACCAATCAACTGACCGGAAGTGTATTCAACTATACACGTGCCGATTGGTTGTCGAGTGGCTACGACATTCGCGGTAATAAGAACAACAACACTTTTGCAACCAACCAGTTTGGTTTTTCATTGGGCGGACCGATCATCAAAGACAAACTTCATTTCTTCGTTGCCTGGGATCATCAGCAAGACACCCGACCATTGATCATTGCCGACATTCAGAGTGATACAGACGAAAACCGTTTCAACGTGACTACGGCTACGCTGAACCGCTTTGTAGACATTGGCCGTGCGCACTATGGTTTATCACAGGATGCACAGTATGGAAGTTTCGATAAGAAACGTGGCTCTGATGCCGGCTTTGCGCGTATCGACTGGCAGTTGAATGAGAAAAATTTATTAACGATCCGTGACAACTTCACTAACGACATCAACAAGCTGGGACTTGCCGACAATACGTCTATCAACTTGTTGGAATCATATGGTAATGACTACAACCTGGACAACAGTTTACTGGCTTCGTTGCGCACCTCGGTAAATTCCAAACTTACCAACGAGTTGAAAGTGCAGTATTTATATACTTCGCAAAGAAGCGAGCCGGGTGATCAGCTACCTGGCGCGAACATTCCAAGAGCTATAGTAGAAAACATTGCTTCGGTATTGAGTGACGGAACTACCCGATCTACCAACATTCAAATGGGCGGCCATCGTTTTGCACAAGAGTCATTTCAAAATCATGTGGTACAACTTATCAATAACGTGTATTTGAATACCGACAAGATTGATTACACGTTCGGTATCGACCTGATGAATACCAATGCACACTCGGTGTATGGTAGTGAAGTGAACGGTCGTTTTCATTACACGGTAGATGGTACACGTTCGGCACTCGATAAATTTGAATTGATGCAACCTTACCGTTACTACCGCGAAGTACCTTTGATGGACGACTGGGGTGTGACTGGTAATATCTTCAATGCCGGTCTGTATGGACAGCTTGCCACTACGCTGGCCAATGGCATGAACCTGACTGCCGGTCTGCGTTATGATTATGCTTACTATCCGAAATCTCCGCTCAATCAATTGTTATTAGACGAGCTGGATATCCGCACAGATCATCGCCTGAAGTCATCCGTACTGCAACCACGCCTTCAGCTTACCTGGGATGTGAATGAAAACCATACTGACATCATCCGCGTAGGTGGTGGAATCTTCGCTTCAGATATTAATAATTACATGCTCATTAATAACCTCACGTTTGATGGTAAACATCTGGCTACCGTAGATGTACGTGCCCCGAACATTCCGACTCCTGATTTTCTTGCTTATCGCAATAATTACGCGAGCATTCCAAGCCTCGATGCATTCCAGTTGCCAACTATTAACACCAATGGTCCTGATGCACGAGTACCCGTGATCTACAAAGCAAACATTTCATACAATCGCTTCATCAACGAAAGACTGAAAGTAGGAATCAGCGGATATGCCAACCTGGGTCGCAATAACTACACGTATGTAGATCGCAACATGGTTGATAATCCATACTTCACTTTATCGCAGGAAGGCGGCCGTGGTGTATATGTACCTTTAGCTACCATGCCAACCAATGGCGCTGGCGACTGGCTGCAGGGACGCAAGAGTACCAAGTTCGGCCGTGTGCTTGAACTGGTGAGCGAAGGAAAGATCGACAACTATGCAGTAGTAGCGGATATGACGTATCAATATTACAAAGACGGAGTGATTACGGTAAGTTATACCTGGAATGATACAAAAGACAACACTTCATTCAATGGTAATGTGGCCAACACGGCTACGCTTTCATTGCCCGTTACAGATGATCCACGCAACCTGAGTGCAATGACCTATTCCGATAATCACTTCCGTCATAAGGTAGTCGTGTTTGGTTCACTGCCTACCTTCTGGGGAGTAGTAGTAGGAGTACGTTATTCGGGTATTGGTGGTACTCGTTACTCATTATTATCTGGTGCTAACAGTAATGCCGACTTCGTATCGGGAACAAATGACCTCGCGTATATCTTCGACAGGAACAGCAGCAACGTTCCGGAGAACGTACGCAATGGCCTACAGGCCGTGATCGACAATCCAAATGCGAGTCAAAGCATCAAGGACTATATCAACAAATACTCCGGTGGCATTGCCGAGCGTAACGGTGGTATCAATGGATTCTATGGTGTAGTAGATTTACGCGTGAGCAAGAAGATCAATTTATACAAAACACAGAGCATCGAGTTATCGATGGATATCTTCAACGTGGCTAATTTGCTGAACAAAGAATGGGGCAGAAACGAATCATTGGGTTCACAGGCATTGTATGCATTGGGAATTCCTGCAACGGCAACGACACCTGCTGTTCCTAATTTTGATCGTGCTAATCAGCGTTTTAACTACCGCGTGAACACGGCTGGTGTAGTTACTCCTTCGGGTAATCCATACCAGTTCCAGTTGGGTGCACGTTATGCGTTCTAGCCTTCGATAAACTCAGGCTGACTTAACTAATAATAATTCGAATTTAAGATTAACGCTTCAGCCATATTTGTCTGGAGCGTTACTTTTTTAAAGTATAAATTCACACTTCTAAATTTTTTTGAAAATGAAACAACTGAGTCTTTTTATTTGCCTGACGCTATGCTTTCAGCTTGCCGTGGGTCAGTCCAACTCACCAGTAAA
>JBGATZ010000118.1:0-10967 GCA_044228905.1 Cyclobacteriaceae bacterium | reverse complement strand
ATGGTAGATGCTGCGAAGAGCGATAATATGCCGGTATTCACGGACATGTTAAAACAAGACAAAGGATATGATGTCTGGAAAAAGTATTCCGAATTTGCCAATCCTCTCTTCGCGCACGAAGAAAAAATGAATCAGGAAGCGCGCGCTAATTATCAATCGGCTATGCGAACAAACCTGATCATGCAGATCTCCATTTTACTACTGGCCATACCTTTGCTTTATCTGTTCATCTTACAAATTCGTAAAGAACGCGATGCACGAACCGCCTTACTCAAGAAAGTAGAAGAGAACGATCGCAAACTGGTGTTCAACTCAGGAAATAAAATTCTTGCATCGTCAGACGAGATCAATGAAACTTCCATTCAAAACGTTACAAAAGCTTCTGAATTTATTGCTCAGATGGCGGATGGCAACTACGAGATCACCTGGAATGGATTGGATGACTCAAATATTGAACTCAATCGTACTACATTGGCCGGCAACCTGATCCAGCTTCGCGACAAGTTAAAAAAAGTAAAACAGGAAGATGAAAAACGAAACTGGATCAACGAAGGGCTTGCCGCTTTCTCAGAAATAGTGCGTGCGCATCAGCATGACATGAAGCTACTTTCAGAAAATTGCGTCAGTTACCTTACGCGTTATCTGGGAGCACAACAAGCCGGACTCTTCATTGCTGAGGAAACCGATAATAGTAAACAACTTACACTCGCTGCGTGCTATGCATTCAACCGAAAGAAATTTATTCAGAAGAAAATAAACATTGGCGATGGCTTGATTGGACAGACTTACCTTGAGGGAGACATTGTACAATTGAAGAAAATACCTGATGGCTATACACACATTACGTCAGGATTAGGAGAAGCTACACCTTCCTATCTCGTTATTGTTCCCTTCAAATACGAGTCAGTCATTCCGGCCATTATCGAGATCTCTTCTTTTCTTGACCTGGAAGATCATCACTTACAGTTTCTGAAAAGAGCAGGCGAACATCTTGCTTCTGCCATACTCAATTCACAAACTACTGAAAAAATGAAAACACTATTGGAAGTATCTGCTTCCACCGAACAAAAAATGAGACAGCGTGAAGAAGAGTTGCGCCAGAACATGGAAGAATTACAGGCTACGCAGGAAGAACTCATCCGCAAAAGCAGAATGGAAACAGTGATGAGCTAATTCAATAAACTTTATTTGACTTGTTCAATCTGGTTCTTAAGTATTTCTAACGTAGTGGTCCAGTAAAATTCAAGGTGTTTCCTGATTGACTCTGTGGGAAAATTTTCAATAGTCAGTAACAATAAAGTCTGATTATCCCGGTAATTTAATCGGAAGTCTATGATGGAATAGCTTTCAGGCAGATCGGGCAAACGTGAGACAGAACTAAGATGTGTATAACGAAGTATTTTCTCTGGAATGAATTCCTTCACCACTCCCTTGTTCTCAAATTTCGTATGATGAAAACCATTAATCGTGATTGAACTCCCGGCTTTCCAATCAGTAGCAATCTCCGGCTTCATTTCATCATCTCCCATCCATTGTTTCATCTTTTCCGGATTAGTCAATGTACTCCACACCACAGAAGGCATCGCGTTAATCCGTATGCTTCTTTCAATTTTTTTAATCATACTTTGCCAGCCAACCTCATCTTCAAAATCGGGTAGTCCTTCCCCTCCGAATCTTTCTCCACTCGTTCATAAGTCCGGAATCCAAACTTCTCATAAAATAACACCGCATTGAGGTTTTGTTCGTTCACATCAACTTCTGTGACGTTCAGTTGATTAAGTGCAAACTCCATTAACTGCTTTCCAGCTCCTTTTCCAATGAAGTTCGGGTCAAGGAAAAGCATTTCTACTTTACCTCCAGCAACGCCTAAAAATCCGATCAGTACACCTTTCGGATCAAAACTGCAATACACGCTGAAAGAATTGAAATCAATAGTTGAAACAATCGACTTGAAATATTCAATGTCTTCCAGTTTGACAAAGTGATGTGTTGCTCTCACGGAGCTTTCCCATACTTTGACAATTTCTATACGGAACTTATCCTCATAAGGGAAAATAGTATTCATAGGTACAAGATTATAAAAAAAACCATGCGCGATTATCAGTAATTGATGTGTATTTTTCGGTTTATTTAAGCTAACCATTCATTAAAAAATGCAACGAATAGCCATTGACATGGACGAAGTAATCGCAGACTCAAACCACCGTTTTTACGAATGGTACGAACGCGATTACAAGATAAAAGTAACTGATGCTCAGATTCATGGAATGTATCTGAAAGACTTCGTTCCTGACGATCACAAAACAAAAGTACTGGAGTATCTTCATACAGACGGCTTCTTCAAAGACCTGCCTGTTATGGCTGACAGTCAGAAAGTGATTTTTGAGCTCTCAAAAAAGTATGAAATCTTCATCGCCAGTGCCGCTATGGAATTCAAGACTTCTTTCGTTCATAAATACGAATGGCTTCACGAGCATTTTCCGTTCATTCCCTGGACCCACATTGTATTCTGTGGTGATAAAAGTATCCTCAACGCGGATTACCTGATCGATGATCACTCCCGGCACTTTAAGCGTTTTCAGGGGCAGGGTATTTTATTCACCTCACCACATAACGTCAACGAAAGGTGGAATCCCAGAGTGAACAACTGGAAGGAAGTAGCCGACCTGCTATTGTAAAGTCAGTGTTTTCAGATATTCTTCAGTATCAATTACATTAATCCGGACGTTCGTTGGAGTAGTTTCTTTCCAAAGCCAGTTGTAATGATCAATCAACTGCTTTGCTTTAAGACCGGGACGGTCAGTTGTTGTATGTGCATCGGAAATAACAGTTACGTTAATATCATTGACCAGTGCTGATTTCACGGTAGAGTCCACACAAAAATCAGTGGCACTGCCGGTGATCACGAGTTCATCAATACCATAGCGTAACAACTCATTTTTCAACGAGGTACGATAAAAAGAATCATTGGCGGTTTTTGAAATAATCAGGTCTTCTTGCCTTTTATCAATGGAAGAAATGATTTGCCATCCTTCCGTGTTGGGAACATAACATTCGTCTTTCGTACCATCGTGTTGAATAAGGATAACCTTGTCGCCACTTTTCCTGAATCGATCAGACAACGCATTAATCCTGCTGACCACTCCCTGTGCATCGAAACTCGGATAAGCTTCAGAAAACGATTCGTTCTGCATGTCGATAATAAGTAAGGCTTTCATCCTATTATTTATTGTCCTTCTCTCCTCCTACTGGTCCATAAAAAAACACCCAGGTCGTGAAATCATCCGTAAAGTTTTCGAATCGATGCTCCACTCCCGCGGGCACAAATAAGAAATCGCCCGCTTTAAATTGATATAGTGAAGTGCCGTTATAAAATGTACCCGAGCCCGTGGCAATCACATATACTTCGTCACGGTCGTGTGGTTTTTGATGGTCTACTTTATCCGGTTTATAAAATTCAACAGACAGCGTACCGTGTTTAAATATTTCTTTAAACAAAGAATTGCCCTGTTTAAATATCGCGCAGCGGTTGTTACAGACATCTCCCGATTCATAGTTATTTCAGTCCATCCGATTTATCCAGGTTGGACAGAAGATCTGAATAAAAGCAAAAAATCGCTTTTACCCAACAGCGATGGTCAGGCAAATGACAAAAGAGACACAATGACAGTTATGTATTTGTTGTCAATTTCTGCAAGAGCAAGCCCAGCCATAGCCAGGGAGCTCCCCACAACATGATCAGGTGAATACTGGGGTGGCCTGTCACCATCAATACGGGAAACATGACAAGAAAAGGATACAGCCCGACACTCAACGCAGCAAATCGGTTTAATCCGTTTTGCAATCCGTTCTTTACAAAAAACGACCCACATAGAATCATGCCTGTGCCTGAAAGCAAAGCTCCCATTGGCAAAAATATTTTTATCGGTGAGGCGCTGGTCAGAATCTGTAACTCTCCTGCCATATAGGACAATGCTCCCAACATCGGAATTAACAAGATTACTTTTCCAATGAGTGATGGCCCTGTCCAATTATTTCGATAGATTAAATACAGACACATCAACACACCAGTTTGAGATACGCCCCACCCGGCCGCCAGCCATTGATTGTAGCTTCGATCGCCATCAAGAATCAAAATGGTTATCAGTAAGATTAACGGACCTACTCCGGCCAACAACGCCATTCGCTTCATTATCATCTTTGAATTTTAATGCGAATAACAGCGAAATGAGCTATTCTAAAATAGTACTAAAGGGCTAATTAGTTATCGTTCGGTAAACAATGGTGAAGAGTTGCACTTTCTCGTCACGACCTCTCAATTCGCTTTCACCCATGGATTGAACTGTGTAAAACGAATTGGCCGCAAGAAGCTGGATTAACTGACCAGAAATAAGCAGATCAACTTTATAATTATTACAGAGAGACTGGATGCGCGCAGTGGTATTCAATACATCACCTGTAAAAATAATCTCCTTCTTCATGACACCAATCTCTCCGGTAGTTACTTTCCCCACATGCAGCCCTGCCTTGAAAGAAGGCAGCAATCCGAATTCCCGGCTGTATTTATCGTGGTGTTTCATTAATTCCTTCTTCATTGCAAAAAAGCACTCAATACAATTATTCATTTGCACACCTCTTTTCAATGGCCATGAAATCACAACTTCATCCCCTACATACTGGTAAATCTCACCATAGTAATTAATAATAGGTTGCGTGAGATCAGCAAAATACTCTCTGAGCATCCGGAAATATTTTACGTGACCCATTGCTTCCGCTATCGTAGTGGATGACTTCATATCGAGAAACATAAATATTCGTTCTTCCTCGACTGGTTGATGATATTTTCCGGTAAAAAAATTGATCAGCACTCCGTTTCCCAGATTATCACTTACTTCATTATAAAACAAGGATATGCTCACACATGCTGCGATATACATGATTACGCCCCAGAAAGAATAGCTGAAGAAAAATGACAATGTATTTTTCATTGTTACTTCATTAATCACAGAAGTCTGAAGCTCAATCGCATTGGCGATCACGGTGAGAACAAAAAGAAAAACAACCAGGACAGTTACGTAAATAAGTAGTTTGACAATGATCTTTACAGCAAACGTTCTTTTGAGAAATAGCTGATGGAGGTAGATTACTTCAACTGTACCTATCAAAATTCCTGTGAGAAATGCCGTGAGTGGCGTGACCAGAATATTATTACTGAAATTATACGGATTGCCGGTAGCCGGGTAATGGTCAAGTGTTCCCAATATTCCTCTTTCAAGAAGTGCGTAAACAATACTAAAAAGGAGCCACAATAAACTGATGGGAACAATGCGTGAAAGGTTGTGCTTTTGTTTCGGTGAAAGCATGCTCATCATTAATCAGGATCACATCCAAATGTTACCTGAAATCCATTGATGTCTTTAAAAACAATCTCCTTCCTTCCATATTCTGTTTTTGGATTAATTTCAATCAGCTCTGCTTTATCATTGATTAGTTCGCTGATCCGGTCAATGGATTCAACGGTAAAATACAATCCGCCATCTTTTCGTTCATGATAGTTTTGCCTCCCCTCTGGATAAAGCATGAATTGTGCACCCTCCCAATCCAGTAAAGCCCATGACATTTCACAACCAGGATCCTGATGCGTACCAAGGCAGGTAAATCCAATACTCTGATACCATTGAAGCGTCTTTAGAACGTCAGGAACTCTCAGAAAAGAAAGACATGCTGCCACTTAAGTGAGAATTGAAATTGTAGATGTAATAACAATGCCAAATCCCAAAATCATTCCAACGATTAAATCAATGTGCAGCCATGAGCGGGATATCGGTGCTCTTTTTATCTGCCCGATCAGCGACCAGGCATAAACTGTAATCAGTATTATTCCGAAAATCAGCTTGAAGTAATCCATAAGAATAAAATTACGATTTCCACAGTAAAAATAGCCCTTCGTAGCCATTAACCAGTCTTTAACAAAAAATACCCATTGAATATCAATCAGTTAACCAAAAGCCTATATATGTTGGAACATATATTTTAACGAACTGGTTATACTTGCACATTCAATAAAACTGAAAACCAATAAAAATGAAAAAACTTACAGTTCTAGCTGCGTTCGTATTCGTAGCTGCAAGCACTTTTGCTCAAACCTGGTCGTTGGATAAAGCGCACTCAAAGCTAAAATTCAACATTACTCACCTGTTGCTATCTGATGTTGAAGGTGGCTTCAAAACTGTTGATGCTACACTTACTTCTTCAAAAGAAGATTTCTCTGATGCTGTGGTTACACTAACCGCGGATATCAACTCTATTACTACTGACAATGATCAGCGAGATGGCCACTTAAAGAGTCCTGACTTCTTTGATGCAGCGAAATATCCTACCCTTACTTTCAAGAGCACTTCATTCAAGAAAGATGGTGACAAGAAATATAAAGTAACTGGTGATTTAACAATGCATGGAGTAACTAAATCAGTAACATTGGATGTAACTCTCAAAGGTCCTGTTACTGTGCCAATGGGGCCGGATAAGAAAGTCACTAAAATCGGGTTCAAAGCAACTGGCGTTATCAACCGGGTAGAATTCGGTGTTGGCCAAGCTGGCGGAGCTGTAGTAAGCGAAGAGGTGACACTTGACGCGAACGGAGAATTCAATAAAAACTAAGTTTAATTCTGGTTATTAAGGATAGCCCTGGCGAGCACGTCAGGGCTATTTTTTTGGTTTGAGACGTTTCTTATTCACAAATATTTGAGCAGTCTCCCCCAAATTTGGCTAATTCTAAAATTCTAATTTTTAGCAGGGTTACTTTCCTACTGATTTTTCACTAAGGGACATTAAGATGAAAAGGCCACTTTTTCATATCTTATACATAACGTACTGACAAGTGATACTGAACCAGAGAGGAAATAGTTATGAAACCTACTGTACTGATTGTAGAAGACAATGCTGACCACGCCTGGTTAGCGATGAGAGAGATCAAAAAGACGAATGTAGATCACGACATTATTCATTTTGAAGATGGCATAGAGATGCTGGATTATCTGAATACCAATCTCAACGCGCTTCCTTCTTTTATCTTATTGGATATGCACTTGCCAGCTATGAATGGGCTTCACGTACTTCGTAAACTGAAAAGAGATGAGCGTTACCAATCCATTCCGGTAATCATGCTCACCTCATCTACACTGGAACAAGACATCACTGAATCCTATGCATTAGGTGCCACCAGCTACATTGTAAAGCCACTCGACAATGAGAAATTCACCAATGCGGTTATGAATCTCGATACACTCGTAGCTACTGCTGCAAAAAGATAATTAACTCACTGCTCCTTCAGGGAATTAACCGGATTGGTAGTTGCTGCTCTTAAAGAATGATAGCTTACTGTCATCAAGGCAACTGCTATTCCTACTACTGCCGCATATAGAAATACAATCCAGGCAAAACCTGCGTTGTACGCAAAACCGGAAAGCCATTTATCCATAACATACCAGGCGATCGGAGCGGCAAGCACCATTCCCATAATTACTAACTTCAAAAAGTCGCGCGACATCATGTAAAGAATGGAAGGAACGGAAGCGCCCAGCACCTTTCTTACTGCAACTGATTTTTTGCTCTGCTCCATGGTGAATGAAGCCAGACCAAACAATCCCAAACAGGAAATAAAAATTGCCAGCGTTGAAAAAATTCCAAACAATTGCGCCAGGCGTTTTTCCTGATCAAATAACTTCCCAAAACTCTCGTCCAAAAACTGGTACTCAAATTCATATTGAGGCAGAATCGCTTTCCAGGTTTGTTGAATGGAAGAGACCATCTCAGCAAGGTTATCTGATTTGACTTTCAATGCCATATAACTTTGTTCATAATCAGGACGAAGAAACATCACCAGCGGATCGATTTTGTCATGCAGATGTTTGAAGTGAAAATCTTCCACCACCCCGATTACTTTTCCAGGGTTCTGTCCACGCTCACCAAAATCAATCAGTTTACCTACAGCTTCGTCAAGCTTCCAGCCGAAATGCTTTACCGCAGTTTCGTTGATGACAAATTCTTTGAAGTATTGTTTCGTATCCGGATGGAAGTAGTTACCGGTTTTCATTTTCATGCCCAGCGTAGTGAGCAGATCTTCGTCACCGCTGAACTGATACATGTTTACTGATTTGTTTTCCTCTGAACCTTCATACCAAAATCCGGTAGTTTGCACCATGTTACCCGGAATTTCATTGAAACCAGTTACACTTTGCACTCCGGCCAGGCGTTCCATCTCATTTTTCAATGGATGATATCCCACACTATCCTTCGGCATTCGCACAATTACCACCTGCTCACGATCAAAGCCCAGATCTTTTCCCAACATATAATTGAGTTGCGAATAAATTACGTATGTCCCCACCATAATGATGAACGCTACGGCAAATTGAAATACTACTAATCCTTTACGCAAAATCTGCCCTTTCAGATTGGCGATGAATTTCCCTTTCAATACTGCTGTCGGATTGAAATTAGAAAGGAAGAAAGCAGGATATGTTCCTGCAAGAACGCCAACAAAAAATGTTATAGCGATTAATAACAGACCCGCGTATCCGTTTTGAAGCGGATTCAATACAATTTCTTTATTGGAAATCTCATTAAACTTTGGAATGGTGAGAATAAGAATCACCACTGAGAGTAATAGTGCGAAGAAGCTGATCAACACCGATTCACTTAGAAATTGGAAAATTAACTGTGCTCGCTTGCTGCCAACCACCTTACGAATGCCTACCTCACGTGCACGATTCAAAGATTGCGCTGTAGTGAGATTCATGAAATTGATACAGGCAATGATTAAAATAAAAAAGGCCACGGCCGACATGATGTAAACGGTATTCATATTTCCATTGGCTTCAATCTCCAGCCCGCGACTCGAGTACAGATGAATTGAGCTCAGTGGTTGCAATCGAAGGTCATTTCTTCGTTGATCAGGAGTGAGTTCCTGGTATTTGTCCATGAATGCGGAGATCTTCTTCTCGAAGGCAAGGTGATCGATTCCTTCCGGAAGGACGAGATAAGTATAGTGACTGGTCAGGTAATTCCATCCGTTGGTTGACTTAGGACGCATCGGCTCAAAATTGTCGGACGACACCATGATCTGCATGTGCACATGAGAATTGGATGGCAATGGTTCAAAGACACCCGTAATTGTATAAACAGTTTTATCATTCAGCAGCGTAAGTGTTTTTCCAATCGGGTCCTGATCACCGAAATAGACCTTTGCTCGCTCAGGAGTGATCACCATTGAATTGACTTCAGCGAGCGCTTTAGCGGGATCGCCTTTCAATAATTTGATATCCAACACATCGAATACAGTAGCATCGGCAAAGAATACACGCTCTTTGTTTTTAATATCGCTATCTGTATTCTGCACATAAATTTCACCTGGCTTGATCCGTGTGAATGCTTCGATTTCCGGAAAATTATCTTTCAATAATGATCCGATTGGAAAAGCAGAGATCGCCCAGTTATTTGCCTCCAGATTGATAGCCATGCGATAGATCCGGCCCGAATTTTTATTCTGCTTGTCGTAGCTCAGTTCGAACTGAAGGAACAAAGCGATCAGAATCGAACACGCCATTCCAATGGCCAGCCCGATGATGTTGATACTTGCATGAAGACGATTACGTCTGATACTGCGAAGGGCTACAAGAAGGTAACTTTTAATCATAGGTGATAGGTTTAACAATCAACTGATTGAGAACAAGGTACTGCTTAGACGAGAGGCACCGCCAAAAAGTTTGAAAAACAGTTGTGAATTGCTTATTAAATGTACCGAACGGTGAATCTGCCTTTTACAAAAGACCTTTCTCTATCAGGTCAGCTTTGATTTCTTCGTGGTTCTTCCAGAATTTCGTATTGATATCAGACATGATTCTTTTGAATTCAGGATTATTTTTCAAAGGAGCAAAAGTGGGATCCCCGTCAAGGAATAAAACAATCCAATACACATAATGATCCTCTTCTTTTGAAAACTTGTCCATCAGCTCCAGCGCCTTCTTATAATCACCACGATAGCAATAGTATCCCGATAAGGCCAGGTTCTGATACACAACCCCATCCTTTTCCATGTACTGCTTAAAATTTTCAATCGTCTCTTCCGACTCTTTTTTAAAACCCATCTTAGCCTGAGTGATTCCGATCCGCAGATCCTCATGCTTATACGCATCAAGATGAAGCGTTTCTTTTAAAGCGAGGAACCGTCTATCGTATTCATAAGCGGTTTTGTAATCCTCCAGGGAAACGCTCACCTTACCGATATCCTGAAGAATATCGATACGCATGGTGTCTTTATTGTATTCACGAATGAGTTGTGCACGAGTCTCTTCCAGTTTTCCTCCTTTTGCAAAATGAATAAAGGCATTGATGTGACGCACAAATGGATTTTTATCATTGTACTCCAGTGCCTTATCTATATATACTGAAGATTCATTGACAAATCCATTTTGAAGTAATGCATTTCCTAACCGAAGATACCCATAGCTTGTAGCAACGGAATCATTTGTTGCCTGCTCTAACCTTAATCCTTTCAGTGCATATTCCAGATACTTCTTTGTGTCAGGAACATAAGTACCGTAATAATCTGCCAGGGCAGTAAGGGCAGGTATTGAATTGGGGTTATACTCTAATGCTTTTTCAAAATAAGGTCCTGCTTCTTTAAATTCTCTCTTATGCATATAGAAATAGGCTTTGGCCATCAGGCTTTCAGCCAGCTTCGGATCGAGAAGAACTGCTTTGTCAGCATACAGACCAATCTCGTCAGTGTGCTCTGGCTCCTTCTTAAAAAAATCGCGATAATACAAAGTGATCGCGATGGCCGCGTGAGCAAGCGCAAAGTCGGGGTCTTGTTTTATGGCTTGCTTAAAGTAAGCTACAGACTTCAGTTCATTGACACTCTTTTCAGGAGAAAACATTTCCTGCTGCCACAAGTCCGCACCTTT
>JBGATZ010000117.1:0-11169 GCA_044228905.1 Cyclobacteriaceae bacterium | reverse complement strand
CAGGCAAAACTCAATCTGTAAAAAGACTATTTAGCTTTTCCTGTGAGATGAGTTTTTTATTGGGATTCAATGCGTTAACGATTACGTTCTTTATTTCCTGGCGCCATTGCGTGTGGAGTAATCCCTGTACTTTCACCAAGTGGTTATTATCTGGATTGAGTGATACGAGATTTCCGATTGATGCATTGAAAAAGCCAAGTGTTGTTTTCTTTATACCAGTAAAGTCTATAGTGACGGGCTGCTTTTTTAGAATTTGCTGCCTTGCCGCTTCGTAGATAATTTCTCCAAATGCGGGCAAGGTCGCGTTGGCGGTTCCGATCAGATCCATCACCTTGATTACGTCAGTGCCCATTTCTAGCTGTTTTTGTTATTAGTCTAACTAATAAAAATTATGCCGAATCAAACGGCTTAATTTGGTCGGAAAAGGCGGATTTGGATAAGTAACCTATACAGGAAAACTGTACTCAATTTACTAGATGGGTAAAATAATATGCATGGTTGTTCCTTCATTGGGCTGTGACGTTGCATAGATTTCTCCCTTGTGATTCTGCACAATTTTTTTACAAAGAGACAATCCAATGCCAGTGCCTTCGTATTCGGTTTTGCTATGCAAGCGTTTGAAAAGACCGAAGATGTTTTCAGAATATTGTTGAGGAAATCCAACGCCATTGTCGCATACGGTTATTTTTATATAAGTCAACAATGGATTAAGATTTCTGAGCTTTGGAAGTTTCTTTTTCAGAAAGGTAATGTGTAGTGATAGTAATATGACTGGGGATATCCTTTTTGGAAAACTTCAACGAATTGGAGATTATATTTTGAAAGAGTTGAGTCATCTGTGGAGCAATTGCGATCAGTGAAGGAAGATTATCCTTAATGAGGGTTGCATTTTTTTCCTGGATCAGGAGCTCAAGATCTGTCTCGATGCTATCGATGATTTGATTGAGATCAACGCGGGTTGCCAGTTGATCTGTTTTGGTATGATAAGAATACTGAAGCAGGTCATCGATGATCATCTTCATCCGGTTTACCGAATGATCGATTTTAGCAATATAATTTTTGCCGGATTCGCTGAGTTGTTCTCCATTCCGTTCCTGCAATAAGTTGGTGAACGTGGTCACTTTGCGCAACGGTTCCTGTAAATCATGTGAAGCGGCATAGGCAAATTGCTCCAGTTCTGAGTTAATTGCTTTTAATTCCTTTGTTCGTTCTTCTACTTTTTGAGAAAGCTCATTTTCGAAATTCTTCTGTTCAGTAATATCAACGGTTACGCCTACCATTTTTACAGGTTGATTCAACTGATTATATAGTCCTCTTCCCGAAGCTCTGATCCATCGGGTGGATTTGTTGGGAAGCGTGATTCTGTATTCTGTGCTGTAGAGCGTGTGATTGGTAAATGCGGAACCAACGGCCTGTTGCATGGATGTTCTGTCTTCCGGGTGAATAACGGAAAGTAATTTTTCAAACGTGAGATCCTCATTGGGAGCAAACCCAAAGTTTGATTTGCATTGGGAATTACAATTGATAACACCCGTCTCAACCATGTATTCGTAAGAACCCAGTTGACCCGCATTCAATGCGATGCTGAGATTCTCGGCAGCCTCTTGCAAAAGTCTTTCATTTTCCTTTCGTTCCGTGATATCCTGTACTACACCTAATAGTCGAATAGGAATTTTCTTCTCATCGTAGTAGACAGTCCCGGTAGCTCGTATCCATCGAATGTTTCCGTGCGGAAGAATGATTCTTGCCTCATATTCCAGTAGTCCTGTTTTTAATGCAATTTGATTTGCTTCTTTTCTCCGCTGCCGGTCGTCAGGGTGAATTGCATTTACAAAATCATTTCGTTCACTGTTTTTATCAACACCAAAAATTTCACTAAATCGATCAGACACACTTACCTCGTTTGTTGGCAGATGAACTTCAAAGATGCCTAACTCAGCTGCTTTAATCGACAAACGAGTCCTTTCTTCGGCTTCTTCTGTTTTTTTTCTGGCGATCACCTGTTGAGTTACATCATGACATAATGCCATTACACCGGTGATTTTTCCATCGGACTCTTTGAAAGGCATGTACACAATATTTAAGTAACCTTCTTTTTTTATTCCATTGGCATAGATGAAGTAAGGCTGATCATACAGGTATAGCGGATTTCCCGTCATCCGTACATTTTGTAGTATCGATAGAAATGGATCGATCGCTTCGGGAATAATGTCGAACAACGGTCTTCCTATGATCTCTTTTACTTCACGATCTATCAGCTGGCCATAAGCATCATTCACTACTTCCACAATCATGTTTTCTCCAATTAACACGATTATTCCAACAGTTGCTTCTCTTACCAGATTCTCGAAACGCTCATTGGACACGCGGAGTTTTTGGATTGTATCCACTTTGTCAGTTGTTTCCGAACCTATAGCAAGAACGCCTGCAGGCCTTCCTCTTTCATCAATAACTGCACTATGGCTGAAGGTCCAATACACATTTTCAGTTTTTCCATTTCGATAAACGGGACGTAGCTGTTCTTCCAGCCAGGATGATTCTCCACCAGTAAGTATTTTATCGAGTATTGATTTAATCAACGGCCAGTTCTCCGTTAAAACGTCACATGCTTTTTTTCCAATGGCCGGATGTTTTCCCTGGTTGCCAAGACCAGGACGGAAGGCATCATTATAAAATAAAATATAGTCCGGTCCCCAGAAGAGCGTCATGGGAAACTTCGAGTGCACCACAATGCTTACCGCGGTGCGCAAACTTTGCGGCCATTGGTCCGGACTTCCCAGTGAGGAAGCCGACCAATTGTAACTACGAATTAGCTCAACTACCTCTCCGTTTCCCTGTAAAAATGAAAAGTCAGATGAAGATTTTTTCACTTCAATGCCAATTTAGTTCGTACCCTGGAGTTATATCACAACCCTGAAAATACAATTGTGTTATTAAATTATAGAGTAGTAAACAAATGAAAAAGCAGATTCATCAAAATTGATATGGATTTGTCTCCTGATCGGTGTAATTTATCGTGAAAGAGTCCATCACGATATGCCTAAACCTATTTATGTCATCGGAAGCGCCAATACAGATATGGTGGTGAAGGGGAAGAAACTGCCTGTGCCTGGTGAAACAATTATCGGTGGGTCATTTCTGATGAATGCGGGAGGTAAAGGAGCAAATCAAGCCGTGGCTGCTGCACGCCTCGGAGGAAAAGTGAATTTTGTCGCCTGCCTGGGTAATGATGTATTCGGTAAGGAGTCACTCCGACAACTTCAGACTGAAAATATCATGACGGATTTTATTCAGATAAGCGAAAGTCATCCTTCCGGGGTGGCCTTGATTAATGTTGACGAAAAAGGAGAGAATACCATTGTTGTTGCTCCCGGAGCCAATGCGCAATTAAACGCGGCACAGGTGGACAAAGCGCTTCGGTCTATTACAGAACCTTCGGTTGTTTTAATTCAACTGGAGATTCCCATGCCAACAGTAGCGCATTCAATTCGTGAAGCATTTGGAAAACGGAATTTGATTATATTAAATCCGGCACCCGCAAATGTGATAACAGACGACCTGTATCCGATGCTTCATCTTATAACTCCTAATGAAACGGAAGCAGAGTTTCTGACAGGCATCCGTGTGGATGATGGAATAACTGCACGTCAGGCGGCAGCAGTTCTTCATTTGAAAGGAGTGCCTCAGGTCATCATTACGCTAGGCGCAAAAGGTGCATTTATCTCCACGCCAGAAATTCAGATGGTTCATGAATATCCGTTACAGCTGTCGACTCAACAGCTGCTGGCAGATTGCTTCAATGGCGCTTTGGCAGTGGCGTTGGCAGATGGAAGAGCATTGGAGGAATCCGTTCGATTTGCCTGTAGCGCGGCATCCTTGTCCGTTACCCGAATGGGCGCACAGGCATCCATGCCTTCTTTAGAAGAAGTAATTCACTTGATTAAATAAAAAGATCAATTAAAGTTAATATGAAACGAGCCTTGTTTTTTATTCTGATAACCATGTCCGCTCTTGTATCGGCACAAACCGATAAATTTCAGATAGCCAAAAATTCATTGCAGGATAAAATAAAAGGAGGATGGGCCGGTCAGGTGATTGGGGTAACCTTCGGAGGACCGACAGAATTCAGGTTCAATGGTACCATGATTAATGATTATCAAAAAATTGAATGGTACGATGGATACATTAAAAAGACAATGACAGAGAACCCAGGCCTGTATGATGACCTTTACATGGACCTTACGTTTGTGGATGTATTGGAGAGAGAAGGGTTGGATGCTCCGGTAGCATCACATGCCAAAGCGTATGCGAATGCTCAATACTGGTTGTGGCATGCGAATCAGGCGGGCCGTTATAATATTTTGAATGGAATGGCAGCGCCCGAATCGGGTCATTGGTTAAATAATCCACATGCAGACGATATTGATTTTCAGATTGAGGCTGATTTTTCCGGATTGATGGCACCCGGTATGCCAAACACTGCCGTTCAGATTGGCGATGGAATAGGTCACATTATGAATTACGGTGACGGATGGTATGGTGGTGTGTACGTTGGGGCGATGTATTCTCTTGCCTTTGTATCCAGTGATGTCAACTATGTAGTGAATGAGGCGCTTAAATCCATCCCGAAAGAAAGTACTTTTTATCAATGTATTGCAGATGTGATTGCCTGGAATAAAAAATATCCGGATGACTGGAAGAAAAGTTGGTTCGAACTTCAGGTGAAGTGGTCGGACGAAGCGGGCTGCCCTGATGGGGTGTATGCACCTTTCAACATTGATGCGAAATTGAATGCGGCTTACATCGTGTTGGGACTATTATATGGCAAAGGCGACTTTACTAAAACAATGGAAGTTTCCACACGGGCAGGGCAGGACTCAGATTGCAATCCTTCTTCTGCCGGAGGAATATTGGGCACAATGCTCGGTTATGATAAAATTCCTGCCTACTGGAAAATGGGATTGAAAGAAGCCGAGGACATTGATTTCAAGTACACCACCATGTCGCTGAATGATGTGTACGCTATTGGGATGAAACACGCAATGGAAACCATTAAACGGAATGGAGGAACAGTTACTGATGCAAACATTACTATACCTGTTCAGAAAATTAAAACAGTTCGGTTGGAGCAAAGCTTTTCCGGACATTATCCGGTTGGGAAGAAATCAATTTATAAGGAACTTAATAAAGAATTTGAAATAGAGTTTGACGGAATCGGTTTTGTTCTTCGTGGTGAAGCAAAGTCAAGAACATCTAGCACCTGGGACTACAAAGGAAATTTTGTATTCAATGCAGAAGTGTATGTGGATGGAATAAGGACTGAAACAATTGCGTGGCCTGTGTCTTTTATTCAAAGACGTCATGAGCTTACATGGAAGTATGGATTGAAGCCGGGTAAGCATGTGCTGAAGATAAAATTGATCAATGAAGACAAAGATCATTTTGTGTCTCTTGGTGATCTGCTTATTTATAGTGATAAATCAGGCTTGAAATAAATAGCTGTCTTATGTTCGTCATAGAAAATTATAGCACTGCAGTTTTCTTTTGTGTGATTACGATGTTGTGCTGGGGTTCATGGGCCAACACACAGAAACTCACTGCAAGTACGTGGCGCTTTGAACTTTTCTATTGGGATTATGTACTTGGCATTGTTTTATTTTCATTGCTACTGGCACTCACATTAGGTTCTTTGGGTTCGCAGGGGAGGAGCTTTCTTGCGGATATGCAACAGGCAGATTTATCGGCCCTTCTTAATGCTTTGCTTGGAGGAATAATTTTCAATGCGGCAAATATTTTACTCGGTGCAGCCATAGCTATTGCGGGTATGTCAGTTGCATTTCCCGTGGGAATAGGTCTTGCGCTAGTCATTGGAGTGGTTGTCAACTATGTTGATTCGCCAATAGGTAACGCTGCCTTGTTGTTCTCGGGGGTGGCTGCGGTCGTGCTTGCTATTCTTTTGAATGCATCCGCTTACCGTAAAGTCACACAGGGAGCAGTTAATACATCTACCAAAGGACTGTTGCTTTCCATTGTAAGCGGTTGTATGATGGGATTATTTTATAAGTATGTGGCCGCTTCTATGTTTCCTGATTTTCTTGTTCCGCAACAAGGCATGCTAAGTCCTTACTCCGCCATTTTTGTTTTTTCTATCGGTATACTGATGAGTAATATTCTTTTCAATACACTGTTGATGTTAAAGCCATTTACAGGAGATGCCGTCACTTATCGGGATTACTTTCAGGGAAGCCCACGTAATCACTGGTTTGGTGTACTGGGTGGAATGATCTGGGGACTGGGAATGGCCTTCAATATCATCGCATCGGGCAAGGCTGGTCCCGCTATTTCGTACGGCTTGGGTCAGGGGGCAACAGTGATCGCAGCGATTTGGGGAATTTATATATGGAAAGAATTTAAGAATCCTTCAGCATCTACCCGCGTTCTGCTAAAACTCATGTTGATGTTTTATATAATGGGTTTGTTATTGATTATTATCGCCAGATAACAATCCGGAATAAAACAGCTGTCACAATGCATCAATTTCTTGTGGTCTGTTGTAAAATAGCCGGATCAGATTCTACAATTAGTGCAGTCGTTGTTTTGCTGGCCTCGTGCTGCTTGCTTATCCGCATGACTACAAAGACCATTACGATTAAAAGCAGGGTAAGGATTACTGCAAAAATCGTAATCACCCGGATGATCTTCTTTAGTCGCATATCGCGCTCATGACGCTTCATGACTACATCGAAATTGCGGAAGCGGTCGGCTCCCGTGGCAGTCATACGTTGCTTTCGTAAACGGATTTCGTGTTTACTCATGATACTTGATCTTCAGATTAAATTTTTGTCTCAACTTATCCAGCGCACGATAAGTACGCATCTTCGCCCCACTCTCTGTTATATCCAAAATGAAGGCAATTTCCTTGAAGTCTTTATCTTCAAAAAAACGGAGTTCCAATACCTGCAGCATATCGGTGGGCAGGTCAGTCATAAAACTCAGTAATTTCTGTACAGTTTCCTCATCCCATCCTTCATCCGACAGTTCTACCAATTCACGTACTTTCACTTCTTCGATACTGAATACCTGCTTACTTTTATTTTTCCGATAGAATTTCCGCACTTCGTTGCTGGCAATTTTATACAGCCATGCTGAAAATGGAAACCCCCTGAATTCATATTTCGGCAGGTAATTCAGTGCGCTGATAAATGTTTGCGAACTAAGATCGCCTGCAATGTCTTCGTCACCGGTCTGGCGGTAAACGAAATGAAAGATTCGGTCGAAATACTTTTCATAGATTACGCCAAAAGCCTTTACATCTTTTTTTGATCGGGCTATGATTTCCTGTTCCTGGCGGATTTCATCTTCTGTCATGCATGCGAAGTAGTTCCTGCATTAATAATGCAAAGGTTTGCCGAAAGTCACAACGGAAAGCTATTGGAAGAGGCTGAAAAAGAGGATTTATTTCAATTTGGCTTTTAAAATCACAATATCGCGAAGCTGATCTGCCGGTTTTTGTTTCCCGTTTTCATAACCACCCCACTGACTGTTGGCGATATAGTAGAGCGATTGATTAGCCACCACACCCAGTGTTGGCTCGCCAAAAGCGGGATGGCCAAAATCAATTGTCTCAAATTGTGTGAGCGCAGAAAAATCTTTGGTCAATAGGTAACGGCTTACACGAAAAGGATTTACTCCGTTCTGAATAGTAATCAGACTGTTCTGATAAAAATAGAGCCCATCTGTTCCCTTTATTGAGCTTTCTGTCTGGTTAAGTATTGGAGTAATTTCTTTTGTGGAGAGATTGACACGGAAAAGTCCTTTAATATAATCCGAAACGAAAAGATATTTCTCATCTGTTGAGAAGGCCATACCTTGAATATTCCAGAACTCAGAAGAGGTGTAAAACGATTCGAGCTGGTTAGCCTGTTCATTTACCTTATAAAAAGTATTTGTTCGGGAGTCAGATACGATTACTTCTCCTTTTTTATTCAGAATCAGGTCGCCAAACGTTCCTTCCTGTTTCCCTTCTTCCAGCAAATATTTTCCCAATACTTTTCCTGAAGTTAAATCAAATTTGAACACGGCTGAGCGCAATGTGGAATCATAGTTGATCATTTCGGGCATCGGTGACGAGCAAACCCACAATATTTTTTTCTTTGAATCCACTTTAAGTCCAAAGACGCTCGTCATCCCATCAAAACCGGAAGGACAGAAATCAGCTGTTTCTCCCTTCGCATTTACTTTCACTACTTTTCGCTGATGAATGCTTCCCAGGTAAAATGTATTTTGTATGGCATCGTATTCAATTCCTTCGGTATGTAGTGTGCGGTCTTTAATTACAAATGCAGTATCGGAATGAATAGCGGGCGTCATCATTTTCTCCTGAAGCGCGAGGAGGTCCTTAAATTCTTTTTTATCCCTTAGTGAAGCCAGGTCTTCGTTGTCTTTTAGCTTAAAGGCCGCATCGGTAAGAATAGCTTTCTTCAAAAAGCTGATCGCTTCATCAGGGCGGTTTGTTAGCGCAGACGCGATCCCCAGCCGGTATTGAATGACCTGTTGATAGGGGTGATATTGGTTTGCCTCTTTTAAATGAGTGTAATAGGCTTCGAAGTCTTTTTTCTGATAAGCTTCTTTAGCATGATTATACGACTCAATGTATTTAGGATTCTGCGCGCTTGCAATCACAGTGCTAAGCAGGAGCACAGTCAGAAAAGGGGAAGTTTTCATATATACAAGTAAAACAAAATGAAATAAAGATGATGTCCCTTCTTTTGGGGTAAAATATCCGAAGCAACAGAGATGCCTGAATGCTTCGGATGAAAGTTATTCCCTGCGCAATGCGTTGACAGGATCAACCATTGAAGCGCGAATGGCCTGATAGCTTGCAGTAGCAAACGCGATAACCAGGCAGCCTGCAGCAGAAAGAATGAAAGGGCCAGCACCTACGTCCGTGCGGTAGGCGAAATCGCTCAACCATAAATTTTCAATTAGGAAGTAAGCAACGGGCAACCCGATTATAATGGATAGAATCACAAGTTTGCTGTATGCTTTGGTGATTAGTAATACAATACTTGGTGCAGAGGCTCCAAGTACTTTGCGAATGCCAATCTCTTTTACTTTTTGAGAAGCAGCGAAAGCCACGAGCCCGAAGAGACCAAGACATGCGATAATGATGGTGAGAGCTGCGAACACACTGCAGATGGCCCCGATTTTCTGTTCGGAAGAATAGAGCGCAGCATATTGTTCATCCAGGAATTTGTATTCGAACGGACGATGTGGTATTACATTCGCACATACCGACTGTATGGTGGATAGTGTTTGCTTGATGTCTCCCGCATTGAGTTTCACAAAGACAAAATTGTATTGCTGCTCTTCAGTGAAAAGCACAAGAGGAGCGATTTTTTCATGCAGTGAGGAGAAATGAAAATCTTTTACTACACCTACGATGTTCCCTTTGCGGCCGCTGAGCGCCACACGCATGCCAATTGCTTTATCAGGTTGAATGGATAATTCTTTTAAGGCAGATTCATTGAGAATAAAAGAATTTGAATTTCCTGTAGTATCGGATGCGGCAGTTTTCAGATCCGCTTCAGTGAAGTTTCTTCCGTAAACCATTTCCATACCCATGGCTGGTACAAATTCTTCATCTACAGGTGCAGCGGTGGTGATCATTCCCTTATCGGAGCCACCTTCAATGGAGATGCCATAACCTCCCTGAAGTTTCGTTGGCGACTCAGAAGCGCGTGCTACAAATTTTGCTTTTCCACTTCTCACCAATTCAGTTTTGAATTGGGAATACACTTCTTCTGTTTTACGATCCAACGGAAGGATGAGGATGTTTTCTTTCTCATAACCAAGGCGCTTGTTCTGAATAAAGTTCACCTGTTTTAAAATGATCAATGTTCCTACAATCAAAACAATAGAGATTGAAAACTGAAAGATCACCAATCCCTGGCGTAGCCAGATACCCTTTGAAGAAGTTCGGAAATTTCCTTTTAGTATACTCACCGGCTTGAAGGAAGTGATTGCTAGTGCAGGATAAGCACCTGCAATGAATGCAATGACGACTGCAGCTCCTATACACAGTCCTATAAACCGGGGTTGCAGTAGATCCATCATCTGAAAAGATTTTCCGGTGAGGTAGTTAAAACCAGATAACCCAAGTTGCGCAAGCAAGAACGCTGCTGCAAAGGATATAAATGTAATGATGAGTGACTCGCCAATGAACTGAAAGAATAACTGGTTCTTTAAAGCGCCCACTACTTTTCGTACGCCTACCTCTTTCGCACGATCTGCGGCCCTTGCGGTTGCAAGGTTTACATAATTAATACAGGCAATCACTACAATGAGAACCGCAATTAATCCAAACAGGTATACATATTGAATGTTTCCTACGATCTCATGCTCGTCCATGTTGGAGCGCAGATAAATATCTGTCAAAGGCATGAAGTTGTATTTCACATAGTCTCCGGGATTGGTTAGTTCTGAGGCCAACGCTTTTTTGACGATATCATTGGTTTTCGCTGCCAGCGAAGTAATGTCTGTGCCGGGACGCACTACAACGTAAGTCTGATAATTCGCACTCCACCAGATTTGTTCTTTGGAAGCAGGTAAGCTGGAAAAGGAGCCCATGAAGTCAAACTGGAAGTGGGAATTGGATGGAACATCTTTCATTACTCCGGTGACCGTATAATCCGTGCGGTTATTGATCTGAAGTATCTGGCCGATGGGGTCTTCGTTACCAAAATATTTTTTTGCAGTTGATTCGGTAATGACCACTGTGTTAGGCTCAAGAAGGACGTTGTCGGGATTGCCTTTCAATAGTTGAAAGCTGAATACGTTAAAGAATGCACTGTCGGCAAAATAAAATTTGCCTTCCTGGAAAAGTTTTTCATCCTTACGAACAATGTAGGGGTTCCAGGCAGATGGATTGTAAACACGAACGCCATCCTCTACTTCGCCAAAGTTTTTTTGCATAGTGGGCAACAACGCAGTTGGAGAAACCGAGGTCAGTGATGTCTGTCCCCCAAAGCTGTATTCCAGCGATCCGCGATAGATCTGTGCAGATTTCTCGTGAAATTGATCAAAACTCAACTCGTGCCTGATCCAGGTGGTAAGCAGTATGAAGGTGGCAAATCCCAGGCTTAGTCCTAATATATTAATAAGTGAGTA
>JBGATZ010000116.1:0-11305 GCA_044228905.1 Cyclobacteriaceae bacterium | reverse complement strand
ATAAAAGCTGGTAGTTAAAACCCCAATAAGCCGTGCGGGCTGAAATCCCATAACCTGGTATATCAAACGACTGGAGTTCTTTATTGCCTTTTACCTGGGGCGACATTTTTAGTCTGATGGTGTAACCCATCCAGAAGTATTTCCAGATTTTTACACGCAGGCCGGTAGTGATCTCCGCCCAGTTGGCAGTGAGATTGGTGTTCACCATGGTCTTTTGAAGAGTGCCATACCGCTTATCTTCGATGACGTATCCTACGCTGTCACTAAATGAGGCGTGTGCATAGCGGAGACCTAGAAAAAACATATTACGATCAGGATCCTTCTTCAGCATATTTACGTCTACCCCAAAGCGTACATATTTCCCGTCATTATCATATCGTCCGTTTGGTAAAGTAGTGATCTGCGCCCAGCGTCCATAATCAACAGCCAGATAGTAGCGATTGAAATCTACATCGGCATTTACTTCCCAGCCATTGAAGGTCGCGTTGCGTAGTCCTTTAATGTCAGTAATAAGATCGGTGCCAATCCGGATCCCTGTGGGTAAATAAAGATTTTTCACCCGGAGAGAATCAGGGAGTTGTAATTCCACGGAATCTTTTTTCGCTTTCTGGCTATGTGCGAGAAAGAAGGAAATGCTGAGAAGGATGCTAAAAAAATATCTCAACATTGATGGTGGGAGTTTTAACGTTTTTGATGAGTTGTTTATTGATCACACGAATGGAGTCTTTACCAAAAGTGGTCTCGCTGATTTCTAAATCTTTTTGATAAACAAATGCACCACAGTCACTGGTGGGGATCGATGTTTCGTTTCGATAAGTGAATTTTATCCTTTGCTTTTTATCATCATAGTTTAACAGAAAAACGGTTTCTGTTTGAGTTGGATCTACAGGAAGAAACAAACTGCTTGCCGTTGTGTCCTTGTGAATTTCCTTTGAAATATTTTCTATTTGGATGGAAGAAAAAAGTACGGACTGAGCCACTCCATCCGATTTCCTCTTGAGGCTGATGCCAACCAGATTTGTGTCTGTGTGGAGGCAATCACCCTTGTCATAGCAGGACGAAAAAAGAAACACCAAAATACCGATCAAAAGAGCTCTTACCACAGGAATTTTTTCACCGCAAATATAGTTTTTAGGCTTACCTGATGAAGGTCGCCAAGGGAGGTATTTTTCGTAAATTTGCAGGCTCATTACTCGAAAAAGTTGAAAACGAAGGGAAATAAGAAGACGAAAGTCAACATTGTATTGATAATGCGAAGCAGGAATCGATCGATACCATTCTTCGCTACGTGGATGCGAAAGAGGAGGGTATCGTTTAAAAAGTATATGTAACAGGCTGTTTATCTCAACGCTATAAAGATGATCTGGAAAAAGAGATTCCGGACGTAGATGCCTGGTTCGGTACACGTGATCTTTCACGTTTACTGAAGACTTTAAATGCAAACTACAAACAGGAACTGGTAGGCGAGCGCATACTTACCAATCCAAGTCATTATGCTTATCTGAAAATTTCAGAAGGATGTGATCGCCCTTGTTCTTTCTGCGCTATTCCATTGATGCGTGGAGGTCATGTATCCAGACCGATTGAAGAGCTGGTAAAGGAAGCAAAGAACCTTGCGAAGAATGGAACAAAGGAATTATTGTTGATCGCGCAAGATTCTACTTATTACGGTCTTGATCTTTATAAGAAAAGAAATCTGGCAGACTTGCTGAAAAATCTTTCCGATGTGGAGGGTATCGATTGGATAAGATTGCATTATGCTTTTCCGGGAGGTTTTCCGTTGGACGTGCTGGATGTAATGCGTGAAAGAGAAAATATTTGTCGGTATATCGATATTCCGTTGCAGCATGGAAGTACACGCCAGCTGCAATTGATGCGCAGGGGAATTACCAGAGAGAAAACAGAAGAACTTTTACACACTATTCGTGAAAAAGTGCCTGGCATTGCTATTCGTACTACATTAATTGCCGGACATCCAGGCGAAACAGAAGCTGACTTTGAAGAGATGTTACGTTTTGTAGAGACTTCTCGTTTTGATCGATTGGGTGTATTTACCTATTCTCACGAAGACAATACACACTCGTACACCATGAATGATGATGTGCTGGAAGAGGTGAAGCAGGAAAGAATGGATGCCATCATGGATCTTCAGCAAGGCATTTCTCTGGAATTGAATCAGGCGAAGATCAATGAGACGTATAAAGTGCTGATTGACCGCAAAGAAGGTGGTGAGTATTACGGACGTACGGAATTTGATTCACCTGAAGTAGATAACGAGGTGATTGTAAGAAGTAAAGATTACCTGAGAACAGGTGATTTTGTAAATGTGAAAATCAACCAGGCTACCGAGTTTGATTTGACAGGAACAGTTGTTTAACATTAGTGTAATTCTTTAAACCTTACTAATAAATTGTCGTTATTCGGGTTATGATTTTCCTAACCTGTTCCACGCTTTGTTAACGGTTTGTTAAAATGCAACATCGCTCTATTCCTTTTCGTGACGCGCACAGTTTTTCTAATTTTTTCCTTGATTACATAGAGCAAAAAGACTTGCTCAAATCTTTTTATCATCGCTTTCCTGTTATAGAAAATTTCAAGCTGCAGATAGAAGAAAAGGAAAAATCATTTCCGGAAGCTAATCGTAAAGTGTTGGTTAACGCACTTTCGAATCAATACAGCAAATTGAAAGTATCTGCACAAGTGAAGTCAAACCTTGACCTGCTTTCTGATAAAAAGACATTCACCATTACTACAGGTCATCAACTCAATATTTTTACAGGACCACTTTATTTTATTTATAAAATTGTAACCGTTGTCAATTCCTGTAGAAAACTGAAAGAGGTATATCCCGAGTATAACTTTGTGCCGGTTTATTGGATGGCCAGTGAGGATCACGATTATGAAGAGATCAAATCATTTCGTTTATATGGTAAAAAATATACCTGGAATACTGATCAAAAAGGAGCGGTAGGAAGATTCAATAACAAAGGGTTTGATCAGTTAATGAAAGAAATTCCTGGCGAGATTGGTTCATTCAGAGAAGCATATCTTACGCAGCAGACGCTTGCTGAGGCTGTCCGCTATTATGTAAATGCGCTTTTCAGTGAAGAGGGAGTAATTGTTGTAGATGCTGATGATCGCAATTTAAAAAGCCAATTTACTCAGGTAATGCGTGAAGATATTTTTAATGCGGTTCCTGCGCGAAAGGTGGACGCGACATCGGAGCAGCTTCACGAGAAAGGATATCATACGCAGGTTCATGCGAGAGATATTAATTTCTTCTACCTGGACAATCAATTGAGAGCACGGATTGAAAAACAAGGTGAGGAATACGCTGTAGTGGATTCATCAATTAGATTCTCAAAGTCAGCGCTTGAAGAATTAATAAATACGGAACCGGAAAAATTAAGTCCGAATGTAATTCTGCGGCCTTTATACCAGGAAGTTATTTTGCCAAATCTTGCCTATGTAGGAGGACCTGCGGAAGTAGTGTACTGGCTTCAGCTGAAAGGAGTATTTGATCATTTCAAAGTGCCCTTTCCGATGCTAATGCCTCGTAATTTTGCATTAGTGATTGATGCGCCTACACAGCGAAAACTTGAAAAGACACAACTGGAAATCAAGGATTTTTTTGAGCAGAAAAATTACCTGTTCAATCATTGGGTGAGTTTGAACACAAAACATAATCTGACTCTTGGCAATGAACTTCGGGCAGTTCAACAACTCTTTACAGAAATCCAACAACGGGCTTTAGCTATTGACACAACATTGGGACCGCTCGTGGGAGCTAAAGCAAAGAAAGCCTATGACAGCATAGAAAACATTGAAAAGAAATTTCTGAAGGCAGAGAAGAGACATCATACTGATAAACTGAGACAAATTGAAGCAGTTAAGGATGTCCTGTTTCCGAATGGCTCATTGCAGGAACGCACTGATAATTTTTTGAATTTCTATCAGCAAGACACATCGTTTATTCAGAAACTAATTGCTCACTTTGATCCTTTTGAATTTAGTTTCAATGTGTTGAGTTATGAGTAAAACGGAGCTCCGAAAAATTTATCTTGATAAGAGGAGAAAATTGAATTCGGCAGAGTGTGCTCATTTCAATCTTCAAATCTATAACCTCTTCTTTTCCAGTATTGATCTTTCTTTCGTTAAGATCATTCATATTTTTCTTCCACTGGAAAAGAATAATGAGCCGGATACCTGGATGATCGTTGATCGGATCCGGAGAGAATTCCCTCACATTCGAATTTCTGTTCCGAAGGTAAATGCGCAAACCAGCGAACTTGAGAATTTCTATTTCGAAGGATTACATCAAATAGAAATTAACCAATGGGGAATCCCGGAACCCAGGCAGGGCATTCCAACACCTTCTGAAAAAATTGATCTTGTAATTGTTCCTTTATTAGTATTTGATGAAGCGGGAAACCGGATTGGGTACGGAAAGGGATTCTATGACCGTTTTCTTATTCAATGCCGATTGGATTGTAAGAAGGTTGGATTAAGTTTTTTTGAGCCTGTAGAATTTATAGCAGACCCGGATGCGCATGATGTGAAATTGAATTCGTGTATCACACCTAAAGAAGTTTACCGATTCTGATTTTTTTCCTGGTGGATTACACACTACTCAGCGGGAAACTGAATTTTGTTTAATTCCTCTTACCATCTCTTTCTTCCCGGGAGGCCCTTCTAAAGTTTCGACCTGAAGTCCTAACGTTTTCAGATCTCGTTTTAATTGGCCTTTTGCGCAATAGGTTACAAATACTCCGTTTGATTTCATCAGATCTGTCACTTTTTTCAGAATATCTAATTCCCACATTTCCGGTTGCTTACTTGGCGCAAAAGCATCGAAGTAAATCAAGTCATGTTCCTTTTCCGGAAATAGCGCGTGTTGTAATTGTCCATTTACTTTGAAGAGATGAAAGTTCGGAGTGACCTCCTGCCATTGCGACCATGGAGCGTTGTGAAGTTTTTCAAAATATTCACGTGATCCGAGAGTGTCGGTGTAATTAAGCTTCGACCATACTTCTTCTGTTAAAGGAAATGCTTCAATCGTAGTGTAGAAGATTTTAATTGAAGTGTTCAATGATTTTTGCAGCGTGAGAAGTGCGTTCAGTCCTGTTCCAAATCCGACTTCCAGTACGTGAATTTCTTTTGGATGATCACGATCAACGATTAAATCGAATCCTTTACTGATAAATACATAGATGGATTCACGAACGGCACCATGGGTAGAATGGTATGTTTCGTTGAGATCGGTATTCAATAATGAATGTGACCCGTCTGAAGTGGTAAAAATCTCAATTGCCATTTATGCTTTTGAAATTAAAGCTACTGCGTAGGCATTCACGCCCTCTTCACGTCCCACGTAACCCAGCGTTTCGTTAGTGGTGGCTTTAATAGAGACTTCTTCCTCCGTTACGTTCATCAGAGGAGCAAGTACTTTCTTCATTTCCGGAATGTGTGGATTGATTTTGGGTGCCTCGAGACAAATGGTACAATCTACGTTTTGGATTGTCCATCCCTTTTCGGAAAGCAAGCGCGTTACTTCTTTCAAAAAGAATTTGCTGTCCATACCGCTCCAGCGGGGATCTTTGTTTGAAAAGTGAAATCCAATGTCTCTCAAGTTAGCGGCACCAAGCAGTGCATCGCACAGCGCGTGAATCAACACGTCTGCATCAGAATGACCAACCGCCCCTTTGGATGATTCCAGTTTGATTCCTCCCATCCAGAAATCCCGGCCTTCTTCCAGTTGATGAACATCAAAGCCCATTCCTACTCTGATCTTCATAATTATTTCTTTTTAGATCGATAGTATAATACACTGGAGTTCTCTTCACGCAAAATCTTCTGCGCCACTTTATGGATGTCTGATTTAGTTACTGCCTTTATTTTTTCTCCTTCCTGGTTTACCAGATTGGCATCACCTGATAATGCGGAGAAGGCCAGGTTCATTGCGCGATTCATCACCTCCACTTCTCCAAACTCGATGCTTGAAGCGGCCTGATTTTTTACTTTCTCCAGTTCTTCTTCTTTTACTCCTTCATTTAAAATTTCCTGTAGAATGGCATCAATCTCTTTTTCACCCTGCTCCAGACTGATTCCATCTTTCACTCTTCCACTCACTACAAACATCCCAGGATCGATAGTACCAGTGGTGAAGGATGAAATGGAAGTAAAAATTTCTTTTTCCTGAACAAGCTGCTGATAGAATCTGCTTGAATGCCCACGACTGATGACATCGCTTAATAAGTCGGCTGCATAGAAGTCATGCTCAAAGCGACCAGGTATGTGCCAGCTTTTATACAGCGCATTGGAAGGCACATCGGCCTCTACGTTCATTGTTCTTTTCTCAGTTTGCTTTGGCTCGACAGGAAGTTTACGGTCTGTTTTCTTTCCTGCCGGAATAGGAGCGAACCATTTTTCAGAAAGTTTTTTGATCTGGTCAGTAGTTACATTTCCGGCAACAACTAATATGGCATTGTTGGGAACATAGTGCGAAAAGAAAAAATCTTTTACATCCTGCAGGGTGGCATTTTCAATGTGACTAATCTCCTTTCCAATGGTTGCCCATTGATAGGGATGAGTGTGATAAGCCAAGGGCCTGAGCTTTAACCATACATCTCCGTAAGGTTGATTCAGATAGCGCTGCTTGAACTCTTCGATGACCACTTTGCGTTGTACTTCCAGTACTTTGGGATCGAAAGAAAGACTGAGCATGCGATCACTTTCCAGCCAGAAGCCGGTTTCGATATTGCTGGCCGGAACGGTGAGATAATAATTAGTGATATCGGTGTTAGTGATGGAATTTTTTTCCCCTCCTACCAGTTGATGGGGTTCATCGTAGCTGTGAATATTCATTGTACCACCAAACATCAGATGCTCAAAAAGATGAGCAAATCCTGTTTTGTCGGGTCGTTCATCGCGTGAGCCCACATCGTACAGGATATTCACCGCAATCTGAACGGTAGGATCTTCGTGAACAAAACCTTTAAGCCCGTTGGCCAGGGTAAAAGAAGAAAATGGAATCATAATTCCCCTAAAGTTAATACTTATAAAATGTATATCGTTACTTCATTTATTTCGTCAGGGAACAATTAGTTTTGCAGGATAGCAATTATGGATTTGAACTTCGATCATATCAAGAGACTTTTTGACAGTCTGAAGGGTATCGGTTTTCTGGAGCGTCTGTTTGGCTGGGGTAGGATAAAAGACTCAGCTGATTGATGCAAGTGCTGATTTGCAGAAATTGATCTCTGCCAATGAGATATTGCGGGCAGAAAATGCAAGAATAGAGAAACTCAATTCTTCAATCCAGTCTTCATTAGCCAATCTTCAGGAATCAAATCATAGGTTGAATACCGAAAGCCAGGTTTTGAAGGAAACCAATGGCTCTCTTGTAAGGCAAAATGAAGATCGTTTGAAAGAATTGACAACTTTATCTGAGGCAAATCGAATATATCTTCGCAGAGGGCAGGAATTGTCTAACGAACTGGCCATTACCAAGCAAAAACTGGAAACAGCGGATGCTGACATTCAGAAAGCCAGAACGCAAATAACACAACTAAATAAAGACGAAGAATTCAAGAAGCAGGATCATGCAAAAGCAGTATCTTCTTTAATGCAGATCCAGGAGAAATTGCAGCGTGATCGCGAACTGGAAATCACCATTCGCAATCAGGCGGAGATAGATCGCATTAAGAAATTAAAGGAGACTTGGTTGAATCATGAGATGAATGTGCAAAATCGCATTAAAGTGATTTGTAGTAAGCATGGTGTGGACTATGTAAGCAAAGTTCCATTTAAAGGGAGCCCGGACAATACGTTAAAGATCAACGATGAGTACATCATCTTTGATGCGAAGAGTCCGGCCAATGATGATCTTTCCAACTTTCCAGGCTACATTAAGAACCAGGCTGAGAGCGTAAAGAAATATGTGAACGAAGAAGGGGTAAGACGTGAAGTGTTTCTGGTCATCCCTACCAATACACTAGAGCGCATTGAGCAATTCGAATATCGTCTGGCCGATTATTCGGTCTATGTTATTTCGCATGATGCGCTGGAGCCAATCATTCTTGCGTTGAGAAGAATTGAAGATTATGAATTTGCAGAACAGCTAAGTCCGGAAGAACGCGAAAACATTTGTCGTGTGATTGGCAAGTTCATTCACCTGTCGAAAAGAAGAATTCAGATTGATGGTTTCTTTGCAAAACAATTCTTTGAATTGGTGTATCGAAGTGAAGCAGAGTTACCAAAAGATATCCTGGATGTTGTGGTGGAATTTGAAAAATCAGAAAAGCTCAATCCGCCAATTGAGAAACGCGCAAAGCAAATCAGTCTGAAAGAACTGGAGCAGGATAATAATAAACTGAAAAGTGAAGCGGAACAGAAGGGCATCTTCACGCAGGAATCGCACCTTTCACGAGAATTGAACAAACTGCCACTTTATTCTACTGACCTGGAAGATTCTAAAAATGTAGATCAGGCAAATCTATTCAGTTGAAGTTGTTGGCATAAAAATTTAAGCCGTAGGGGGCACGGCTAAAAGAGAAGAAAAGGGGTTTTCTGTGTAAAAACTGAATCTTTTCAAATTCTGATCCGTTGCTTTTAAGACTATGACTGACCCACGCACTAATCTTGTTCAGACTTCCATTCAACTATTCGGTATTCGGATAGATGAACCGATGGCTACATTAACAGACGTTATCGTTGCTTCGGTCTGTTTCTATGCTTTTTATCAATTGAATAAAAGAAAACTTCCGGGGCGCTCTCAAATGTACTTCCGGTATTATTTTCTTTTGATGGGCATTGCTACGTTCCTGGGAGGAGTAATCGGTCATGGATTTTTATATGCGTTGAGTTTCGGATGGAAACTTCCGGGATGGATTGTGAGTATGGTATCTGTAGCATTGGTTGAACGTTCGGCTATTGCACATGCAAAGCCACTGATCAAGCCGGGTCTTTCAAAATTCTTTTTGTATTTCAACTTAGTGGAATTGCTTACAATCATGACCATTACCATGACTACGCTCAACTTCAAGTGGGTGGAAGTTCATTCCGGATATGGGTTGCTTGCAATAGTTTCCACTTTTCATGCCTATACCTATTACAAGACAAAAGACAAGGGCAGCCTTACTATTCTGAAAGCGGTGGCGATCACTTGTATCGGTTCAGGTTTTTTCATATTTAAGATCTCGTTTGGCAAGTGGTTCAATTATATCGATATCAGTCACGTATTCCTTGCTGTATCCGCGTATGTTTTCTATTTAGGAGCTTTGCGCCTGGCGAAAAGACCATCGGATATAAAGACAGGTGCCCCGATTCCACATCAGGCTTCTTCGTTTATTGTTTCTCCGTTGCACCCAAACAACGAAAAGTAGGCAATCCGTTTTCGATTTTTTAATAATCGGTTGGTGCATAAGAAATCTTTTTGTGCCAACTTTGGTTTTTATTTGAAACGGAAGAAATGAAAGTCACTGCAGACAATAAGCTGAAGAAATTAATTGTAGTAGGAGATCGCGTACTCATCAAGCCTGGTAAACATACCGACAAAACGGATAGCGGTTTATACCTTCCTCCAGGCGTTCAGGAAAAAGAAAAAATTCAGAGTGGCTATGTTATTAAAGTCGGGCCGGGTTATCCATTGCCGCTGCCTGCCGATGAAGACGATATGTGGAGAGGCAAGGAAGATCAGGTAAAATATCTTCCGCTTCAGGCGCAGGAAGGTGATCTGGCAATTTTCCTTCAGAAGAATGCGATTGAGGTGATGTACGAAAGTGAAAAGTATTATATCGTTCCTCAGGCATCGATCCTGATGCTGGAGCGCGAAGAAGATTTATAATTATGGCGGGACTTGCATTTGACGTACTGCGTGTGGGTAAAAAATATAGCCTTGTCAATTATGGTGATCGCTATGAATTTGAAATCGAACGCATCCTTCATAATGATTTTAAAGTAAAGGACCTGACCACCCTTGAGCGCTTTAATCTGAAAGATGTGCTCAAGTTTGGAAAAGGAAAAGACTTTGAGATCAGGGAATTGGAAAATCAATAGGAGTTCCTCTCTTGGATAAATTTCTTCTCATCAAAATCATTTATGGTGCAGCAAGCATTCAGGGATTATTCCTGGGATGGCTTCTGTTTCGATCGAGGATCAATCAGCCTGCAGATAGAATATTATCCATTTTAATTTTCATTCTTTCCTTTCATCTGGTTTTAGTGGGTTTTGATGAGCGCGAATTCTTCATTACGTTTCCTCATCTGAGTAAAGTCTCCTGGATACTGGGGACTATTTATGGTCCGCTGATTTTTCTTTTTGTTCAGTCTATTACCAAGACATTACCTTCTGTATGGTGGAAGAACGGCTGGTTCTTCATTCCGTTTTTGATTGTGTTTATTTCCTTACTTCCGTATTACACGCTGAGTGCTGAAGAAAAAAGAATCTACTTGGATAATTTTGAAAAAGCTTCAGAAGATGATTTTGGATGGATCAATCAATTCGTCTCTATTATACAAATTGCTTTTCAGTTTTTAAGTCTTGCCTATTATTTCAGAATAGAGAAAAAAGCCTCCGAGGAATTCTCTTCCGTGGAATCTGTTCGGATACAATGGCTACGAGATTTTCTGATATTCTTGTGTGTCACTGTCATTTTTGGAGTGCTTGCTTTTTTTGGTCGAGTGTTTAGCTGGTCATTTCTTTCAGACATTTATCATTTTCATTTCATCGGTGTGGTTTTTGTTTTTTATTGGCTTTCGTATAAGGCTCTTACAGTACCCGTTCTTTTTGGAATTGTACCCACTATTCCTGAGAGTCCTGGAATGGCCAAGGAAGTAGAAGTGACGGAGGAAGTGAAATACAAAAAATCAAATCTGGAAGAAGATGATTTGAATTTGATATTTGAAAGGCTGAAAGAACTTCTGATCAGGGAAAGGATTTATCTGAAGAAAGATCTAACTCTGACCGACCTCTCTGACTCACTAAAGATTCCAAAACATCAGCTTTCACAGGCAATCAACACTTCTTATCAGGGAAATTTTTTTGATTTGATTAATGATTATCGTGTTGAGGAGTTCAAACGACTTGCTCAGGGTCCGGAAAACAAACATCTCAATTTATTAGGCATTGCTCAGGAAGCAGGCTTTAATTCCAAAGCCACTTTTTACGCGGTCTTCAAAAAGCAGTCCAGACGGATTGGATCAGACCTCAACTGAGGTTTGAGCGAGCAACTTTCCCTTGGCTCTCCGTTCATTAGCCCACATTCAAAATAATGGCTTATGAAATTAAAGTTTACTACAGTTTTTAT
>JBGATZ010000115.1:0-11076 GCA_044228905.1 Cyclobacteriaceae bacterium | reverse complement strand
TTTGTCCACGGGTTTCATCAATGGTTTTTCTACAATTTCTTTTTGTTGAAGTAATTTATCCACTACGAAGCCAACGGTGCGATTATTGAAGCTCACCACAACGATCTCCAGTTTTTGTTCCGGATGGATGCGGTCAAATGTGGTTTGAAGCACATTGGAGTTGTAGCCGGATTTGTCGACCTGCTGATCAAATACATCTTTGAGAAATACAACGGCTATATTTTTCCCGAGGTGTGTGGCAACCAGCCCGCCACCTGCTTTGTGAATGTCTTGCTTATATAGAGAGATCACTGATTCGGTATAAGCCAACGGAATAGCGTAGATTTCTTCTTTGAGTTCGAATAGGAGAGATGATTTTACAGCCATTGAGGAAGGAAGACTCAACTGAATGGTAGTTCCCTGCCCGGGGATACTCACCAGGCGAATGATACCTCCGATGGAATCCAGTGTTTTCTTTACTACATCCATGCCTACCCCGCGCCCTGCAATGGCAGTCACCTGATCCATGGTAGAAAATCCCGGTTCAAATATCATCATACTCAATTCATCCTTCGTTAGCTTTTCGGCTTCTTCTGCGGTAACCAGCCCTCTGACAATCGCTTTGCTCTTGATCTTGTCATAGTTCAATCCTCTTCCATCATCGCTGATTTCAATCAGTACAGCATCGGTTTCCCCCCGGGCGCTGAGTGTAACTACGCCTTCTTCCGGTTTTCCCGCGCTGATACGCTCTTCCGGAGATTCAATGCCATGACCTACGCAATTACGAATAAGGTGAATTAATGAATCGCTGATCACCTGCAGTACGTTACGGTCAATTTCAGTATCGGTTCCTTCCAGTTTGAGTTTCACATTTTTCTGCTCAATAGAAGCAGCGTCACGAATAACCCGGTGGAATTTATTGAACAGGAATCCAACCTGCACCATACGTACATCCATAACAGAATATTGAAGATCGGAGCTGATCCGGCTCAGGCGTGCATATTCATTGGAGGAACGAATGCCATTTAAGGTTTGTGAGGCAAGGATGCGATCTTTCTCTATAATCAGTTCTCCTACCAGGTTAAGGAGGTTGTCCAGCTTGCGAACAGGAACCTGCACGAGATCGGAAAATGAAATCTTATTATCTATTTCATCGGAGGAATGATTTTCTTCACCATTTTCTTCTTCAGGAGATGGTTCGGTGATTTCAGATTGTGAAATTGGTTTTGCAACCTTTCCTTCTTCCTTTGCGCGCTTGATTAGTACCTCAAGCTTCGCTTCCTTTGCGCGCTTGATTAGTACCTCAAGCTTCGTTTTAATTCCTTTATATTTTACTTCTGATTTATCACGTACGGCATTGATCAGATTGCCTAATACATCTACTGCTTTAAATACCGAGGCAAAAAGATCTGTGCCGAGTGCAATGCGCCCATCACGCACTTCACCAAAAAGATCTTCAAGGATATGTGCCATTTCAGCAATTCCCTGGTAGCCCATTCCGGCAGCGTTTCCTTTTAACGTGTGTGTAATACGGAAAAGGGCATGTATGGTGTTTTTGTCTGAAGAATCTTTTTCAAGATTAGTCAGCAGGCGATTGATCTGTTCAAAGTTATCAAGAGCTTCACCAAGAAAAATCTCCGTGTATTCGCCTTCTTTATCTTTCATAACTCAATTGTTAAAATCTTTTCTATAAGCAACTAATGATAAAACCTGGTATTTGTTTAAGACTTACCACCTGACGAACAGCACCAAACTCGTAAGCCGCTTTTGGCATTCCATAAACCACTGATGACGTTTCGTCCTGTGCAATGGTGTATCCTCCCATTTCTTTTATTCTCCCCAGTCCATGAGTTCCATCTTTACCCATACCGGTGAGGATCACACCAATAGAATTTTTTCCGAATGTGTCAGCTACTGATTCAAACAGACAGTCAATGGAAGGGTAGTTGAACTCTGAATATTTTTTCTCTGTAAAGGTGAACAGGTAAGTTCCGTTAAAAACGCTTTGTTCAATTCGCGTGTTAGCTTGTCCGGGTACGATATAGATTATCCCACCTTTTAATGATTCGCCCTGTCTTGCTAATTTGACAGGGAAAGGACCTTGTTCGTTTAGTCGTTGTGTAAATGTTTCAAGGAAACGTTGTGGCATATGCTGAGCCACGACTACCGGAATTTTAAGATTGCTGGGCAAATTGCTGATGATGTGTTCTACTGCACCTGGTCCACCGGTGGAAGCGCCAATCACAACAATTTCATAGTTAAGTGTTTTGCCGAAACTATGTACGTTTCCGTTTTTCTTGGCAAGTTGTTTTGCCTTCAACAACGTGACGTCTGAGCGGGAAGCTTCTTTGATGAGATCAAGAAGTTTATAGTCCCTGCTGTTTGCTGAATCTATGTTGGTAGGCTTGTCTACAAATTCAAAGGCTCCGTGCTGAAGTGCATCGAATACACGTGAATCTGTTTTTTCCAACGAGCTCAATACAATGACAGGTACCGGTCTTTTGTCCATGAGTGAATTCAGTACGAATAACCCGTCATAGTCAGGCATAACGATATCCGTGATGACCACATCTGGTTTCAACTCATCCGCCATCTGACATCCCTGTTGCCCGTTATGAGCGATACCCACCAGCTCGATGGCTTCATCGCTGTTGATAATGTCGCTGATTACCTTCCGCATAAAAGCGGAATCATCAATGAGTAGTGTTCGGATGCGAGGCGGGGCTGACATTAATGTTCCTGATTAGGCTTTGGCGATCGCTTCAACTAATTGTTCGTTGGTGAATGGTTTTACGATGTATGCTTTTGCACCTAAACGTAACCCCTCATTCACTACCGACTCCTGGCCAACTGCACTAATCATTACCACCTTTGATTTTAATCCCTCTTCCTGATATACTTTCAGAATATCTGTACCGATCATATCCGGAAGAATGTTATCCAGCGTGATCAGGTCGGGCTGAAGTTCAAAAGCAAGATCAATCGCTTCCTCACCATTAGCTGCTTGTCCTACTACATTGTATCCTCCTACTTCCAGAGCATCTTTTATAAGAGTACGCATGTAGAGAGAATCGTCAACGATTAATACGCTCTTTGTCATGATAATTTTGATTTTAAAAGGTTAAAGTATTTTGTATTCGTTAAGTTGTGTTTTCACTGTTAATTTTCCTGTTTCGCTTTCGAAGCGTGCGGTGCGTGAGAGATTGCCACCCACATCTAAAGCAGCGATGTAAATTTTGTGCTGGGTGAGATGCTTGATGATGGATTGTACATTGCGTTCTCCTGTTTTTCCGTTGAGGCTGATTACGTTTGCTCCACCGGTTACTTTTGCACGTAAGGCCGTTGTTGAGATACCATTGGTTTTAAACTGGGAGAGAATTTCGTTCAATGCCGAGGTAACGTTATAAAACTTGGCATCCGTAAAAGATGATAGTTCCCAGTCGGGGAGCAGGATGTGCGCGCCACCGGAAAAACCAGTGACGCGATCTTGCAAAAAAAGACCAATACACGAACCCAACCCAAAACAAGTGTAATTGACCTTACCACTCGAAGTGGCCACATCCCCAATATTTAATTTGTATTCAATCATGCTGCTACTGCTGCCTTTTTGATTGCGTTGGTCATTTCGTGATCGATCACTTTGAAAATGTCGATCAGGATAATGAGACGTCCACCTGTTTTAATAATTCCTTTGATATAGTTTGTTTCTGAATTTGCATCATTGATGATTCCGATCGATTCATCAAGATCTGATGGGTTTACAGATACCGTATTGGGTACCTCATTAACCAGTAAGCCCATCTTGATTTCATCACTTTCTACTACAAGGGTGTATTTGCTACCCTGTCCCTGAATGGTGCGGGTAAGGTCAAATCGTTCTTCCAGGTCGAAGATGGAGATCACATTTCCGCGGATATTGGCTACGCCTTTTACATACGAAGGCGTTTGAGGCATCTTCGTGATATTGGGTGTGATAACAACTTCTTTGATTTGATCGATATGAAGACCATATTCTTCGTTGCCCAGTTTGAAAACCACGATCTGCAACGTGCGTCCCTGGTTCTTCTGCTGTTCATTGGTTTTATGATTCTCTGCCATACAAGTAAAAGTTATAGTGTTGAGATCAGAGATTATTTTTTTAGTTTGAATTGCTGTATGCCTGCCTGCAGTTCGGCTGCCACCGCTGAGAGTTCATCACCTGCTTTGGCGATTTCCATCATGCCGGTACTCATCTGCTGGCTGGAGCTTGCTACCTGTTGTGTTCCTGCTGCAGTTTCTTCGGAAACCACTACGATCTGTTCGAAGTTTTTCACCACGCTGCTGATCGATTCTTTCTGACTTACCGTAGCAGCCTGAATTTCCTTTGATGCGCTGAATGTTTCGTCACTTGACTTGGCAATTTCCTGGAAGATCACTTCCGCTTCGTTACTTGATTTATTTCCTTCTTTCACGCTTGACTCCATTGCTTCGATTGCTTTACCAGCGGCTTGCGTATCTTTTTGTACATCACCGATGATCTTTTCTATTTCTACAGCAGATTTGCGTGAGTCTTCCGCCAGTTTGCGGATCTCTTCGGCAACCACTGCGAAACCGCGACCTGCGTCTCCTGCACGTGCTGCTTCGATTGCCGCGTTCAACGCAAGCAGGTTTGTCTGGCTGGCGATATCTGTGATTACGTTCAGTGTGCGTCCGATTTCTTCCGTGCGTTTGGTCAATACACTGATTGATTGGGAAGTCTGACCGGCAGATTCCTTAATGCCATTCATGTTGTTAACCAATACCTTCACTGTTTTCATACCCTGGTTGGAGCTTTCCAATCCTTTCTCTGCCGTCTTATTAATGAAGTTGGCCTTCTTCTCCATGTCGTTGGATGAATTCATTACATGATTAATCAGTTTGGATGATTCATCGGTACGTGCAGCCTGGTCCTGAGCGCCTTTTGCCATTTGAGAAATAGAAGTAGCTACTTCGTTGGTGCTTCGCTTCATTTCTTCTGCCTTCTTCTGCAACAGGTCAGATGATTTGGCAACTACATCTGATCCCTGGCTGATGTTTGTCAATACAGAGGTTAAAGTGTTCAGCGCTGAGTTGACCTGCTTTGCCAGATCGGTATCGCTATCTACACGCTGAGAAAGATCTCCGGCAGCCATGGCTTTGATTACGTCAATGATTTTTCCCTGCTCTTCTGCCTTTTGTTTTAACTCTTCTTCACGAACAATCTGCTCGGTGATCACATAACGTACGCCAATGTACTTTATCGGTTTTCCGTTAGGACCTAATACCGGAGCAATCAGCGCATCAACCCAGTATGGACTTCCGTCTTTCTTTCTGTTCTTGATGATGCCTCTGAATATTTTTCCGCGTCCTATCGTTGACCAGAGCTCTTTGAATACCGACTTTGGCATGTCGGGGTGACGGAACATGCTGTGCGGCTGCCCGATACATTCCTCTCTTGTGTACTGAGATATTTCACAGAGCAGATCATTTACATATGTGATGTCACCTTTTAAGTCAGCTTCCGAAACAACGCAAGCCACGTTGATCTGATCCATACGTGTTTTTAATTCACGCTGCAGGTCATCAATTTCAAGTGCTGCTCTTTTCTGCTGGGTAATATCCTTGATGAAAGCAGTGAACTGTGTGTCACCTTCCACCACGGTTTTGCTAAGAGAAAGATTGATCCAGAACGGGTTCCGTCTTTTTTGGTAGCTTCCAGATCACGGCCCACACCAACTACTTTGTTTACACCGGTTTTTACATTGCTGTCTACATATTGATCGTGATTGGCCTGATGTTCGATTGGAACAATCATTTTTACATTTCTTCCCATTACCTCTTCACGGGTGAATCCAAACATCTTCTCGGCCGACTTATTGTAGAAGATGATGTTTTTAGCTGAATCTATTTGAATGATGGAGTCAACGGCTTCATACATCGCTTGTGTGTTGCGTTCGGCTACGCGCTGCATTTCTTCCAGCTTGCGTTGCATGTCTGAAATCACCGTTTCAACTTCAGCGGCTTTGGATACCGTGCCGCCCGAAATTCCATTTCCTTTTTCCTGATATAAATTCTTTTTCATGACTCGTTGGGGTTTTATGTTTTTGATCTTTTTGATAGTGTGGCTTTATTGATTTCTAATTCACGGAGAAACGATAGAACAGATTGGTATTATTGATCCGGATTTTTTCGGACAGCATTGAATCTGCTTCTGTTCCTTTTTTGTTTCCGAATGTCCAGGAATTGACAGCACCCGTGATGAACGAATGATTGCGTAGTAAAGAATCGCCTTTGGTCATCATTGGAAACAGGGTAGATCCCAGGCAATCCAGTTCAGTGGATAGCTGGTAAGCTCTGTGAAATGATTCAAGTTTATCGGTCATGCTGCAATCGCTCCATGCTCTGCCTCCTGCAATCTGTTCTAATAAATCGTGCGCAGGTGTTCCTTCCAGTAATTGTATTTTCTTGTAATGTACCCGGTGATGAGTAAAGGATTGAAGTAACAAGTCGGTGTTGTCACCCACCACCCACACCGCAAGATGATTGCCGGTCTGCCAGATGAACACTTCACTATATACTACGCTGAGTCCGGAGAGCACTGCCTGTAACATGATTTCATTGAAATGAAATTTCTGGTTCTTGTTTTTTGATTCTCTGATTTCAATTGACAGTGCGATTGCTCCTGATTTCATGATGTTACTTTTTTGTTTGCGCTTCAGCGTGAAAGCGTATACAAAAGTATCTTCTGCGAAAGGGCAGGGAAATCCGAGTATTGATGTATTTTTTTTTACTTCTTTCTACTGAATGTGAATACGTAGATATACGGAGCCCTGAAAAGGGACCATTTTTTGCACTCGAATGCGATGAGAATCTGACAGGTATTTACACAAATTGGGGTATGAATTACCCTTGATGCATTAATTGAATTTTGCGTTCGAGAAGATGTCCCTTAGGATCATTTGGAATGGTAAGACGCAATACCGTTCCAAAGCCAATCTCTGATTCCAGGCTGATGGTGGCTCCCAGTTTTTCTACGGTTTCCTTTACAATATACAATCCGAGTCCTGCACCACGGGAGAAATGAGTGGCTTTGTAGAACATGTTAAAAATATGATCCTGGTGCTGCTTGCCTATTCCTATTCCATTATCTATGAATTCAACTAATGAATTGGCTTTGGTTGACGTGATGTTTACCTGTATGAATGGTCTTGATTTATTGGAATCATAGAATTGAATGGCATTGCGCACTACGTTATCAAAAATGATATCGAGGCGTTCTGAGTCTCCGTAAAACGGTGCATCACCGGTTGATTTTACTTCAAAGTGGATCTTTTTACTGTGGGGATCACTGCGGTAATTATTGAACGCTTTCCAGGAAAGAATATCAAAATTAATCCGTTCAGAACCTGACCGCTTATAAGTGGCACGCGAAAAGGTCATGATGTCGCGTATAATTTTATCCAGGCGCTGTGTGCTGGATTCGATTTTAGCCACGTAATCCAATACTACCGGCTCCTTTGATTCCATGCGAACCAGGTTCACCAAACCGAGGATGGAAGTGATGGGCGAACGAAGATCATGAGAAGTACTATAGAGAAAACGCTCCATCTGGTGATTCACTTTCGCCAGCTCATCGTTGCGGGTTTTTAAAATTGTTTCGGATTCAATCTGCTGGGAGATATCCAGTACTGTCCAGGTATATAATGCAACTCCCGATTCGTTTGTGTGAAAATGACAGTTAACTTTTCCCGTCAGCCGCTTTCCTCCCGGTTTTCTGAAGAAAATGATTTCTCCGTCCACCCGTTGTTCGCTCAGGAGTTTCTCCGCTGTTTCTTTATACTGTTCCTCACTTTCGAACAGGGAAGCAAGATGGCTTCCTTTTAATTTTTTATAATCATCAAACCCAAAGCTCTGAAGAAACAAGCTGTTGCAAAACAGGATCTGCCCCTCAACTGACGTTCTGAATATTAACTCAAACGAAGTATCGATAAATGATCGATATAGATTTTTTAACGCAGTGATTTTATGATGCAGCGTTGCTTCGATGTCATTGGAAACCATCCAGAGATAGCCGGCTCCTTCGGGCTTTTCTACCAGCTTTAGAAAAGTGAGTTCAATCACCTGGTTGCCGGTGTTGAAATGAATCACCTGATCTTCGGTAAGAAAAGGACGGCCATTTTCTTCTTTGATGATCGCCCGAAAATCAGGACGTGCCGGACCTTGCAATACTTTTTTGATGAACAGGTTGTTGCTTAAAATGATATTGCCGTTATCGTCTGTCAGTGCTAAAGCAAATTTTTTATGATTTAGCAGTTTTAAAAACAGATCTGTACTTTGAACACCATCAAAAAAATGGTTTTCTGATTCGCTGGTCACCTTTACATTCACATCCATCACGGCTCTTCCTTTTTCAATGTAAAGTTGAAGCAATGGAACAGCCGTTTCAATAGTTGTTTACTTGGATTTTTGAATCGTAGTTATACGTGGCATGCATACGTATAACTACCTAAGGAATCAGGTTATTAAAGCACGCCCATTTTTTCCATTTTCTTTACCAGCTCAATGGAATTCTTTACTCCTGTTTTTTTCATCAGGTTTGCACGATGGGTTTCCACTGTTCGCGGGCTGATAAACAACCGGTCTGCCATCTGCTGACTGGTAAGGCCGTCTGAAATCAATTTCACAATCTCCACTTCCCGGCTGGTGAGTTTTATGTCCGGCTCTTTTTCTTTTTTCTTCGTTACGTTGCTGGAGTATTTTTTAAAGATAGCCTGCTGAACCTGAGAGCTGAAATAATTTTGTCCTTTCAGCACTGTTTTCACTGCATAATCCAGCTCTTCACCTGTTTCGTTTTTCACCACGTATCCCTTTACACCATACTCCATGCAGCGGCTGATGTAATCTTCATCGTCATACATCGACAGAATGATGATTTTTGCTTCAGTGTCACTTCTCAATATCTGCTGCGCGGCTTCCATGCCATTGAGCTCTGGCATTGAAATGTCAAGAATAGCAAGATCCGGTTTTAGTTCTTCGTATTTAGCTACCGCTTCTGTTCCATTGGAGGCTTCTCCAACCACGGTGAGGTCTTTGTTTTTTGACAGTAGTGTCTTCACACCATCGCGAATCATTGAATGATCGTCTGCAATAAGAATTTTGAATTTATACATCCTGCAATAATTTATCAGTTGAAACTTCCACAATAATCATTGTACCACGTTGCGGATCACTTTCAATGGTTAATTTTCCGCCCATGATTTCCGCGCGATCGCGCATGTTCACTAATCCGTTTTGCCTTACGGCTCTTCGTTCCTGCGATATTCCTGATCCGTCATCTTCCACGCTCAGTCTCACAAAATCACTTTCTTCACTCAGCTGTACGCTGATGCTGTTTGCCTTGGCATGTTTGATTGCATTGTTCACTGCTTCCTGTGCGATGCGGTAGAAATTCACTTTTTGTGATTGATTCATTTTCAAATCACTGCTCAGATTGTCAAAAGAAATCTGCGACTGGGTGGAAGCGTTGACCTGAACACAAAGTGATTTAAGACAGGTAGCCAGATCGAAATCACGCAGCTTGGCCGGAAGAAGGTTTTCAGAAATGCGCACCGACTCCTGGATCGCTTCATCCATTAATTTTGATAGTGAAGTTGCTTCCGGAGCATTTTTTGACAATGAACCAATTCCCATCTTGATGGCATTGAGCATTTGTCCTAACCCGTCATGTAAATCCTTGGCGATGCGTGCGCGTTCTTTTTCCTGACCCTCGATTAACGCGGCCATGCGATGACGTTCCATTTCAGTGATCAGCCGTTCGTGTTCCTTTTTCTCCGTCAGGTTTTTGAAAACAATAATCAACCCGACAAAATTTCCCTTGTTGTCGAGCAACGGACTTAAACTACTTTCTCCGATGGGCAATTCTTTACCTTGCTTGCTGATCAGGATCAACCCATCCGGCATCTGATTCAGGTTACCCATGCCGATGGCACATTGCACGGGATTCACTTCGGTTTCTCCGCTATACTCGTTTCTCAATTGCATCACCTTCTCCACTGATTTTCCGAATGCATCATTCAATGACCATTGGGTAAGACCGATCGCACTGGGATTCATGTAAGCGATCGAATAGTCTCTGTCGATCGTTACTACCGCATCGCTGATTGAATTCACGGTGGAGAAGTAGCGCTCTTCACTTTGCTTTAACCGTGATTCGATATCGTGCTTGTACAAAGCCATTTCAATGACGGTAAAGATTTCACGGTCTTCAAATGGTTTGGTGAGATAGCCATACGGCTCGGTAATTTTGGCCCGGCCAATAGTGTCTTTATCAGTGAGGGCTGTGATGTAAATGACCGGCACGTTGAACCTGGATTTCATTAGTGCTGCAGTTTGAATTCCGTCCATCGTACCACTCAATGTGATATCCATCAACACCAGGTCGGGGCGTGTGTGCTCTGCAAATGCAATGGCCGATTCACCGGAATCACATTTACCGATTACCGTATACCCTTCACCCTCCAACGTAGCCTGTAAGTGATAGGCAACAATGAATGAATCCTCAACAATTAAAATTCCCGCTTTATGCATGACTTTGATTGTTAGAATGTGATGTATATAAGTTCTTAATAAGAATCATTTTACCCAAATAAACTTTTCATGTTCGCTTAATATGCATAAAATATAAGTAGCCTCTTGTCCCGAATTCGGGAGTTGATAGTGTTTGCTATTTTTTGTATTTTATCAGTCAACCTTTTTTTCTTTTTATCCAAAGAGGATATCGAACGTTGTGCCTTCACCGCGTTTGATTTCCATTTTCCCATTCAGCTGTTTCACGAAAATGTCCAGCATCTGCATGCCGAACGATCCGCTTTTTCCCGGCACAATTTGCTCCGGTAAGGAGGAACCATCATCGGCAATAATCAATTGATGTTTCTTACCCGCTTTATGCAGGAACACCCTGATGGTGCCTTTGTCGCGGCCCGTAAATGCGTGCTTCATCGAATTCGTGATCAGCTCATTGATGATTAAACCACAATAGATAGCCGTGTCCAGATTCATCTTTTCATATTCGATTTTGTATTCGAACTGTATAATGATGTC
>JBGATZ010000114.1:0-11052 GCA_044228905.1 Cyclobacteriaceae bacterium | reverse complement strand
GACGGAGAACAATCTCATTGAGTTGAAGAGAAAACATACATTACGAATCGTCTGGACGGCCATTACGGTTTCATTAATGGCCAGTTTAGGAACGGTGATATTTCTATCATTACAGAATCACACGGGGAAAGTGGTACCATCCAGAACCGAAACCACCTTACCAGCTACGCCACAATCAGAACAAACCAGCGCGGAAAATAAAAAACCAGACATTAAAGAGAAGGCGGAAGTAATCATTACAAAGCCTGAAAAAAAATCAACCGCAGAAAAGCAAAAGATCTCAGAAAAAGAAATTACCCCAACCCCCGTTGATAGCGTAGCAACAAGTTCCATCTACTCGGAAGCTGAACCCGTTGCAGGATTCCCAAATCTCTATGAGTATTTCAATAGAGAATTGACTTATCCTAAAGAATCAGTAAAAGACTCCATTCAGGGCATCGTTACGGTAAGCTTCATTATTGGAAGAGATGGAAGGCCGGAGGAAGTAAAAGTTGTTCAGTCATTAGGCGCTCCCTTTGACAAAGAGGTATATCGCCTGATTGCACAAATGCCGGCCTGGAAGCCTGCCACAATGAACGGCAACCCAACACGGGCCAAAATATCTCTTCCGCTTACTTTCCGTCTTGAAAAAATAAAATAGGAAAAGTATCCGCTTAATCAATCATCAATGAAAAGCATCATAACGATTCTCCTGATATCGATAAGTTCTCTGCAGGTAGTAGCCCAAACTTTTCAAAAGAAACTTTCATGGAGAGATAATTCCTTTTCCACAGCAAGTGCACAATGGGCGGATCTTGATAATGATGGCCTTCTCGATGTGGTAGTAAGTGGAAAAAATAAATCACAAGACTGGCAGATAAAACCATTTAAGAATGCATCGACACTTGAATTTACCCCTGCACCGGTAACAACATACAACGCCACCATACTTGATTATGCATTCACCGATATTAACCGTGACAACTTTACTGACCTGGTAATGATTGCAAAAAAACAAAATGGAAATCCGGTCATTATTTCACTCATCAACAAGAAAAATTTTGGATTTGCACTTGACGAAAAACCTTCGCCTGAAGCAACAAACATTCACTTTGCCGATCTTGATAATGATGGATTACCTGATGTTATTCTTACAGGAAGTCAGTCTTTAAAAATACTAAAAACCACCGCTGATGGCTTCATTCAAAAATATGATTCTTCGGGATTGATCATCTCGGGATTGAGCACACGTGACTTTAACAAAGACGGAAAGATGGACATTGTCCTCTCCGGAAAAAACCTGAGCGAAACAGCTATTCTTTTTACATTGTTCAATGAGGAAGGATTTAAATTCAAAAGACAAAACATCAGTCATCCACATACCGGAATTCTTGAAACCGGAGATATAAATCACGATGGGTTATTTGATCTCCTGATTGGAAGCGATGACCATAAGATAAGATCATACATCGCACAGGGGAATAATTTTACACTTACCGACTCCCTCGCTGGATATAGCCCAAATCAACTCTTTTCTGCCGACTTTAACTCAGATGGCTTGGTTGACCTTTCTTTTTCAGGACGGCACCTAAATGGGGATCGGTTTAGTCTTGTTCAACAGAATAATAAAACACTGATACCGCTGGATACGACTGGCTTGACTTCACAACAATTTGGTGATTATGATCGGGATGGAGATCTGGATCTGCTTCGTGTGATTGACTCTGCCGACTATCATGTTTTTCATGTATTGGAGAATACTACCATACAGCACAACGCAAATCCAGCGCAAGTTTCTTTAGGCTTTGGGATCAACACCCCACAAGGCACTTTCATTTATTGGGAACAATCATCAGATGATCACACGGCTAAAGAAGCATTAACTTACGATCTCTTTTTGTTCGACAAGTCAGGGAATGAAATTGTATCACCTGACTTTGATCTGTCTACCCAACACCGTAAACGTTCGATACATGGCAGCCAGACCACCAATCAGTTTGCAATCATCAAGGGATTATCTGATCAGCAATATAGCTATAGTGTACAGGCTATTGACAATGCATTCAACGGAGGCAGCTGTAAAGAATCGAATCCTGGCACAGGTTGTTCCGGATTGGCTTGCAACACCATTTCAAATTGCTTCGACATCAAACACGTGTATGTGCAGGTGTGCAAGAATACGCCTACTGTATTGACTACTGAACTTCCCTCCTACTGGTTTTCAATGAAGAAAGGGTTTATCGGAATAAGCGCCACTTACAATTTCGTAGCTACAAAAAATGATACGCTTTATTCATTTATCCCAAAGACCAATGATTGCTCCCAAAACAGAGTCTGGGTCATCAACCTGAACGAAAATTCTGTTTCGGAAAAACAAACCCATTTCGTTTGTGAAAATACCGCTTTTAAACTAGGCATACATCCCGGATGGAAAAATGTATTATGGACGATTGGACAGGAGACTTCGAGTGGTGACTCTATCACATTAAAAATAGCAAAAGATGAAACGGTATTAGTTAAAGCCTCCAGCGAAGGCGGATGCGCTTATCAAAAAGAATTCATTCTTCATATCAGCAAGCCTTCACTCACCTTTAATGGAGAAGCATTTACTATTTCCAAAGGACAAAGTATTGATTTGCTGGCAACTGGAGCTAAAAGTTACGTTTGGCAACCTGGCACAGGATTAAACAATGCCATGATCGCAAATCCAAAGGCTTCACCTCTTGTTACTACCGATTATTCTGTGGTGGCAACTGACTCTGTCGGATGTAAAACCACTGGGAAGGTAGTTGTTAATGTGCAGGAGATGGGATTCATTCCTAATCTTTTTACTCCAAATAGTGATGGTAAAAACGATGACCTGAGAATCTACGGCATCACCGAAGCCACTCAATTCAAGTTTTCAATTTTTAGTCGCGAAGGAACAGTAATGTATGAAACAAAAGATGTTAATCATGCCAGTCGCATTGGATGGGATGGTACCCACGGAGGAACTATTCAAAACAATGGGTTATATTACTGGAAGATCGAAGGAAGCACTTCATCAGGAGAACCGCTCACATTAAATGGAAAGTCGTCCGGTTCGGTGTTGCTTGTAAAATAGAAAGAGATGCCGCGTCTGTTTATTCTGATTCTTATCCTGATAGCTTCTTTTTCAAAAGCCTATTCCCAATACTTCCAGTTCTCTCAGTATAATTTTTCTTCACAGCGTGTTAATCCCAATAACAATTAAATATGCTTCTCTGTCTGCATTATATCGCAATCAGAGAACAGCGGGAGATTTTAATCTCAACAGTAACTTCATCTCTGCCTCTGCTCCGTTCCTCAATCAAAGTACAGGCAAACCGTGGTCAGGTATTGGAATAACCCTTATGGATGATCGTTCTTCCGGTATATTCAAGACACAGGAAGCGTCTCTCAGCTATGCGATCAATGTAAGAATAAGTAATTCACAACTTGTATCATTCGGAGCCAAAGCACTTTATCATTCACAAAAACTGGACTACAGTGGATTTTATACCGGATCTCAATATGTTCCTGACCGTGGATTTGACACTTCACTCTCCAACGGTGAAAGTGATGGATCGCTTCGAAACAATTATACCACATTCAGTACCGGGCTATTTTGGCTGGCACGAGATAGAAGAGAAGTAACAAAGTCTTACGCAGGTCTTGCACTGTTTGATTTTAACCAACCCGTTAATTCGGTCATTAATAAAGACAACCGGCTTCCTGCTACATTGGTTTTCATGGGAGGAACACAAGTATATCGGGGAAAGAAACTGGCCATTCTCCCGGAAGTACTCTATACCCTCAGTGGTGGAAATGCAGTAGTAAATCTGGGTGCAAAATTTCAATACGACCTGGAAGCGAATACAAGAAAAGTAACTACCCGGTTAGATGTGATCACAAAATATGTCCCCGGTCGCTCAGGAATACTGGGACTTCAGATTCACAAAGAAAATTTTTCAGCAGGATTGAGCTATGACTTTCCTGTATTCAAAAGAAATGCAGGAAATCTGGGTGCCCTGGAAATAGGATTGGAAATCAGGAAGCTTGTAACAACGCGCACCAAAAAGATTCAGGCAAAGAGAAAGGCAGAAGCGGAAAAGAAAAGAGCTACTACAAAAAATATCATCATAAAGAAATCAGCAACGGATTCAGTAGCTGCCATGCAAGACACAACTCAACTCAAAATGGAGGAAAAGCAAATCATCCCTGTAGAGATTGTCAAAACGGACTCTTCGTCAATTAAAACATCGGCAGAGGCTGGCAAGCTATCCCAGGAACCATTGATGATGGAACAGATCACGCTTCACTTTGGCTTCGAGTTTAATAGTGTGGATCTTGATGACGAAACTGAATCATTCCTGCATGACTTGAGTACTACATTGAAGGAAGACCCGTCTTTAACGATGACCATTACAGGTCATACAGATGATATCGGAAGTGCTAAATTCAATGAGCGGCTTTCTCACAGGCGCGCAGAAGCAATAAAGAACTATCTGATTCACCAGGGTATTGCCGCAGATCGATTACAGGCAGAAGGAAAAGGACTATCTGTTCCGTTGGTTCCCAATGACTCGGATGAGAACAGAGCCAGGAACAGGCGCGTAGAAATTAAAGTCTACTATAAAAAGTGATTATTTCCGCTTGAAGTCCTTCTTTCCACCAGTCTTCTCCATCAATTTTATCTCCTCAATCACGATGTCATGAGAAAGTGCTTTGCACATGTCATAAACAGTAAGTGCAGCTACCGAGACGGCCGTAAGGGCTTCCATCTCTACTCCTGTTTTTGAGGTGATACTGGCCGTTGAATTGATTATCACCCGACTGCCCTTTACCGATATTTTAATCTGGCAATCTTCCAAACCAATGGGATGACAGAATGGAATCAGATCTGCCGTTTTCTTTGCACCCATCACACCCGCAATGATGGCTGTCTGAAACACCGGGCCTTTCTTCGTAATCAGTTCATCACCTTTCATTTTGGAAATAATTTCTTTGCTTAAGTGCACGACAGCCTGTGCTTTAGCTACGCGATGAGTCATTTTCTTTGCCGACACATCAACCATTTGAGGGTTGCCCGATGCATCAATATGAGTAAATTGCTTATTCTTCATTTTAGTCAATCTATTCAAAAGTAACGAATTCATGATCAGTGTTTCAGAAGCCACGAACATAATTCAGCAACATTTATATTCTCCGGTAAAAGAGTCCGTTCAACTAATGAATGCGACAGGAAGAATTCTTGCTGAAGAAGTCAAAGCGGATCGTGATTTACCTCCTTTCAATCGTGCCACTATGGATGGAATCGCAATACAGTTCAACTCTTTTATAGAAGGAAACCGGAAATTTAAAATCCAAGGAATACTACCTGCCGGTGAGCCTTCAATTGATCTGAAAGATAAAAACAGTGCCCTTGAAATAATGACGGGTGCAGTGCTCCCATCAAATGCGGATACAGTAGTTCGCTACGAAGACGTGAAAATCGAAAACGGATTTGCAATTATTACTATTAATTCCATTGAAAAAAGTCAGAGCATTCATTTGCAAGGTTCTGATGCAAAACGAAGTGAAACACTATTAAATCCGGGAATGAAGATCTCACCAGCAGAAGTAGCACTGCTCGCTTCTATTGGCAAGTCAGAAGTGAAAGTCTTTTCTTTTCCCAAAACTGCCATTATCTCCACGGGGAATGAATTAGTTAACATCAATGAAACACCTGGCCTTCATCAGATTCGCAAATCAAATAATTATGCATTACAGGCTGCGCTGTTAACTATTGGAGGCAAAGCTGACCTGTTTCATTTACCCGATGACAAAAACATTCTGGAAAAAGAGGTAAAATCAATATTGGGCAACTATGAACTCATTATTCTGAGTGGCGGTGTTTCGAAAGGTAAATTTGATTTTATTCCTGAAGTTTTGGAATCATCAGGTATTGAAAAAAAATTCCATCAGGTAAGTCAACGGCCGGGCAAACCTTTTTGGTTCGGTACTTCCAAACAACATACTGTCTTTGCATTGCCTGGCAATCCAGTTTCTACATACATGTGTTATTATAAATACATTCAGCCCTGGCTAATGAGAAGTCTGGGCGCTGATCCAACAAAATCATTTGCTGTATTGGGAAAAGATTTTTCATTTTCACTGCCACTTACCTATTTCTTACAGGTGAAAATTGAAAATGACTCTGGTCAGTTGATCGCATATCCTGATGCGGGTGGTGGCAGTGGTGATTTTGCCAATCTCAAAAATGTAGACGGGTTCCTTGAGTTGTCTGCTGAAATTAATGAATTCAAAAAAGGTCAGGCGTTTCCATACTACTCATTCCGTTAAAATATGAATGTTGGCATTCTTCAAATCAGCATCGGATTGGTGATCTCCATCACTGCAATCATTTTATTCACCCGATATTTAAAACTTCATGCATTTTTCTCATTGATCATTGCTTCTTTCCTATTTGGATTGATTGCGGGTAAATCGCTGACAGACATTCTTACCACGATGCAGTCAGGCTTTGGTTCACTGCTTCAGCATATCGGATTACTGGTTGCCATCGGCTCCTGTCTTGGTGTATTAATGGAAAAGACCGGGGCAATGGAGGTGATGAGTCACCGGATTGTTCAGGGATTTGGTAAAAAGAATGCCGTGCTCGCGATGACTTTCATTGGTGTGATGGTAGGCATTCCGGTATTCTGCGATTCCGGATTTATTATTCTTTCAAAACTCATTCCATCCATTGCCGCTCAAACCTCCGCCACGCAAGCGCAACTCGCCCTGGCGCTTTCAACCGGGTTGTACACTACACATACACTCGTTCCTCCTACCCCGGGTCCGTTAACTGCAGCAGCTAATCTCAACATGAGTGAACACATCTCTACCATGATCTTAATGGGAATCATCGCTTCCCTTCCTGTTGCGTTAGTTTCTTTTTTCTTTGCTAAACGGCTGGGGAAGAATCTCATCATTGAGAAAACAAGTGCAAACGAAAGTCATTTGCGAAAAGATCTGAGCGCATGGAAAGCTTTTATTCCACTGATACTGCCTATCGTTTTGATTGCACTGGCCTCCTTTCCTGTAATCACCCAAAACTCAACTCTACTTTCTTCTATCTTAAAAATAACAGGACAGCCAGTCGTTGCCTTATTGATCGGATTGGTATTGGCTATTCCATTGATCACAAAAGATCAACGAAAGCTTTCCCCCTCATGGATTTCTGAAGCACTGAAAGACGCGGGAGTAATTATCTTAATTGTAGGAGCTGGAGGTGCATTTGGTGCAGTAATTAAAACAAGTGGCCTTGATGTATTATTAAAAGAGTACATCAGCCAATCAGAAACACAAGGGATAATTTTTCTGATCATTGCTTTTTCTATCGGAGCAATTCTGAAAACTGCGCAGGGTTCAACCACTTCCTCCATGATCATTACCAGTTCATTACTGACCCCTTTCACTGTTGCCGCGGGCTTTAGTTCACCTGCTCATCTCTCAGCGTTGGTCATTGCCATAGGTGGCGGAGCTATGACGGTTTCACACGCCAACGATGCGTACTTCTGGGTAGTTTCTCAATTTAGTGGCATTGCTTCACGCGATGCATTCCGGAGTTTCACCATTCTCACGTTAATTCAGGGATTAACTGCACTCATGACTGCTATCGTTTTGTTTCTGATTCTATGAAAATTCTCATCGCTCCTGACAAGTTTAAAGGATCATTGCGTGCAGAAGAAGTATGTTCTTCCGTTGAGGTCGGGTTGAAAGAATTATTCCCCGAAGTTGAAACGATAAGGGTACCTCTGGCAGATGGCGGTGAAGGAACGAGCGAATTGCTTACACAATTCTTCAACGGGAAAAATCAACAAGTCAATGTCAATGGACCGTTATTCGAATCGATGACTTCGGAATATGGAATCAATGATCTGGGTGATACTGCATTCATCGAAATGGCGAAAGCGTCCGGGCTCCAGTTGCTCTCAAAAGAAAAACAAAACCCGCTTTACACTACCACACTTGGAACAGGCGAATTAATTCGTGACGCTATAAATAAGGGAGTAAAGAAAATTGTACTCGGTATTGGCGGAAGTGCCACCAATGATGCCGGCATCGGAGTGGCTGAAGCTTTGGGCTATGAATTCTATGATCGCGATAATAAAAGGCTTAAACCCACCGGAGAGAATCTGATCCGCATTCAAACTATTTCCTCCACCAATGTTCATCCCCAACTCAGTTCAGTTGAATTCGTTGCACTATGTGATGTGAACAACCCGTTGTACGGAACTTCAGGAGCAGCATTTATCTACGGACCTCAGAAAGGAGCTGATTTCAAAATCGCCAAAAAACTGGATGAAGGGCTTCGGAACTTTGAAAAAATAATTGCAAAAACATTCAACAAAGCAGCGGACTTTCCGGGTGCAGGCGCAGGTGGCGGAATTGCCAGCGGAGTTCATGTCTTTCTGAACGCTCAGATGCAAAAAGGTATTCATTATCTCATCGAAGCCACACAACTCGAAGAGAAAATCAAAAAAGCAGATCTGATCATTACAGGTGAAGGCAAAGCCGATACACAAACCTTGTCCGGAAAAGTGGTTTCAGCGGTAGCAGACCTAGCTATGAAATTCAACAAACCCGTCATTCTTCTTTGCGGAGTATGTGAACTTAGAAAAATGGAATTGGAAAAAATAGGAATCCGCCACGTCCTTTCCCTAACCGATCCATTCACCTCCACGGAAGAAGCGACAAAAAATGCATCGGCTCTGATCCGTAAAAGAATCGCAGAAAACCGCTCTTTTTTCACGATTTAGAACATTCAGAACCTCATTACGGATTTGTTTACAGCGGCCGATCCGATTAAATTTGCCCCTCAATCTTTAAAATCAGCGATCAATGTTTGATAGTTTAAGTATAAAATTGGATAAAGCCTTTCAAACGCTGAAAGGTCAGGGACGGATCACTGAAATCAACGTAGCCACCACGGTAAAGGAAATCCGCAAAGCACTTATTGATGCGGACGTCAACTATAAAGTAGCGAAGGAAGTTACCGATGAAATCAAGGAGAAAGCAATGGGCCAGGATGTGCTCACCGCTATTTCTCCCGGTCAGTTGCTCACTAAAATCACCAGTGATGAGCTTACGCTTCTTATGGGTGGAGAAAGTGAAGACATTAAGATCGAAGGCAATCCTGCCATCATTCTGATTGCGGGTTTGCAAGGTTCGGGTAAAACTACTTTTTCGGGGAAGCTGGCCAATTATCTTAAAAAGCAAGGTCGTGGTGTGTTGCTTACTGCCTGCGATATCTACCGTCCCGCTGCGATTGATCAGCTAAAGGTATTGGGTGAACAAATTGGTGTAGAAGTTTACGCTGAACCTGAAAATAAGGACGCTGTAAAAATTGCAAAGGCTGCGATTGAACACGCGAAGAAAAACAATCATCGCATTGTCATTGTCGATACGGCTGGTCGTCTGGCTGTTGATGAAGAAATGATGAATGAGATTGCTAAACTGAAAGAAGCGCTCAATCCATCAGAAACGTTATTCGTTGTTGACTCAATGACGGGTCAGGATGCGGTGAATACAGCCAAAGCATTCAACGACCGTTTGAATTTCAATGGTGTTGTGTTGACCAAGTTAGACGGTGATACACGTGGTGGTGCTGCCTTGTCCATTCGCAGAGTGGTAGAAAAGCCAATCAAGTTCATCAGTTCAGGTGAAAAGATGGAAGCTATCGACCGCTTCTATCCTGATCGTATGGCCAGCCGGATTCTCGGCATGGGTGACGTAGTGTCGTTGGTTGAGAAAGCACAGGAAACATTCAACGCAGAAGAAGCAGCCCGACTCAATAAAAAGATTCGTAAGAATCAGTTTGACTTCAACGACTTCCTTGGGCAGCTGGAACAAATCAAAAAGATGGGTAACATGAAAGATTTGTTAGGTATGATCCCGGGTATGGGCAAAGCCATGAAAGGCGTGGATATCGATGACAACTCATTCAAACCAATTGAAGCCATTATCCGCTCCATGACTTTTCAGGAAAGAGAAAATCCGGATATCATTAATGGCAACAGGAAGAATCGTATTGCGAAAGGAAGTGGCACTTCTATTCAACAGGTGAATCAACTACTGAAGCAGTTTGAAGACATGCGCAAGCTGATGAAAACCATGAATAAAATGGGTGGCGGCAAGCGTGCATTGTCTGCACTAAATCCATTTGGCCGATAAATTCATCCGTTCATACCCGCATTTGGGGTAGGTGTTATTTGGTTTAACAAATAGTTCACAAATTAAGTCTTAGTAATAGCAAAAATGCTCCTACCTTTTCGGAGCATTTTTTGCTTTTAAGCACAAACAACAAACTAACATTTCAATTTATGAGAAAAGTAATTCTATTCGTTGCGTTAATCACCCTGATCGCTGGTGTTTCATTCGCACAGGAAAAACCATTGAGCCCTCCGGCAAAAGCGGAAGGAACAATTGATGGCGCTAAAATCACTATTAACTATTCAGCTCCTTCTGCCCGTGGAAGAAAAATGATCGGGGAAAAAGATCCTTACGGAAAAGTGTGGAGAACAGGTGCTAACAAAGCTACCGTTTTTGAAGTAAGCAAAGCCGTAAAGATTGAAGGCAAGGATCTTCCTGCAGGAAAGTATGCATTGTTCACAATTCCCGGGGAAACCGACTGGGTAATCATTTTCAGCAAGAAATGGGATCAGGGTGGAGCATTTGATTACACAGACAAAGATGATGCGCTTCGTGTAAATGTGAAGTCAACAAAGACGACCACGTTCGTTGAAACATTTAACATTGCCGTTGAAAAAGATAACGTAACGCTGAAGTGGGAAAACTTCGCTGTTTCCTTTAAAGTAAAAGGTTAACAGTAAATTAATCTTTAATAAAAATGTCCTGTCATTTATCGACAGGACATTTTTATTTCCATAAAGTCAGACAATTATTTGCTCATCTAAATTTGTCCTGCGACTTTAGGGTAATGGACAATTTAATATATGCAGATTCTTGGTCGTAACGATCGCGTTGATCTTCCTCAATTAGGTTTGTCCGACATTCATGCGAAAGTGG
>JBGATZ010000113.1:0-11095 GCA_044228905.1 Cyclobacteriaceae bacterium | reverse complement strand
TATTAACAAGATGGTTCATTACTGCCTGTGCCCTGTCTTTCGACAACTGAAGGTTATGCGCTACAGACCCTGTATTATCAGTATGACCACTAATCTCTACCTTAACCAAAGGATTGTCAGTCAGAAAACGAATGACCTTATCCAGTTCTGTTATTGACTTTTCTTTTAAATCGAATTTATCGGTATCAAAAAAAATATTATTCAATACGACCATAGCACCAGCATTGACTTTATCCAGATCAATGTCAATAATCACTGGTTTAGCTACATTCTCATTTTCGTAATTAAAATTAAGGCTCTTGAAAAGATAACCTTTGGCGCTTACGTATAATGCATAGTCTGAACCCTGAGTAAGAACCATTAAATACGCTCCTGATAAAGAATCGGAATTAACCACTGAGACGAGTTCGTTCTTTTGAATGTCGAAAAGTTCAACTTTTGATTTTATTGGCAATTTAGATTGCTTATCTCTCACTATACCTTTTACAACATTACTTCTGAATTTCGGGCGCAATTCTTCCGGTACACCAATCTGATAGATCTCAGTTTTATCCTGATGAAAGCCTTCTTCATGAGAATAATATCCTCTTTCACCGTCTGCTGTAATGAATAATGAAAACTGATCTTCAAAATTATTCACCGGTGATCCGAAATTAACCGGTTCTGTCCAGTTGCCATTTTCTTTTTCAGTTCTGAATATATCATAACCGCCAAAGCCAGGCCGGCCGGTACTTGCAAAGTAGAGCGTGCGTCCATTTGCATGAATAAACGGAGAGATCTCATCATACGGTGTATTTATTGTAGCACCCAGATTCTCGGCTTTGGTCCATTTGCCATCATCCAGCTGATAGGAAAAATACAAATCCCGGTTCCCTAACCCTCCCCTGCGATCAGACACAAAATAAATCACTCTTCCATCGGCAGATAAGGAAGGCTGAGACTCCCATCCTGCTGAATTAATTTGAGGCCCCATATTTACAGGCACAGACCACTCATCGCCAACCTTTCTGCTCTCGAATAAATCACAATTGCCATAGCCTTTGCGACCGATGCACGAAGTAAAAATCAATTGTCTTCCGTCAGCAGAAATAGTACAGGTACCCTCATTAAATTGAGAGTTGATATTTTTTGAAATTGAAACCGGAGTTCCCCATTCGTTATTGCTCTTTCTTGTAGCTACAACAAGGTCTTCGTCATCTTCCTGACCTGTTCCCAATCTGCGTGTAAAAATCATTTGTTGTTCATCAGCTGTGAGTACAGGAAAGTACTGCATTGCAAACCGGTTAACGGTATCTCCCAAAGGTTCCGGTTTAAAATCCATTTCATTTCTCTTATTACGCAAGCCAAACTCCGCATTACGTTTCCACAATTTTGCCTGATCCATTTTTGCCTTATTGAGCATTTCTGCATCGAGATAGCCGTTGAGGAAATCAAGCGATTTTTGATAATTGCCGATACGCAGATAATTATCTCCCAATTCAAAGAAAAATGCCTTCTGGCGTTTGGGATCTCGCGTCACCTGCAATCCTTTCACCAGGATATCATTTGATTTATCAAAAAGGCGCATGGATTTGTAGGTGATCCCTAACCGGAAGTATGCTTCCTCGAAATTCTTGTCTCTCTCCAACGCCTGCTGAAGCATCTGCACAGCCTGCGTATACTCTCCACGAACGCGGAAATTATCGGCAACGGTATAAAGCTCTATCGCTTTCTTGTCTTTCGAACTTAAGACACTCTGACTAAACGAAACAAACCAACTACATGCAAAAAGAATAGAAATAAAAAATTTCATCTATTTTAATGTGTACCTACTTAATATACCTTTTCTTAATACCACTTTAATTTTAATCCTGTTGGACAGTACTTGATGAAATAAATGTCCATCTCCTATCATCACACTTAACAGCTCACTTGTAAATGAGCATTTCATGTCATAAAGCTAAACAATATTGGAAACATTCACTTCTTCACCCTCCCAGCCGATCATCGCATTGATCAATTTAAACTTTTCAAAGCGGGGAAGATCATTCACCGATACTTGCTCTTCCCTGATCCGACCACTATCCAACAGATACTGTCTCATCGTTCCCTTCAATAAACAAACAGATGGCGTAATCCATTCCCCTTCCTGCTTCAAAACAATGTTTGAATAACTGGTATCGGTTATCATCCCGTTCCTGATAATCAAGACATCATCACACGTTCCTCTTTTGTCATAGGCATTCATCAGCTTGTCTCTGTCTTCCCATTTGAACGGATATGATATAGAAGGAACTTCTACCATCTTCAACGAAGACACCAAACGAATGGTATAAGGTTCAAATTCTATTTTATGGATATGTGAATCATAAATTACCCGGCATTTATAAAGTCCTTGTTTTGGGAAATCTATTTGTTTCAATTCATTAGCAAGTTTAATGAATGTTCCCCTGAAAAAGTGATCCAATGCATCGTCCATTCGCTGCTGATGGTATGACAGTCGCTGAAATTTCCCATCTTCAAGACGTACGGTTTCAATCAATCGGGACATATACTTTATCTATTGCTTCATTATATTCAGATTCCAAATTACTCTGTGTCGTTATTCCTCCACCGCTTCTATAATAGAATTGTTCACCATTCTGCTCAATGAAACGAATCATCACACCGCTGTCGAGGTTCTCTCCATCGAAATATCCGAATACCCCTGTATAGTATCCCCTGATTTCTCGCTCAGCCTCCTTAATAATATCCAATGTCTTTGTCTTGGGCGCTCCGCTAACAGAACCTGCAGGCAATAAAGAAAGCAGAATATCACCCATTCGTCCGTGATAGTCAGATGAAAGTTCACCTGAGATCTTTGAACTCACCTGTAACAGTTTTTTATCCGTAGTTTTAATCTCGTCAATATAACGAAAACGGGAAACACGAACATCGGAAGCAATCAGGCTAAGATCGTTCCGGATAAGATCGACCATCGTAACATGTTCTGAAATTTCCTTTTGGTCTGATAATATTTTTTGGTGTGCATCCTGCAGGGACGCATCAATCGTTCCCTTCATTGGAAAGGAGAAGATTTGTTTATCTCTTATCTGGACAAATATTTCGGGAGAAAAGACCAGGAACTGATCCTTTAGCCAAAGCTTGTATTTCGCTTTGCTCAAATAAAACAGATCACGAAGTGATTGATTAATTTTAATCTCTGTTTTAATAGTTAAATTAGTCAGGAACGAATCGCCATACGCCAACCGGCTCATGACGTAATCAAACTTACCCTCGTATTCCTTAATCGATACAGGAAACTTTTCCAGTTGAATGCCCTCTTTCGAATGAAGCGATTTTGTGTTAGAAAAATCGTTTATACTGAACAAAATCTCTTTTGAATCCACTTCTTCGAGCCGCCACGCCAACGGAGATTTCATTTCAAAATCAACCGCAAACAAAAAAGGAACCCGGTCGTTCCCCCACTCATTAAGTATTGATCTGAACTCTTCAATGTTCATTATCTATCAAAGAAGAATTAAGGAATATTCATGTATTTATGAATCTGCAAGGACACTTTCCACTTTGGATTGGCTTTTACATACTCAATGATTATTAACGGCAAGACATTTCTTTTTCTTTCGACCACTCTGTTGCAGAAATAATTCACACGCATCATTCACCTTTGCAGCATGTTCTTCAGCCCAAGCAAAATCACTTTTATTATAGACAATGATTTTCAATTCGTTGGCCTGCGCATAAATGGAATCGTGTGGTGTTTTGAATTTCTTTGGCGAGAAGCAGATCCAATCCCAGCTACCCGTGAGCGGATAAACTCCCGAAGTTTCAATATTAGTTTTGATTCCTTCTTCTTGTAAGGCTTCCGTCAATGGAGCAAGATCATGCATAGCAGGTTCGCCTCCAGTGATTACGGCTAATGGTGATTTACTTGCTTTCACTTTATTCACCATCGCTTCAACGGAAACTAATGGGTGAGCAGTAGCATCCCAAGATTCTTTCACATCGCACCATACGCAACCTACATCGCATCCGCCAAGGCGAATGAAGTAAGCAGCAAAACCCTGGTAGAATCCTTCGCCCTGAATGGTATAGAAGTCTTCCATTAAGGGAAGAGCAATACTTGTTATCGGGGATATTGTGTTCATATTGGGTTCGCCACTAAAGTCACGAAGACACTAATGCATCACAAGAATGCTCAGGGGTTTCTTTTTTCCGCAGCGTGAAGTGTATTCAACAACAAAGAAGCAATAGTCATTGGGCCAACACCACCCGGAACAGGAGTGATAAATGACGCCTTCGCAGCCACTGGTTTAAAGTCCACATCTCCTTTAATGGCGTAACCATTTTTGAACTGTGGGCCTTCCACACGAGTAGTACCAACGTCAATAACAACCGCACCTTCTTTCACCATTTCTTCTGTAATGAGACCTGGCTTACCCACTGCCGAGATTAAAATATCAGCCTGTTTAGTAAAGCTCGCCAGATCGTTAGTGAATTTATGACATATCGTAACGGTAGCTCTGCCTTGTTCCGTAAGCATCATACTTAATGGAGCCCCGGCAATACGACTTGCACCGACTACCACACAATGCCTGCCCTCTGTTTCGATATTATAACGTCTTAATAATTCCATTACACCGTAAGGTGTAGCCGGAAGCAATAACGGACTTTTTGAAATAATGCTTCCAAAATTATGATTAGTGAATCCATCCACATCTTTATCAGAACGAATACGCTCTGTTATTTTCTCCACAGAGATGTGAGCAGGTAATGGAAGCTGCACGATAAACCCGTCTACATCTTCATCATCATTTACATGATCGATGTGCTTCATTAGTTTCTCTTCGCTGATTGTGTCTGCGAAGCGCATCATGGTATAATGAAAACCCACTTCCTTGCATGACTTGACCTTATGATCCACATACGTCTGACTGGCTCCATCATCGCCCACCAAAATGATCGCCAGATGAGGAATTTTCTTTCCATTCAGCTTGCGCTCATTCACTTTGGCGCTGATCTCTGATTTGATTTCAGTGGAGACTTTGCGGCCGTCAATCAATGCGTATGTAGTCGGTGTTTCTGTCATGAATTTGAATATTGTTTTTATTGATTGATCTTCAATACAGCCATAAATGCTTCCTGTGGAATTTCAACACTACCCACCTGGCGCATCCGTTTCTTTCCTTCTTTCTGTTTTTCCAGAAGTTTGCGCTTACGGGAAATATCACCACCGTAGCATTTTGCCAATACGTTTTTACGAATAGCACTCAACGTTTCGCGTGCCACGATCTTCTGACCAATAGCAGCTTGTATGGCTACTTCAAACATGTGGCGCGGAATCAATTCTTTCAATTTTTCACAAAGCTTTCTTCCCCAATCCTGAGCTTTTCCACGGTGTACAATCGCTGACAGCGCATCTATTTTTTCTCCATTTAATTGTACATCCAACTTCACCATGTCGCTCTCACGTGAATCAATCAGGTGATAATCCAATGAGGCATATCCCTTAGAGATCGTCTTAAGCTTATCAAAGAAATCAAATACAATCTCAGCCAATGGCATCTCAAAAGTCAGCTCCACACGATCCGCTGTGAGGTAGTTTTGATTTTTAATCACACCCCGTTTGTCCATGCACAAGCTGATAATTGGTCCGATATAATCAGACTTCGAAATAATCTGTGCACGAATAAATGGCTCTTCAATGTAATCAACTGTAGTAGGGTCAGGCATTTCAGATGGCGCGTTGATTTCTACTATTTTTCCATTCGTCAACGTAGCTTTGAATTGCACTGAAGGAACTGTAGTGATCACGGTCATGTTAAACTCACGCTCCAACCGTTCCTGAATGATTTCCATGTGAAGCATGCCAAGGAATCCGCAACGAAAACCAAAACCTAATGCGGCAGAAGTTTCGGGTTCCCACACTAACGAAGCATCATTTAATTGGAGTTTTTCCATTGATGCACGGAGCTCTTCAAACTCTGTCGTATCCACCGGATAAATACCTGCAAATACCATTGGTTTCACGTTCTCAAAACCTTTGATCGCCTCACCTGGTTTATCAGCGTGAGTGATCGTATCACCGACCTTTACTTCTTTCGCTACTTTGATACCTGAAATGAGATAGCCTACATTACCCGTTCCGATTTCATCTTTCGGATGCTTATCCAGTTTCAATACTCCGATCTCATCGGCATTGTAAACCTGGCCTGTGTTTACAAACTGAATTTTATCATTCTTGCGAATGGTACCGTTCACTACGCGGAAGTACACTTCGATACCACGGAAAGAATTGAACACCGAATCGAAAATCATCGCCTGAAGTGGCGCCTTGGGATCACCTTTTGGTGGCGGCACACGTTGCACGGCTGCCTTCAAAATTTCCTCAATACCAATACCTTCTTTCGCACTGGCGCGGATAACTGATTCCGGATCGCAACCAATGAGATCCACAATTTGATCTGTTACTTCTTCCGGCATCGCTGCAGGCAAGTCAATTTTATTTAAAACCGGAATGATCTCCAGGTTATGTTCTAACGCGAGATAAAGATTGGAGATCGTTTGCGCCTGAATTCCCTGAGCTGCATCCACAATCAGAAGTGCTCCTTCGCATGCCGCAATAGAACGAGAAACTTCGTAAGAAAAGTCAACGTGACCCGGAGTATCGATCAGATTCAGGATATATTCCTGTCCTTCAAATTTATAGTTCATCTGAATGGCATGAGCCTTGATCGTGATCCCTTTTTCACGCTCCAGATCCATATTATCCAGTACCTGGGCCTGCATTTGGCGTTTATTCAGAGTGCCTGTAAACTCCAAAAGGCGGTCCGCCAGGGTGCTTTTTCCATGGTCAATATGCGCGATTATGCAAAAATTTCGAATGTTCTCCATTCCCATCTGTCTTTCCTGAATTTTAAACGGCAAAGGTAGCCAAAATGAATTACTTAAAGGGGTGAAAATGACGGCTGCCTCATAAAAAAATAAAGCCGCGATCCACTTTCGAATCGCGACTTCATCACCGCCTCGTCCGGAATATTTCTATTCTTTCAAAACCAGGTCAATGCACATTACTGCGGCCATGATCAACTGGCGGAGTGGGTGATTTTGAGGAACATCGTTACTGATTTGCAAAACGTAGTTATCTGCGGAGGTGAAAAATTCTTTTCCAAAGCCGGCCCATTTCTTGGTCACCGCAGCAAACTCCTTATTGTCATGAGATACAAACTTAAAATCCCAGCTTGTCCAATGGCCCTTCAACATACATAGCGGGCGTTCGCTGGCATCTAATACTTCAAACTTTCCTCCTATGGTAAAAAATTTCTGTTTGAACTTGCCAATCAACATTCCATTTTCATCAAACACTTCTACGGTAGAGAGCCAAAAAGAAACACCTCGCTTTACGCGAAGTACTCGTTCTCCTGTGGGCGTTTTAAGTTCAATATCAAAAGGGGTTGCGCGCTTATAATCCGTAAAACGAAACATCTTCGTAAAGAATCCAAGATTTTCTTCACGGGCCTGAATAATGATCTGTTGAGTTTCCGGATCATAGATATCAAAGCTATTGGCTGCTTTAAAAATGGCAGTGTGTTCCTTTACAAAAAATAAGTTTCGGTTTAGTACAGGGTTCATGTATGAGCTGGTATTACCTTAATTAAGTCTGCAAAAATAATTTATTACCCAAAACTAAAAAGTCGTACAGTTTCCTGCACGACTTTTTAGACATCAGATCATTATCCGTTCATTCATTCTTATACACTACTCCATCCTTCATCACAAATTTTACTTTGAGAAGCGTTTTTATGTTCTTCAGTGGATCTTCATCTACTGCTACGATGTCTGCAATCTTTCCTGCTTCAATTGATCCGAGTTTATCGGCCATACCCAATACAGTTGCACTGGTCATCGTAGCGGTTTGGATCGTTTCCATAGCGGGCATTCCTGCTTCCATCATGTAGCCAAACTCACGAGCGTTTTCGCCATGCGGATAAACACCTGCATCCGTTCCGAACGCTACTTTTACTCCACGCCTATAGGCCATGGCAAATGCTGCCTTGTCTTGTGGACCAATCTGTAATGCTTTCGGAACAACCAATGGGTGATAATAACCAGGGATCTTTGCCAGGTCTGAAATAGACTCTCCTGCAGTAATAGTTGCGCAGAAATAGGTTCCTTTCTCTTTCATCAGGTCCGCAATGGATTCAGTAATCAATGAACCATGCTCGATGGTGGTTACTCCCGCTGCTACCGCTCTGCGTGTTCCTTCCGCACCAATGGCATGCACAGCTACATGAAAACCATAATCTTTTGCAGTCTCCACAATGGCTTTCAATTCTTCGTCCGTGAACTGTGGGCCTGAACCGTCTTTTGCAATACTCAACACACCACCCGTTGCAGTAATTTTGATCAAATCTGATCCTTCCTTATAGCGCTGGCGTACTGCTTTGCGTGCTTCATCCGGTCCATTGATCACCCCCTCTTTCGGAGAAGGATCACCTTTCAATTCATTCTTCACTCCGTTGGTTGGATCACCATGACCACCTGTAGTAGCAATAGTTTTACCTGCAGTAAAGATGCGTGGGCCAATCACAATTCCTGCATTCACTGCATTTCGTAATGAAATGTTTACGCCACTTCCGCCCAGGTCGCGAACAGTGGTAAAGCCAGCCATCAACGTGCGCTTTGCATATACCATAGATTGAAACGCAACATCCGCTTCATTCATAGAAAATCTTTTGGCTGCTCCATCCTTACTAGTTTCACTTTCCAGATGCACATGTAAATCAATGAATCCCGGTAACACGGTCTTCTTGCTGAGGTCGATCAGTTTGTCTGCTTCACTTGGTTTGACTAGTCCTTTTTCAACGCTCGTAATTTTACTCCCCTCTACAATGATAGTGGCTTGACCTAGTGCGATTTTACTTTTTCCATCAATCAGATTACCACAATGGATAACAGTACGCTGAGCAAAAACAAAAAGACTAATGAAGCAACTCCCCAATATTAAAATAGCTCTCTTCATCTTATTCGTTTTTATAGATCACGCCATCTTTCATCACAAAGGACACTTTCTCCATTACTTTAATACTGACCGTGGGATCGCTATTCACTGCAACGATATCTGCATTCTTTCCTTTTTCAATTGAACCGATCTTATCGCCCAATCCAAGAATGGTTGCATTGACCTGCATGGCCGAAAGTAGCGCTTCAATCGCAGGCATTCCTGCTTCCACCATATACGTAAATTCTTTCCAATTATCACCGTGTCTGCAAACACCTGCATCCGTACCGAAGGCAATAGGCACTCCCCGTTTGTATGCTTTGGCAAAATTATCCTGCATTTTAGTTCCGATAAAAATAGCTTTAGGAACAACCAGGTCAGGAAGTAAGCCCGGGGTCTTTGCCATCTCGGCTACTGTTTTACCTGCGATGATTGTAGGAACGAAATAGCATTTCTTTTCTTTCATCAAATCCATAATCTCATCTGTCATGAAAGTTCCGTGCTCAATGGTGGTTACTCCTGCTTTCACGGCTCTTAACATTCCTTCGGTACCATGTGCATGAGCAGCTACATGAAATCCATAATCTTTAGCTGTCTCTACAATGGCTTTTAATTCTTCTTCGCTGAACTGAGGGCCAGTGCCATCTTTAGCAACGCTACCCACTCCGGCAGTAGCCGTAATCTTGATCACATCTGATCCATCTTTGTACCGTTGACGAACCGCTTTACGCGCTTCATCCGGACCATTGATCACTCCATCCACCGGGCCGGGATCTGAAAGCAAACCTTTCTTTGCTCCGTTAGTTGGATCTCCATGACCACCTGTTGACGCAATGGGTTTGCCTGCTGTAATTACACGAGGGCCGATGATCGTTCCTGTATTAATCGCATTACGCAGGGAAATATTGATTCCTGTACCTCCCAGGTCTCTCACCGTGGTAAACCCCGCCAGTAAAGTTCTCTTGGCAAAGAGCATTGACTGAAAAGCTATGTCAGCATCATTAGCAGTATAAGCCGCTGAATAAGATCCCTTACCCATCTCATCTTCCAGGTGCACATGCATATCAATCAACCCTGGCATGACTGTCTTCTTACTCAAATCTATGAGCTTGTCTTCACTGGTTGGTGTGGTGAAACCCTTATCCACAGAAGTAATCTTTCCATTCTCAACTACCAGTGAGACTTGTGATTGTTGCTCCTTATTTTTACCGTCAATCAGTTTCCCACAATGAATGATTGTACGCTGGCCGAATCCAATAGAGACCGTTAAGCTGAAAATGTAAAGTACCGAAGCCTTAATAATTTTTTTCATATTAAGCAGATCGGTTAGTTTTCGTTCTTATAAACCACCCCTTCTTTCATCACGAAAGTCACCTTCTCCATGGTCTTGATATTAGTAGTCGGATTTTCATTTACCGCAACAATATCAGCAAGCTTTCCTTTTTCAATTGAGCCGATCTTATCGCCAACTCCAAGAATGTTCGCATTAGTCTGCATCGCACAAAGCAGTGCTTCAATCGCGGGCATTCCACCTTCCACCATATACCCAAACTCTCTCGCATTCTCGCCATGGGGAAATACTCCGGCATCGGTACCAAAAGCCATCTTCACTCCTCTCTTATACGCCTTGCCAAAATTTTCCTGAATCTTCGATCCGATCTCGAGCGCTTTTGGAACTACTAACGGGTGATAATAACCTGGAATTTTTGCATACTCCGCAGCTGATCTTCCTGCAATAATAGTTGGGACGTGATAGGTTCCCTTCTCCTTCATGAGATCCATCACTTCTTCGGTCATCAACGTGCCATGTTCAATGGTAGTAATGCCCGCTAGTACAGCGCGCTTCATTCCTTCTGATCCATGAGCATGTGCTGCGGTATGAAATCCATAATCTTTCGCGGCCAACACAATCGCATTTACTTCTTCCTGCGTGAACTGAGGACCACTTCCATCCTTAGCCACGCTCAGTACCCCGCCAGTTGCGGTGATCTTAATGAAATCAGCTCCATCTTTGTAACGCTGACGCACTGCTTTATACGCATCTTCAGGACTGTTAACTACTCCCTCCTTGGGCCCCGGGTCACCCATCAGGTCTTTGCGCGAACCGTTAGTTGG
>JBGATZ010000112.1:0-12618 GCA_044228905.1 Cyclobacteriaceae bacterium | reverse complement strand
TCAGCTTCTTGCAAGTATTAACGATTAAATAACGCACGAAATCTCCACCACCATGCTCTTGGAGTATCCCACCGTGTGCTTACCACTCCGCCAACTACCACCACCTCTCCCAGTTGCATGTCATCAGGTGTTAATGACACATTAATCACCGAAATGTCCTGATGAGCATTGATTTTCTGTTCATGCGTTTGAAATCCGATAAAAGAAAAGACCAGCATTTCATTTTGTGCAGGACGATTGATCTCAATCTCAAAATGCCCCTCCGAATCAGTAACTACACCATCACTCGTTCCTTTTCGTATAACGTTCACTCCTGGTAAAGTCGAATTGTCTTCACGGGCTTTTACTTGTCCGCTTATTTTGATGCGTGATTGATTCAGGATAACGGTGTCTCCCATAATGGATGGCTGAATATTCAATTGCTCTGTCAACGACTTACTATTAATATTTGTCTGAGCAATCGTGGTTCTTGTTGTTATCAATAGTAATACACCCATGACGAGTCTCGGCATCCAGCCAGGCAAAGAGATTGATTGTTCATAATGATAGGTTTTCAATTGATGCAACTGAAATCGGCCGCACGTATCTGAGCTTTTGTTTTTGAAATACGCTTTGATTCGCTGTTCATCCCAATGCGTAAAGTCGATCACCTCTTTCTGACAACTACTGCAAAATCCACCCAGCGAGGTGGAAGTAAATGATTCGAATTTTTCTTTGCAGGGTGAGGTGATGCTGAGTTGCAGGTTGTTTTTCATGGCTTCGAAGGTTTCGTATCCCTGAGATGCCGGTGAAGGAGGTGATTCCATAAATAAACAAGGAATCTTTTTTGCTAATTTTCATGATTAAACCCCGAGCCGGTAACAGAATATGCGACTGATTATTCCTTTTGTTTTGATTTTTGCTTCCAGCAATGCGCAAAGCGTGTTCAGTATCTATAAAAATGTTGTTAATGATTCTGTTCTATGGCAAACGGGTCATGATGAATCTACCGTGCAATTAACCCCATTGGAGGGAAGTAATCCGGTGATGGACGAGGGGGCAGGATCAGTCGTTCATGTAAAATTTAAAGTGAAGCAATACGGAGAAGTTTCTTTTTCCATCGATGGTAAAACCGGAGAAAATGAAGAAGCAAGACGGGTTGACCTTTCAAAAAGTCATTTTGTGCGAATTACCTATCTGGCTAATTGCGAACTAGTTCTTCAGCTTCGCCAGACGGGTGTTCATGGCGGAGTGCACAACCACGTTACGCTTCCTGCTTCTTCAAAATTCACTACCGTGCAGATTGCATTCACTGAATTCAAAGGAGGTAAGAGTCTGCTCGACCTCAGTGATGTGTCGAAATTTAATTTTGCATTTTTGTCCAATAGCAAAGAAGCGAATTTTGCGGAATTGAAAATCAGTAGTTTTGAAATAAAATAATGTGAAGGATTGTTTTTTTATTAGCGTGAGTATATGGAGCAGTATAGTGTAGTCATATTTCTGTTGGCGGTGATGATTGGGTTGTCAGCAGTTGCCGATAAAATAAAACTGCCTTATCCGATCATCCTTATCGTTGCCGGAATTGCTATAGGATTTATTCCTACGTTGCCGGAGATTGAACTGAATCCTGAAGTAATCTTTCTGATTTTCCTTCCTCCTTTACTCTACGATGCAGCTTTTAATATTTCTTTCGAAACGTTCAGGACGAATATCAACACCATTGGATCGCTCGCTATAGGACTTGTGTTCCTTACGGCTGCCGGTATTGCGGTAATCAGTCATTATATGATTCCTGGAATGACCTGGCCTTTGTCTTTCGTACTGGGAGCGATTCTGTCAGCTACAGATGCTGTGTCGGCTATCAGTATCACCAAAGGGTTGGGTTTGTCTCATAAAACAACTACCATATTGGAAGGGGAAAGCCTGGTCAACGATGCCTCGGCTCTGGTGGTTTATCGTTTTGCAGTGGCAGCAGTTACCGGAACAGCTTTTGTGTTCTGGAGAGCATCGTTACAATTCGCTGGATTAATGGTAGGCGGACTACTCGTGGGGATGGTTATGAGTAAAATCCTGGGCTTCATATTAAGGCATGTAGAAAAGAATGCGATGGTTGTTCTCGGATTTATGCTGTTGATGCCATTCGTTACGTATTTGATCGCGGAAGAATTTCATGTATCAGGGGTGATTGCCGTAGTGACACTTGGCCTGGGTATAGCACGGTACACAAGTAAAGTATTCCCCGATTCATTAAAGCTACAGTCTAAAAATGTGTGGGATATGATTGTGTTCCTGCTCAACGGACTTATTTTTATTTTGATTGGACTCGAACTTCCTTATGTGATTGGAAGAATTGATCAGAGCCAGCTGCTCTCACTGATCGGCTATGCATTCATTATCACTGTGGTGGCGTTATTGATTCGAATGCTGAGAGTATTTTCGCAGAAGCGTAATCTTCAGCAGGCTTTCAATTCCAGGCGTTCGCGAGGCCGGATTTCGGAAGAAGCGTTGCTGGATTACCAGAACAGTGTAATCATCAGTTGGTCTGGAATGCGCGGTATTGTTTCGCTTGCAATCGCTATCGGGTTGCCCGCCACACTTGAAAGCGGAGCCGACTTTCCTCAACGAAACACCATCATTTTTATCTCCGTAATGGTTGTACTATTTTCCATCATTGGGCAGGGTCTGACGTTACCCTGGATTGTGAAGAGAATGAAGGCCCGGGAGCAAACTCCTGAAAAAATATAGAAATAAATTTCTGTGACGATTTACCTTAAGATGCGTTATACGATGAAATTCAAAATGATGAGAATCCTGCCTGTATTCTTTAGTGCTATTGTTATGCTCTCCTGCGGAACTCGAAGCAGCAAAATGGAGGTCAGTGGTGAGTCGGCTCCAGGGTTAAAGCTGGTGGAGGCTGTGTCGTACGATCAGGAAGAGGAGGCAGAAGCAGACGATCAGCAACAAGTAAATATTGCTGAACGGAAGCTGATTCGTAACGGCAATATGAACTTTAAAACAAAAGATGTTAAAAATACCAAAGCAGAGATCGAAAAAATCTGCAAGGAATTAAAGGCGTACATCTCCAGTGAAACGCAGAATAATTATAGTAATTCATGGTCGTATACTCAGAAAATCAGAGTGCCGGCTACTCAATTTGATGAACTTATTCAACGAATTGAATCGTTGGCTGTGACTGTAGATAACAAGTCAATCGATACCCAGGATGTAACCGAGGAGTTTATTGATGTGGAAAGCAGACTCAACACAAAAAAAGATCTTGAAAAACGGTATACAGAACTGTTGAACAAAGCCACTAGCGTGGAAGATTTGTTATCTATAGAAAAGGAGATGAGCAACGTACGTGCAGACATTGAATCGATGGAGGGTCGATTGAAATACTTGAGTAATCAGGTATCGTTCAGTACGCTTGATGTTACTTATTACGAACAAGGTAATTATCACCAGGGCTTTGGCTCCAAGCTGGCAGATTCAGTGAAAGAAGGATGGGAAAATCTGGTCGATTTTTTCATCGGACTCATCAGATTGTGGCCGTTCGTAATCATTGCATTTTCCGGTGGCTGGTGGTTTATCCGATATAGAAGAAACAAACGGGCACAGGCAAGTTCCTGATTCGTTCCTTCTGAATTGTCGTGAAGATTATGATCTTTGTGATCTAATCACTGCTTGTAATGACGCTCGAAATCGTACTTCGCTACCTTCATTTTATCAGCATCTTTGCCATTGTTGGTTCGCTGGTATCCGAACATTTACTTCTGAAACAAACATTGCTGCGAAGTGAAATAAAACGGCTGGCCGTTATTGATGCTGTTTATGGCATTGCTGCACTTACATTGCTCGTTGTTGGCTTGACTTTGTGGCTCGGAAGTGTAGGCAAGCCAGCTGCCTTTTATACAAAGAACTGGATCTTTCATACCAAGATCACTTTGTTTGCAACGATTGGGATTCTTTCTATTTATCCAACCGTCTTTATAAAGAACAGGAAGGGAAATGCTACTGATGTAATCCAAATTCCCAAGTCAATTTTCTGGTTGCTGCGCTTCGAACTGCTTTTACTTTTTATTATTCCCTTGCTGGCCGGATTGATGGCGCATGGTATAGGATTCTTTTAGGTTGAACTGAACTCAGAAATAATTAATTCTGATTTTGTTAACAAATAATAACAAACTACCGGGTTATTCTGATCTCTTTAGTTTCAATTTTCCTTTCCTGCATTTGATTGTGCTGGATTTGGAAGAGATTAAGAATTATTAATAAAGTAGAAGCAAGCCGTAATCAGTAATAGAAGACCGGCAGCAATAGCCGCTGCCACTCCGCTATCTGAATCGGGCTCTGCATTAATGTTGAAGTTCATTGCAGTGGTGTTTCATGACGTTGCTCAATTTATTTGCCAGCGGGTAAAATCATTTTTTATTCAGATTTCCTTGATGGGATGAGTGCCTGGTAGAGTTATTTCTACAGTCCACAATTACCAGCCGAGACCTTTTCCTCCAAGCACTTCAAGTGATGTTCCTTCGGGTTTGCCTTCAATAAGTGGCATGGCTTGGGCAATGAGTTCTTTAGTGCCTGGCAGTTTTAATGAATTGTCATGATCCTCTTTGCTGTCCCAGGCTTCCATGATCCAGATGATATCAGGATCAGTTGCATCCACACTTACAATGTATAAATGAAGTCCCTTGGCACCACTGACCAGTTTGGATGCCTGTACGAGAATGTCAGCTAGTTCTTTTCCTTTACCGGGTTTTGCTTTCATTTTTCCGGAAAGGCCATATTTATTTGGTGAACTCATAATCGTTGATGTTTGTGAATAAGATGTGACAACAGAAAAAGTCAGAGCCAGGACAAATGCGGATGTGATAATTTTCATAACGCAAAATATTCCGGTAGAATGACAACAGTATGTCAGCAGGAAAGATGTTTAATTTTTTATATCTGTCTTCTGTATGGAGATGATATACATTCGCCAGAAGCCTCTTTACTATTACTGTTTTTTGTTGGGTGCTGGGGTTTTTGAGGACTCAATGGGTTTGATTGGGTATTTCCTGAATATTAATTCAACTGCTTTCACCGCGTCTTCGTTAATGCCCGCCTGATCTGGGGGAATGGCATCTGATATCGATCCACGCCAGACTAATTGTTTTGTTTTGGTATCCACGATGTCGATGATCAGTGTGCCCTCCGTATAAACCATTGTTCTGGGATTGTAATCGCTCCAATACTCATAGGGATAAGGCGCAGCGCTGGCCGCGCTCCAGGGATAAAAGCGCCACGATTCTCCGCCATACATCATCGGTAATTGATTATTGAGAGTGTCTCTCACCTTTTCAGTATAGGTGTGATACAGAACAAGCATGTTTGGTTTTGTCGTGCCCTCTTTTATGCCTCGTTTTGTGAGCTCGTGGGTTACCTGCTGGTGAATCGCATTGTCGATCAACAATACGGCCTGTTTTGTTTTTTGATGAGCACTGTCAATAAAACGAAATGATTTGTATTGATTAAGATTTGCTTTCACGTCCCACTCTGTTTTTACGCGCGATGCCGCACAACCGAGAAACAGCAAGGTGGCAATCGATAACAGGATAGAAGCGAATGTTGTTTTCATTACAATTAATATAAAGTAGTGTCGTTATTTCGGCTTTCAGCAGTATGGAGTTTACAGAAGTAAAATTTTGATGCCAAAACAAGAGGCTTCGTTCAATTAAGTGTAATAACAAAATAAGCCCGATCAATGACCGGGCTTATTTTGCTCTAATTTATCAATGTTACTCGCTTCGCAACGACCTGACCGGATTCATTCGTGCCGTTTTCAGGCTATGGAAAGCAACAGTGAAGAATGCAAAGAGTAATGCAAAGGCACCTACCAGCGCAAACAATAAATAATTAATTGTTGTGCGATAAGCGAAATTGCTCATCCATTGTGAAATGATGTAATAAGCCATTGGAATAATGACAATTGCTGCGATAACGACCAGATACATTACTTCCTTGAACAGCAGATAAATGATGTGGGGAATCGAGGCACCATGAACTTTTCGCACACCAATTTCTTTTGTGCGTTGTGTAGCATTAAAAGCACTTAGTCAACAAGCCCAGAAGGGAGATGAAGATACATATCCACGATAATCCGGATAATAATTTATATTGTGTTTCATCAGCGCGGTATTGTTCATTAAAGCGCTGGTCTAAAAAGGAATACTCGTAAGGATGGTTAGGATCAAAACCCCTCACTTTCTTCAATGAATTTTAATGTGTTAGGAAGATCTTCACCCTGTACTCTCAGGTGAAGAAAGCCTCCTTCTTCATCTGCCTTAATAATGAGCATAGGCTCTACTGCGTTGTGTAAAGACTTAAAGTTGAAATCCTTCACCGCGCCTATTACTGACCATCTTCCTTATCGTGAAAGAATTTTACTTTCTTACCAATGGCGTCATCTTTCCAGCCCATTAATTTTACAGCTGCTTCGTTGGCAATGAATACACCTTTCTTGTCGGCATTAGGCCCCGGAATAAAATCACGACCGGCAGCCAATTCCATGCCCATCGTTTTTAGATAGTCATCTCCAACGAAGATCAATGAAAACGCCTGTTGCTTCATACCTTCGGCTCCCTCTGCCCACATCACAGATCCGCCAATGTCGATTCCCATCACGTTATAAGATGTGGTGGCAGCAGTGATGTGTGGATTGCGCATGAATTCACTTTTAATTCCCGTAAGCTGGCGCTGCACCAAGGTATCTTGTATAGAGTAATATCGAATTCTCTTTTCAAATCCCAGATCTTTACTACGCACATAATCGATCTGGTCTTGCATGAATAAGGTACAGACCACCACAAAAATGGAAATGGCAAACTGGGCGGTGATTAATACTTTTCTTAACACCAGGCTCGACTTCCGGTTTAAACGCACCTTTTAATGCCTGGAGCGTGGGGATGTTTTGGAAGATAGAATGCAGGATACAACCCGGAGATCACCAATACCTATGGCGATGCCAAGTGATCCGAAAAATGAGTAATGGATTGTTGAGAAAATCCAGTGAGAGACTTTTCCTATCAATGAATTGAATGAGGTGGCTTTCAGTATAAAAAAGACCAACCCGATGGATGCAATCAATGAAATGAGGGAGAGAAAAACAGATTCGCCAAGAAAAGATAAAGTAAGAGACCGTTTACCTGAACCCAGTGCTTTTTTCATTGCAATTTCACCCGCCCTGTTTACTGATTTGGCGGTAGACAGGTTCATGTAATTGATGCAGGCGAGTAAAATGATGAATACACCGATGCCGGCAAAAGCATAGAGATAAGCAATGTTTCCATGCGGCTCATCACCTTCAAGCGTGGAATGAAAATGGACATCTGCTAATGGCTCGAGAATGGGAGTATATTTTCCTCCCACCTGGTCACCAAATGATTTGAAATATTTGTCAAAAATCTGGGGAAACTTGGCGTAAAAATTTTTTGTGTCATAATTCTCCGGTACAATCAGGTAAGTATACACATCTGGATTCCAGAATGCTTCCGATTTAATTCTTCCAGCGTCCATTACCCACTCGCGATCCACCAGTCGCGATAAAAGTATATCGAATTTGAGGTGTGTGTTTTCCGGAACATCTTTTATAATACCTGTAACTTTCCACTGATCGCCACCGATCTCCATAGTCTTATCAAGAGGGTTCTCATCTCCGAAATATTTTTTAGCTATGGATTCCGCAAGTACTACTGTGTTTAAGTCAGTAAGGCAGGTTTTGGGATCACCTGCTATGAAGTCATGCGTAAATACAGAGAAGTAGGTAGAGTCGGTACGAACTACGTCTTCCTCATAAAATGCTTTTTCAGTTCCGTCTTTTGCTTGGTACTTTACTAAAGTATGATCCCAGTTGTTGGCCCGAACTACTTCCTGGATCTCCGGCCATTCTTCTTTGAGAATATTTCCCAGCTCACGTGCAGAGCGTGCCGAATGAAAATCTACTCCTGTAGCTGCAAGATGACCCCCCAGGCGATAAATTCTTTTATGGTTGACATGATACCTATCATAATTAAGATCATTCTGAAGAATCAATAGCAATAAGATACTTACTGCAATTCCCAGTGCGAGCCCGAGAATATTCAGAATAGAGAAGAATTTGTCTTTGAGAAAGACACGGACAAAGAACTTCAGGTTATTTTGGAGCATAGGTTTGAGGTTATGGTAAGAGACTTCCTGTTGTTAGGATTGTTACACCGTAACAAAGGTTTTATTTAAACGAAAAATCTTTTCAATAATGATGCCCTGCCTAAAATCTTTGTTTTTGATAGTGCAAACCAGTTTGTCGCAGCAATTGATGTTCAGAACCGAACATCACCTCTTCAAAATCTGAATTCAGGTAGTCTCCACGGAACGTTCTTCCAGTTGTTCTATTTTCATTTTGTCTGTCGGTTTAAGACCACGGCCGCGAAGAAATGGAAGGAAAAGAAAAGCAATAGAAACTGTAATTACGCCTTGTATCAATAAAGTATTAGGTGCTCCGATATAATGTGAAATCGTTCCGATAAGTAGCCCTCCAATGGGCTGCATTCCAAAGAAAGCCATAGCGTAGAAGCTAATGACACGACCGCGCATAGCCGGAGTAACGGCAGTTTGAATGAGTGTATTACTGATGGTCGTCTGAGACATCATCCCGAAACCAGTGAGCAGCAGGAAAGGCAAAGCAAGACGGAGATCGTTCATATAGGAGAACGCCATTAGTCCGGTACCAAAGACCAGTGTATTGGTAAATAATATTTTTTTTAAATCTGCTCCTGTTTTCAGCGAAGCAAGAAATAAAGCGCCACTGAGTGCCCCGAGTCCGATACAGCTATTAAGAAATCCAAATGTAGAAGCGCTTCCAAGAAAAATTTCTTTAGCATAAACGGGGAGGAGAGTGATATAAGGAAGTGAGCATAGACTGATCAGTGCCAGCATCAACATAACATTGCTGATAGCAGGTGTATTTTTAAGATAGGTAAATCCATTGGTGAGGTCGGTGAGTGCATTATTGATTCGTTCTGGCTTTTTATAAGGAGGAAGTTTCATCAGTAATAGCGAACCAATTACAGCGAGGAAACTGATTCCATTAATCAGGAAGCAGATGGATGCACCTAGTTGTTCCAGTACAATTCCCGAAGCTGCCGGGCCAACCAGGCGTGCCGCGTGCACCATAGATGAATTAAGTGCAATGGCATTTGGAAGATGTTCTTTGTTATCCACCATGTCATATACCATTGCCTGGCGGGCAGGTACGTCAAATGCATTGATAATGCCCAAAATGACGCTTAGCGTAAGGATATGCCAGACTTCGTAAATACCGAACATAACAAGGAGAGTAAGAATAATTGCCTGAAGCAATGAGGCAATTTGCATAAACAGTAAAACGCGAAACCGGTTATATCGGTCAGATACTACTCCACCAACAATAGAAAAGAGAAAGGACGGAAACTGGGCAGCAAATACCGCTACACCTAGCATGAACGAAGAACCTGTCTTTTCATAGACCAGCCAGTATACAGCCGTTCGTTGCATCCATGTGCCAATCAATGAAAGTGACTGTCCTGAAAAATATAAACGATAGTTACGACTGGCAAGTGCCTTGAAAGCGCTGATCTTCATTTCAAGTGCAAAGAAGGAAAAAATCGAAACGGAACAGAATGTTTTTCTGTCAAAGGAGAAATATATATATCCATCACTTATATCTTGCGCCAATGTCTGCCCGGCTAAACGTCTCTGAGTATATTTTGTTTGAGGACGAATATGTTTTATTGATCAACAAGCCACCTGGTTTGATGGTAGAACCCGATCGGAATAATCATCGGAATTTACTTCAGGAAGTGAGGACGTATTTAAAAGATAATTCTGGCGAGCCGGAGATTTATGCCCAGCATATCCACCGCTTAGATCGACCTGTTAGCGGAGTGATTCTTTTTGCTAAGCAAAGAAATGTATTGAAGAATTTAAGTGAGCAGTTTGCCGAAAGGAGAGTTAAGAAATTTTACAGTGCGTTAACGCAGAAAGCTCCGGATCAGAAGCAGGGTACATTAGATCACTGGCACCGCAAGGAAAAGAAGAAGGCAGTATTGGCCTCAGAAGAATTTCAATATGCCGAGAAAGCGAGTCTCAGTTATTCAGTTCAGCCTTCAGGAAACTGTTTTTTATGGGAGATTGAATTACATACTGGTAAATACCATCAGATCCGTGCGCAACTTGCTTCGATCGGATGCACGATTATCGGAGATGAACTATATGGGTCAACGCGTGCTTACCAATCTAATGCCATTGCGCTTCATGCCCACCGGCTGATCTTTCATCATCCGGTGACGAATGAAGAAATGATTGTTGAGAAAGCACCTGATTTCAAGGTATAGTCTTTCAAAGTGTACAAAATACACTATCTTCATGCTCTTCAATTCAGAATGCATGAAAATTACATTTCGTTTTTTGTTGTTCATCACCTTGTTGATTTTGGGTTTTGAGTCTTTTTCTCAACCGAAAGCGAGACCTCGCACTGTTATCACCACCGATGGGGAAGTGGACGATGTGGATACGTTTATTCGCATGCTCCTTTATACCAATGAATTTGATGTGATCGGACTGGTGTACAGCAGTTCGCAATGGCATTATTCAGGTGACGGTAAGGGAACAAAGTTTATCTCAGAAATGGAGATGACCAAAGACCGTTATGGCGAACGCACTGATTTGCGCTGGCCGGGTACAGATTGGATGGAACTGTATATTAATAAATATGCGCGAGTATATGATAACCTGAAGAAGCATGATAAAAATTATCCCGATCCAAAACATTTACTGAGCCTTATACGCATTGGCAATATAGAATTTGAAGGTGAGATGGAGAAGGATACACCCGGTTCTGATTTTATCAAATCACTTTTGTTAGATAATGATCCTTCACCTATTTACTTACAAGTGTGGGGTGGTACCAATACAATAGCACGGGCATTGAAATCAATTGAAGATCAATATAAGAGTACACCTCAATGGAAAGAAATCTATAAGAAGATTTCATCGAAAGCCATCTTATACGCAGTGCTTGATCAGGATGCGACTTATAAAAAGTATGTAGCGCCAAACTGGCCGGACATTAAAGTGTTTTACAACTCAGCCCAGTTCTGGAGCTTTGCATACTTGTGGCCACGGGTGGTGCCTGAACAACTGAAAACCTATTTGCAAGGGAAATGGTTTGCTGAAAATATTTTGTTCAATCATGGCCCGTTGATGGAATCGTATTATACCTGGGGTGACGGCAAAAAACTTCCAGGCGATCCGGAACATACACATGGAGATTTGAAAGAAGCAGAGAAGTATAAGCTTACTCAGTATGATTTTATTTCAGAGGGTGATTCTCCGGCTTATTTCTTTTTACTGGATGTGGGCTTAAGAAGCATGGAAGACCCCGCTTATGGAGGATGGGGTGGAAGAATGGTGAAGTCAAGAGATAATCCAAATCGCTGGGAAGATGGAAAAGAGGTAACTGATTTCAACTCTTATACCAAAAAGGAAGATGATGCTTTTCCGCAGACAAGATGGATTGATGTGTTGCAAAATGATTTTGCAGCCAGAGCGGACTGGTGTGTGAAAGATTTTAAGAGTGCGAATCATGCTCCAATCGTTACATTAAATCACAATGCAGATCTGATCGCGAAAGCAGGTTCAACAGTGAAACTAAGTGGTAAAGCAAAAGACCCGGATGGAAATGATGTGGAATATAAATGGTGGCAATACAAGGAGGCAGGTTCTTATGCTGGTAAAGTTGTATTCACTGATCTGAAAAGTAATAACGTCTCATTGATAATCCCCGAAGATGCAAAAACAGGAGACACCATTCACGTTATCCTTCAGGTAACAGACAAAGGAACTCCGGCATTAACTCATTATCAGCGTGTGATTGTAACAGTGACGAAGTAATTATTTGTGAAGTTCAATTGCTCTTCGAAGAAAGGGCAATTGATTGGGGTTGATCATCTTTGAGGCTTTGTCAAAGTTCATCCACTCGGCACGATCAACTTCAGGTGTGGTTATAAACTTGCCTGACTTTGGCGGCCATTCCAGGTCAAACGTATTCGAAATAATAGGCTGCGTCTTTTCATCCCATTCACCAAAGAACGACCACACGTGAATAATCTTCCCGCTTTTCATTTTGATTGAGCCTAAAGAGTGATAAGGTGGCTGCGGTTTAATTCCGGTTTCTTCATGAAATTCCCGCTCGGCCGCATCTTCCAGTTTTTCATTAGGATCTATAATGCCTTTGGGGATGCTCCACACACCTTCGTTCTTCTTTACATAGAATGGGCCGCCTGGATGAACGAGCATAAACTGAAGCTCGCCCTTTTCTTTTCGGCACATCAATAATCCGGCAGTTAAAACAGGCATTGTACTTTTGCTTTAATGGTAAAACGAAAATACAATGCCAGGCGTGAATTAGTTACTCATTCTTCAGTGCCTTCACCGGATTTTCCCGTGCTGCCTTGATGGATTGAAAGCTGATTGTGAATGTAGCAATCAGTAGTGAGAACAATCCTGATAATAAAATGATCCATGCATCCACACTTACCCGATAAGCAAATCCGGAAAGCCAGTTATCCATCAGATACCACC
>JBGATZ010000111.1:0-11145 GCA_044228905.1 Cyclobacteriaceae bacterium | reverse complement strand
CTCTTTGTCAGTTACTTCGAATCCTACTACTTCGTCATTGTAAAATTCGCCACGACCTAATTTAGCCCTCTCGCTTTTAGGAAGATACAGGCTGCATCCTTTCAACTCATTGGCTTTCTCAAGAGAGTTCACATCTTCAAATTTGATGAAAGCCTTATCACCTTTTTCAGAAACACTATCCAAAAAATAGGGTACGAGGCTTTTATTAATCTCGACAAACAGAGATTTTAGTTCATCCAGTTCAGGACATTCCGGAGATAACACAATGGTTACTTCACCTTTCAGTCCATGTGTTTTGGAAACGTATCCTATTTTAAAACACTCTTCAGTTTTCATGGAAATACTTCAATAAAAAATGCCAATTCCGAAGGATCAGAATTGGCATTTAATTTAGTTCTTAAACGTTTATTAAGCCTGTGGCTCAGCAGCAGTTTCTCCTTCAGTTGCAGCAGGAGTAGCAGCAGCTTGTTCAGCGGCAGCAGCTTCAGCAGCTTTTTGCTTTTGACGGATTGCTTCAGCACGAGCTTCTTTCACTTTTGATTCAGCAGCTTTACGAGCTTTAGCAGCATCTTCCTTAGACTTAGAAAGATTGTCTTTGCGGCCCTGGATTTTAGCTTCTTTAGATTTCACCCAATCTGCATGCTTTTGGTCAGCTTGCTCCTGAGTGATCGCACCCTTGATCACACCGATCTGAAGGTGTTTTTTCAACAGGATACCACGGTAAGAAAGCATTGCTTTCAAGGTATCTGTTGGTTGAGCTCCTTTCATTACCCATTCGAATGCTTTTTGATCGTCCAAAACGATTGTTGCAGGAACGGTAAGAGGATTGTAAGTACCCAATTTCTCGATGAACTTACCATCGCGTGGTGCTCTGGCGTCTGCTACGACTACATCGTATTGTGCCAGTTTTTTGCGGCCTCTGCGGGCCAGTCTGATTTTAACAGCCATTTTCTTTTGTTTTATGCCGGGATCACGTCCCGTTTTTTAAAGGACTGCAAAGCTAGCATAAATTTATATACTAACTACCCTAAAACATTGAATTTGCCGCTATCCAGCCTTCCTTGCTGAAAATGAATGATTTGGAGATACAAATGAGTATGAATTGGGTAAAATCAATATTATATTTGCTTAAGCGATTATAAGGTTTTTACAATTTACAACCGTTTTCTACCTTCGTTCCCGCTCTTGCATAAAAGAGCATCGTTATGGACAAGTATTCCTATATGTCAAACGCTGACGTAAGCTACCTCGATCAGCTTTATCAAAATTACAAGCAAGATCCTTCTTCGGTTGATTTAACCTGGCAAAAATTCTTTGAAGGATATGATTTTTCTTCTCAACGCTATGGTGAGAAAGGAAATGGCAACGGTTCTGCTGTGGCCTCTGCTACAGACACGTTATCAATTAAAGAAACGCAGGTTCGTAACCTGATCTTTCAATACCGTTCTTTCGGTCACCTGAAATCAAACACGAATCCTGTTCGCGAAAGAAGAAATCACAATGTAAACCTGGATCATAAAGGCGTTGGCTTAACAGATGCTGATCTGGATATAGAATTTGATGTAGCGGCAGAGATTAGCATGCCTAAGAGCACATTACGTAAAATCATTGAGCGGTTGAAGTTTCTTTACATCGGACCTATTGGTTTTGAATATAATTTCATCCGCGATGATTCTGTCAGAGCATGGTTCTACGAAAAAATTGAAAAGGAATATGTGAATTACAATCCTTCCATCGATGAGAAGAAAACGATCTTATCAAAACTGAATGAAGCGGTTGTATTTGAAAACTTTTTGCATACGAAGTTTTTAGGACAGAAACGTTTCTCTCTGGAAGGTGGAGAAAATACCATTCCTGCACTGCACACTATTATTAATAAGTCGGCCGAGCTTGGAGTGAAAGAAGTAGTAATCGGTATGGCTCACCGTGGTCGTTTGAATGTACTTTCAAACATTCTTGGAAAAACATACGAACAGATCTTTACCGAGTTTGAAGGGAATGTAAGTCCTGACAACTTGACGATGGGTGATGGCGATGTGAAATATCACTTAGGTTATTCCAGCCAGCAGATCTGATGTGAAATATCACTTGGGTTATTCAAGCCAACACACATCAACTTCCGGAAATAAAATTTATGTAAAGCTTACTCCAAATCCTTCTCACCTGGAAGCAGTAAATCCATTGGTGGTAGGTTATACCAGAGGTCAGATCGATGACGAATATGGTGAAGACCTGAGCAAAGCAATGGCGATCCTTATTCACGGAGATGCTGCTGTTGCCGGACAAGGTATTGTATATGAAGTAACACAAATGAGTGGATTACCAGGTTATAATACTGGTGGAACTATTCACTTTGTAATTAATAATCAGGTTGGGTTTACAACGGATTACGATGACGCACGTACTGCAATCTATTGTACAGATGTTGCCAAAATGATTGACGCTCCTGTATTCCACGTGAACGGTGACGATGCGGAAGCAGTGAATTTCTGTTCTAAACTTGCTGTAGAATATCGTCAGAAGTTTGGTAAGGATATCTTCATTGACATGCTGTGCTATCGCAGACACGGTCACAATGAAAGTGACGAACCAAAATTCACTCAGCCAAAATTGTATAACCTCATCGCGAAGCATCCGAATCCACGCGAAGTGTATGTGAAGCGTTTAGTGGAAAGAGGAGATGTAGATGCTGCGTTGGCGGATGAAATGGATAACGGTTTCCGTAATCAGCTTCAGGATCGGTTGAATGAAGTGAAACAAAAACCACTTCCGTACAAACCACAAAAAATTGAAGAAGAGTGGAGCAAATTGCGCAGAGCAACTCCGGAAGACTTTGATTCTTCACCTGAAACGGGAGTGAAGCAAGCTACCATCGATAAAGTAGCAAATGCTTTAACAACTATTCCGGAAGGATTCAAACCATTAAAGCAGATTGAAAAATTATTGAAAGACCGTAAGGCGGCTTTCTTTGAAAATAAAGTATTGGGCTGGGCTGAGGCGGAATTGCTCGCTTATGGTTCATTACTGGTAGAAGGAACTCCTGTGCGGATGTCTGGTCAGGATGTGAAGCGTGGTACATTCTCTCATCGTCATGCGTATTTCTTTGATGCGAATACGAATGAGCCGTATTGCGGATTAGATCATGTAGATAAAGATCAGAATTGGTTCCATATCTATAACTCATTACTTTCTGAATTTGGTGTACTTGGTTTTGAGTATGGCTATTCAATGGCTTCGCCAAATGCATTGGTATTATGGGAAGCACAGTTTGGTGACTTCGTAAACGGAGCACAGGTAATGATTGATCAATTCATTTCCAGTGCTGAATCAAAATGGCAACGTCAGAATGGTGTGGTGATGTTATTGCCACATGGTTATGAAGGTCAGGGACCTGAGCACTCTAGCTGTCGCCCGGAAAGATTTTTACAATTGTGTGCAGAGTATAATATGGTGGTAGCTAACCCTACTACTCCTGCAAATATTTTTCATTTGTTAAGAAGACAAATCACATGGGAATTCAGAAAACCATGTATTGTGTTCTCGCCTAAATCATTGCTGCGTCATCCGGCTGTGATTTCTCCAATGAAAGATTTCTTAAAAGGATCCTTCAAAGAGGTAATTGATGATGAAAATGTAACAGCGAAGGATGTGAAACGCCTGGTGCTTTGCTCTGGTAAATTGTATTATGATTTATTGGATACGCAACAGAAAAAGAAACTGAAAGATGTAGCTGTGGTTCGTGTTGAACAACTTTATCCTTTCCCTGAAAAGCAACTGGCAGCGATTCAGAAGAAGTATAAAGGAGCTTCTTTGGTGTTTGCTCAGGAGGAGCCGGCTAATATGGGGCCTTTGTCATACATCCAACGGATGATGCCTAAACAGGAAATCGAATTTGTATCGCGCAAAGCAAGTGCATCTCCGGCTACCGGTTTTAAAAAAGTGCACGATGCAGAGCAACAAAAAATTGTTAACCAGGCACTTGGAATCTAATCTTCACTAAATCATTAATTGAAAATGGCACAACAAGTAAAAGTACCTACCGTTGGCGAATCGATCACCGAAGTGACGATTGCTAACTGGCTCAAGAAAGATGGCGATGTCGTGAAGATGGACGAAGTGATTGCTGAACTGGAATCAGACAAGGCAACCTTTGAATTAACTGCTCCTCAGGCAGGTGCATTGAAAATATTGAAACAGGCAGGAGAGGTTGTTCCGATTGGAACAGCGATCTGTGAGATCGCTGATTCAGCGCAAGGATCTGCCCCTGCCGCAAAAACAGAAACGAAAACTGAGCCGGCAAAACAAACGGCTAATACAACTACAAGTCAACCAATGAAAGCAACTGGTGGAATAAAGGAAATGAAAGTGCCCGCAGTGGGCGAGTCAATCACAGAAGTAACGATCTCAACCTGGCTGAAGAAAGATGGAGACTTTGTGAAGCTGGACGAAGTGATTGCTGAAGTGGAATCAGACAAGGCGACCTTTGAATTGCCAGCTGAAGCAAATGGTATTTTAAGAATTGTAGCCCAGGAGAAAACTACGCTTCCAATCGGGGGATTGATCTGCAAGATTGAAATCACTGAAGGTGCGCCAGTAGAAAATACGAAGAAGGAAACTCCTACAGAAAAAGCAGAGTCTACTGAAAAGAGCACAACGTATGCAGCAGGACATCCATCACCAGCAGCTAGTAAGATTCTGGATGAAAAAGGAATTGATTCCAAATCAGTTTCTGGTTCAGGCGTAGGCGGACGGATCACGAAAGAAGATGCTGTAAATGCTAAGAACACACCTCCTGCAAACAAGGAAGCTAAACCAGCAACTGCTTCTGCTCCTCCGGTGATTACATCAGGTGGTAGCCGGCTCCTCCGGTGATTACATCAGGTGGTAGCCGCAATAAGCGCAGTGAAAAAATGACTTCACTCCGTAAAACAATTGCAAAGCGTTTGGTGTCTGTGAAGAATGAAACGGCCATGTTAACTACTTTCAACGAAGTAGACATGAAGCCGGTAATGGACTTGCGTTCTAAATACAAGGATAAGTTCAAAGAAAAATATGGTGTTGGATTAGGCTTTATGTCTTTCTTCACCAAAGCAGTTTGTGTAGCACTGAAGGAATTCCCTGCAGTTAATGCACAAATCAATGGTGATGAAATTATTTACCATGACTATTGTGATGTTTCGATTGCTGTATCAACACCAAGAGGATTAGTTGTACCAGTTATCCGCAATGCAGAATCATTGTCATTCGATCAGATTGAAAATGAAATTATCCGCCTTGCTGCTAAAGGTCGTGATGGAAAACTTTCCATTGACGAAATGACCGGAGGAACATTCTCGATTACCAACGGAGGTGTGTTTGGTTCTATGATGTCAACTCCGATACTGAACCCGCCACAATCAGCTATTTTAGGTATGCACAATATTGTGGAGAGACCTGTAGCTAAGAATGGTGAAGTGGTGATTCGTCCGATCATGTATCTGGCGCTTTCTTACGATCACCGTATCATTGACGGAAGAGAGTCGGTAAGCTTCCTGGTAAGAGTGAAGGAGTTATTGGAAGATCCAGGCAGATTGATTCTTGGAGTTTAAAGAATAAACCGCAGAGGCGCGGAGTTCGCAAAGAGGAAAAACTTTCTCTGCGATCTTGCGCCTCTTCTGTTAAATAATTAATGCAATAAAAATTAGAATATTTATGCAATACAATGTCACTGTTATTGGTTCTGGTCCCGGTGGTTATGTGGCTGCTATTCGTGCAGCACAATTGGGTTTTAAAACAGCCATCATTGAAAAATACGATACCCTCGGTGGAACCTGTTTGAATGTAGGATGTATTCCATCCAAAGCATTGCTGGATTCTACCGAACATTTTCATAATGCCGCTCATACATTTAAAGAGCACGGCATTGAGATTTCAGAACCAAAGGCAAACATTGGTCAGATGATCAAGCGCAAAGCAGGCGTAGTGAAATCCAATGTGGATGGTATTGCATTCCTGATGAAGAAGAATAAAATCGAAGTGCATACTGGTGTAGGATCTTTTGTTGATAAGAACACGATCAAGATCACCGCTAAGGATGGAAAGGAAACAACAATCACGACAGAGAAAGTGATCATTGCTACTGGTTCCAAACCAACACCACTTCCATTTGCGCCCTTTGATAAGAAGAGAATCATCTCAAGTACAGAAGCTTTAGAACTTACAGAAATTCCAAAGCATCTGATTGTTGTAGGTGGAGGTGTGATTGGTATGGAGTTAGGTTCTGTGTATGCACGTATCGGATCTAAAGTTTCAGTTGTGGAATATCTGGATAGTCTGATTCCAACGATGGATGGAACGATGGGCAAAGAGCTTCAGCGTTCAGCCAAGAAATTAGGAATGGATTTCTACTTAGGCCATAAAGTGACAGTAGTTGAAAACAAAGGCAAAGAAGTAACCTTGAAAGCAGAACCTAAGAATGGAGGTACTGCTATTGAATTGAAAGGTGATTATTGTTTAGTAAGCGTTGGTCGCAGACCATACACTGATGGATTGGGATTGGAGAAAATCGGGATAGAATTAGATAAAGGAAAGATTCCGGTAGATGATCATTTGAAAACAAAAGTAGATAACATCTATGCCATAGGTGATGTAGTGCGTGGTGCTATGCTCGCACACAAAGCCGAAGAAGAAGGCGTATATGTTGCCGAAACCTTAGCAGGACAAAAGCCACATATTCACTATAACCTGATTCCAGGTGTGGTGTACACGTGGCCTGAAGTGGCAAGTGTGGGTTATACCGAAGAACAATTGAAGGCAGATGGTCGTGCGTATAAAATTGGAAGTTTCCCTTATAAAGCATTAGGTCGCGCGAGAGCTTCAATGGATTTGGATGGATTAGTAAAAATTCTTGCAGATAAGAATACAGACGAAATCTTAGGAGTTCACATCATTGGTGCACGTGCTGCCGATATGATTGCGGCCGGTGTTGTGGCGATGGAGTTCCGTGCTTCAGCTGAAGATGTGTCAAGAATGTCACATGCCCACCCTACGTATATGGAAGCAGTGAAGGAAGCTTGTCTGGCGGCTACAGCAAACAGACCAATTCATATATAACACTGATTAATATAATGGATCAGATGAAATGATTTGATTCATTATATTTTCCTTATTCGACTCAAAAAAATCCTGACCTACGAAATCAGGATTTTTTATTTCAGCCATATTACTATTTTATTCAGGGTACAGATGATTTTGTAAATTGTTTTGTTAAAGATTTTAATCATGACAATCACAAAAATCAAACAAACTGATTGGTATCCGGAAAGGAATTTATTGATAACACATATCAGTGGCGACATGGATAAATCAGACGTAGAGGAGTGGGAATTAAGTTTAAAAAATGGCTTGGATAAAATTCAGAGTGATGGAACATTCAGGATTTTAGTTAACCTCCACGGCTTTAAAGCTGTTGATTTTGATGCGCATAAGCGATTCAGAGCCATTATCCCATCTACATTGGCAAACTATGGATGGAAAGTTGGTTATGTTGATCTCTTCGATGAGGCATCAACGATGACCTTCTCCAATACAAGAGGGATCAAATGTATGGCTGCTGCTCATGCACATCAGGATGCCTCTAAGATTGAATTATATGAAGAGCGTTTTGGCAAAGAAGATGAACGATTCTTTACCGATCCGATTGAGGCAGAAAACTGGATTAGCAACCTTCAGTTCAATTGAATTGAAGGTTTGTGTAATCAAATAAACTTGCTTGCTTTTTTAGCTGTAATGATTTCTGTATTCATCCCCGCCCAATGAAGATTGCCACTAAAGCGGCCGTGTTCCATCTTCAGGCACTTATCCATCACAACTAATAAACCATTTTCTGTTCCGAGTTTTGCCGCATCACGATTGACAATTCCCAATTGCATCCATACTGCTTTGGCTTTGATCTCGATCGCTTCTTTAACGATGTTCACGCATTCGTCTGGTCTGCGAAAGATGTCCACGATATCAACAGGCACAGGAATACTTTTAAGATCAGGATAACATTTCTGTCCAAGGATTTCCTGTTTCAATGGATTAACCGGAATGACTGTATATCCTTCAGATATTAAATATGATCCAACAAAATTGCTTGCGCGTTCTTTTTTATCAGATAGTCCTACAATAGCAATGGTCTTCGAAGAGTTTAACAACTTCCGAATGGCATCTGTATTTTGATATCTGCTTCTCTCGTCTGCACTCAAAAGAGTGTTCATCGAGATATCGCATGAAAGGCTTGTTCCAAGTCCCATAATAAATCTTCAGTTGTTTCGAGTCCTACAGAAATTCTAATTAATTCAGGGTTCACTTTAGCGCGTTTCAGTTCTTCATCTGAAAGTTGCTGGTGAGTAGTTGAGGCAGGGTGAATTACTAAACTTTTGCTATCGCCTAAGTTTGCCACATGAGAAAATAATTCTAATCCTTCAATAAATTTCTTTCCTACCTCACGTGCATTTTTCCCATTTGTTTTCAATCCAAAAGCAAAAACAGAACCTGCACCTTTGGGTAAATATTTTTTCACCCTATCATGATGTGGATGATCGGGAAGACCCGGGTAGTTTACCCACTCCACCATCGGGTGATCTTTCAAAAACTTCGCAATTGCCATTGCATTTTCTACGTGACGATCCATTCGCACAGACAAAGTCTGTAAACCCTGAATCAATAAAAATGAATTAAATGCGGACAAAGCAGCACCTGTATCCCGCAATGTTTCAGCACGCAGTTTCATTAAGAAACCATAGTGACCGAATGTTTCATAAAAATTCAGATTGTGATATGGAATAGAAGGAGCAGACACCGCAGGAAAATTGGTAACTACCCTAATGGATTCTACCACCACTCTGCAATAGCTGTTCCCTGACCATTAATGAATTTGGTTGCCGAATGCAATACTAATATCAGCGTCCCATTCCATCGGGCGGCAAATAAGTAAGCCAATGTATTATCAATACCAAAGGGATGCCATGGGCTTTCGCCAGAGCAGATACTCCTTCAAAATCGCATGCCTTTGCGGATTTCCAATCGTTTTCACTGCATAAAACTTTCAGGTGTGATAGCTTTCTCCCAATTCTTACTATCAGAAGGATCAACAAAAGTTGTTTTCAGTGATAACTTCTTGAAGGTATGTTCAAATTGGGTGTAAGTACCTCCATACAAATGTGATGAAGCCACAATCCATCTCCGGGGATTTTCACAATGTCATCATCGTCAGCATCTGCGCTGATTGCCCACTCGTAACGGCTACAGCTCTGGTTCCCCTTCCAATGAGGCCATTCGTTCTTCGAAGACTGCATTGGTTGGATTGCTGATGCGCGAATAAATGTTCCCATATTGTTTTAATTCAAACAGAGAGGCGGCCTGATCCGCATCATCAAAAACATAACTGGCTGTCTGATAAATTGGAACAGCGCGAGCTCCCGTATGTGAATCAGGAATGTGACCTGCATGAAGCATGCGGGTTTCAAATCCAAATTTTCTTTTTTCCGACATTGAAGTATTTTTTACAAATGAATAGTAGTGGAGGATAAAAACAAATCAGGTTGTGGTTAAACGGTCTTTGTGGAGGATAGCGTAAGCTTTGAAATCAGCCAGGATCTGATCAGAATACAGCTCACAACTGGAATCAAAAAGACATTCAACTGTTGTGGCAGGAAGGCCCATGTAATCAATAACAATACAGTAATGATAGCAACTCCTGAAAAGTATTTGTTAATGAAATTGGAAACATTATTTCGAAGAATTTCGAAGACCAGCAAATTGGTTGGGAGTGCCCAAAGTAAATTAAATTCTGGCAGCAGATGGTTTGTTAGTTCATAATAGAATGAGCAACACACCAATCAATCCAGTAACCGTAAAAAGAATCACATCTCTAGCCATTTGGAGAGCTTTTCTTTTCCAATCAAAACTACGCTTCGCTATTATTAAGTTTGCAAAAGACTAAACACAATCCATGGGTGAGGCAGGCCTTCAATGGGTTCTGGTTTTGCCTCATAGATTACTGTTTTGGTCTTCACTAATGGAGAGCCGTTAATGGTAGCGTGATCAAATGAAGATTCGATATAATCCGGTAGAAACATGTACTCATAAGGAGAGGCCTTTTTGTCCATGGGCAAGCCAAGACAAATATCAATTCCTAAATCTCCCCAGGGTTGTTGCTGTAAATAGATTTCGGTGAGATCGCGAATAGAGTAATCTGTTGTAATGTAAGTGCTGTCAAACTTTACTTCGCCAGGCAATACTTTTTCAAAGGCATCGCGCACACGGGTAGCGCAGTTATCATAAAAATAATCGTAGCGATAACTTCTGTTTTCGGGTTTCGCATTCCATAAGAGGAAATCAAAAACTTTTTGCTTTTGCTCTGTAGTCAACTGTAATTCCTGTGCATGAAGGGACCGGTTGTAATAGATGTAGCTGTATTCAAAATCGGGATAAGATTGAGCTCCCAGAATATAAAATGAGCTCCCTCGTGCGAAATTGAGATAGAAGTTCGGCTGGTCGAAGGAAAACAGTCCGTAATTGAATGCGTAGTCGATGTCGTTGTTCGGATCATATACGCGAATAGCACTATGGCCAAAAGCCGAATACAGTTCCTCTTGAGTTGGGCCACAAGTAATAATGGAAATTTGAGCATCATCGGAAAGCCTGATTTGCCCCATTAAAACCGTTGTAATTAGCGTAAGGGAAATGACCAGAAATTTTTTCATAGGATATGGAATGCAAGATAATCAGGAAGCGGATTTATTGGCTTTCTTTGAGGCCAGGTTTTTAAGTTTGATATTGTCTGCAGGCTTTAGTAATGACATCGTTTTTTAGAAAAATAAGCCTTTATTTGGGCATCTATGACCCATCGGCATCAGCCGATTTTTTCTCGGGCCGAAGAAGTTTGCTGTATTCACGCATTCTAGTTACCACAGCCTGTGTATCCTTTCTCACTTTTATAAAAGATCTGCTTGATCAGGGGTTGGCAGCCATTCCTTTATTGGGCTTACTATTTTTCCTGGTTATTGTAGCTGCTTTTCTACTTAAGAAGTATGGACAGCCCACTGCTTCACGATTCCTGTTTCTCATTCTTCTTAATTCACTTATAGGGACCATGTGCGCGCTGGTGCCTGCAGACCG
>JBGATZ010000110.1:0-11262 GCA_044228905.1 Cyclobacteriaceae bacterium | reverse complement strand
CTCGCATAATCATCATCTTGAAACTTATAATCGAAAGGCGCATCCGGATCATATTTCTTCAATACGGACTCCACTTTCAATAGTGCCTCATGTATATTTTCTCCTTCCTTTAAACGAACCGTTAGATGTCCCATCTGCACATAGCTGATCAGATAAATATGAGGAGATTGCTTAGTAAAGGGAGTCCATCGGATCTGATCTTTAATCACGCCAATAACTTCACGTTCTTTTCCACTGCTGAATTTGATCTTTGTTCCGATAGCACTTTTACCAGGAGCAAACAATTTCGCAGCCATTTCATTAACTACTAATGCTAAGGTGTCTGTACTAAATTCTCTCGAGAAATCACGTCCCTCGATAAACTCAAATCCATTTGTAGCCGGAAAATCGTGACTGCAAATATTCTGGGCAACAATTGGTTGACTTGAAGGATCTTTACCTGGCCAGTTCAATGACACCTCCCCGCTCATATTGCCTGTTATTGGGAAGTCGGACTTAGCCATGTTTTTCACCACTCCGGTAGCTAACATATCCTCCCTGAGTAAATTATAATCCGTCTTTGCCAGATCATCCGTACGAATTCCAATTTGAATAATGCCTTCACGATCAAATCCCACTGGTCTGTCTTTGGCATGTTGTATCTGTTGGAAAATAATAGCGGTTCCAATAATAAGAGCAATGGAAACTGTAAACTGAAATACAACCAATGCTTGTCGGGGAACAGCAGAAAATCGTCCTGACTTAAATGTGCCTTTCAAAACCTTCACCGGATTGAAGGAGGATAAGTACAAAGCGGGATAGCTCCCGGCCAGAACACTTGTGAATACAATGAATAAAAAAGTAAGAAGATAGAAGTATGCGCTACTCCAGGGTAAGACGAGGCTTTTATCAGCAAGCAGATTGAACCAGGGGAGAACCATCGTAGTAAGCATCAATGCCAAAGCAAACGACAGGATCACTATTAAAAAAGATTCGCTGAGAAACTGACCGACAAGTTGATTACGCACTGACCCCATCACCTTACGAACACCCACTTCCTTGGATCGTTTCTCACTTCTTGCTGTGCTCAGATTGGTAAAATTGATACACGCCAAAATCAATACGAAGGAACCGATTAATCCAAACATCCATACAAAACGGATTCGGCCTCCTGTGTTAACTCCGTTATTAAATTCAGACTTTAAATGCCAGTTCTCCATCGGAAAGAGAAAGCCTTCAGGTTTAATTGCCTTTAATTCATTTGACGATTTAGTATAGGCAAGATTCTTAATTTTCCCGTCTGCCTGAGCAACAGAAGCATGCTCACTTAATCTGACAAAACACTGATAGTTGAAGTTGTCCCAGCTATCACGCTTGCTTCCGCTTGCAAATTGATACTCCATAGGCAAAAGCATTTTTATCTGCGAGAAATGTGAATTCAAAGGAAAGTCTTCGTATACACCTGCAATAAGGAAATTTTCTTTGCCATCTACTTTTACCATTTTACCAACTACGTCCTGGTCGGATAAACTCCTGGCTAGCGAAGCAGACAATAGAATAGAGTGAACCTCATTCAAGGCGCTGCTTGCACCTTGAATCATTTTTACGGAAAACAAGTCAGCGAATGAGGGCTCTACATAAAGTCCATGTTTTGCCAGTTTTAATCCTTCATAGTTAACAATATGATCAGCCGGATCGGAGGTCATTACAACTGCATCAAATTCAGTAAGTCCATTTCTCAGCTCGTCTCCCATGGGATAAGGAATACTGGATTGGCTTACAATTGTTTCACCAAAACTCAGGTGATGATAAACAGATGCGATCCGTTCATGATGCCTGAACGACTTATTAAAACTCCATTCATCAAACACCCACAGACCAATAAGAATGGTGACTGTGATACCTAGTGCGAGCCCACTGATATTGATCAATGAGTATCCTTTGTTTCTCCAGAGATTCCGCCATCCGATAATGATATAATTCTTATACATACCCCATGAGTTTAATGATTCTGATCCTTCCGTAGGTTTTATAATTCCTGGTCTGAAAAGCAGCAATACATCAATAAAAAATTGTATATCTGCGTGCCTTTTTCCTTTTGAGTTTACTCTTCGTTCATATACTTCCATCAAATCACCTTCGATATAGTCGATCATCTTCGGATGGCAATACCATCTAAAGAAGCGAAGGGCTAGTCCGGGAGGAGAATTATATCTGGATTTCATTGAGCTCATTCATATTATCAAATAACAAACAGGTAGCAAGCATTACACGAACCATTAATGGTCATCCCATCCAATCAACCTATTCCGAGCGCAAGCTCTTCACCGGATTTATCAACGCTGCTCTCACCGCCTGAAAACTTACCGTCAATAATGCAATCATCGGGGTACCAGCCGTAGTTACGAGGAATACCCATATTGAAATCTCTGTCCGGTAGTCATAATCCTGCAGCCACTCATTCATAAGATAGTATCCAACAGGTACAGCAATAAAACAGGAGATGATTACCAGTATGCGCCCATTACTTTACGTATGCCAATCTCTTTTGTACGTTGCTCTGCTATAAAAGAAGCCAGGCCAAAAAGCCCAAGGCAACTGATAAAAATAGCCAGTACAGTAAATATGCCTACCAGCTTACCAACCCTTGTCTCAAAAGCAAACTTCTCAGCAAATTCATCATCAGCGAATTTGTACTCAAAAGGAGTGTTGGGATTATGCTTCGAAAAAATTTCCTGCAATTCATCAACCGCTTCGCCTGCACTGTGCCGGGAATCAATTCTCACATTAATAAAGCTCGCGCTATTGAAGGGATCAATTAAGAAAACGGTCTGCTGATTGGGATCATACAGAGATTGAGTAACCATATCTTCAACAACTCCGATTACAGTATATTTCTTTCCGTACGCACCAATGGTTTCTCCTATCGGATTTTCAAATCCCATGTATTTTACGGCAGCTTCGTTAAGAATCATGGCGGATGAATCAGAAGGAAAGCTCCGGGAAAAGTCACGTCCTTCTTTAATTTTCCATCCTACCGTTTTGCCAAATTCATAATCGATAGCTCCCCTGAAAATATTATCCTGCGTGTTCGGATCCTTGCCTCTCCACTCGAATCCCCAGTCAGACCACCACAGATTAGTGATTGTTGTTTCAGAGGTGGAGACTTCAGCAATAACACCTCCTGCCAGCAGTTCATTTCGCAAACCGACATAGTTCTTTTTTACTTCCTGAGTTTTAATTGGTAAGGTGATCAATCCGTTCAGCTGGTAACCCAGCGGTCGGTTTTTAGCAAATTGAATCTGCTGATAAACCACAGATGTACCAATTATCAAAACAACCGAAATAGTAAACTGAATAACAACCAATGCCTTACGTGGAAAAGCCGCAGATCTGCCTGACTTAAATGTTCCCTTCAATACTTTAGCAGGACTGAATGCAGACAGATAAAGCGAAGGATAACTTCCTGATATAAAAGCAATAAAAAAGATTGCCCCGGTCAATATCATCCAAAACGAAGGGTTAGCCCAATCAATTCGGATGCTTTTACCTGCTATCTCATTAAACCAGGGTTGAAAAAGCTGTACTAAGATTACTGCGCCTAAAAACGAAATAGCCACTACAAGTACCGACTCCGTAAAAAACTGGCGCATCAGTTGCCCACGGCCTGAACCGATTACCTTTCGCACACCCACTTCCTTGCTTCTCTTCTGTGATCGTGCTGTGCTCAGATTCATAAAATTAATGCACGCAAGTAATAACACGAAGACTCCAATAGAACCAAATAACCAGACAAACTCAATGCGTCCGCCCGAACTTACTCCGTTTTTAAAGTCCGAATAAAGATGCCATTGCGACATCGGGTGAAGGAAAAGTTGTGGATTAAAACGCTTATCGTAGTCACTGACATTTTTCATCTTGGCATCCTTAATGGCTACAGATGCCTGTTGCATATTCACATTATCAGCCAGCTCCACAAAAACCTGTAGCCAGTTATTTCCCCAGCCGAAACTTCTTCCTCCGCGATTAACCAATACTTCAAGTGGTGCAATAAAATTTAATTCCCCTTTAAAATCGGAATTGGCTGGTACATCTTTATACACTCCGCCTACTTTCAAATCTATATCATTATCCAATCTTATTGTCTTACCGATAGGATCTTCACTGCCAAAAAAAGAATTTGCCACTGTAGCTGATAACAATAAAGAACTCTGATCTTCTAAAGCTGTTCGTGTTCCATAAAGCATATCCAACGCCAGGAGTTCAGGACCATCTTCTTCCATGAAGGTACCAACATGGCTGAATGTTGTTTCCTGCTGCGTCAGAATGTAGCTGGCAGGAAAAGACGACATCACAACGTATTTAAATTGATTGCTGTAGTTATTACGAAGTTCTTGCCCTAACTGATAAGACTGACTTGACCACGTTTCAATGGTTCCATTGACTGCATTGTTTTGCAATACTGCGGCCACCCTACCATAATTCTCCTGGTGTTTATTGAAAGACAATTCGTCATGCACCCATAACCCGATAAGCATGGCCACCGCTATACCCAGCGCCAGGCCCCCTATGTTAATAGCGGAATAACCCTTCTCTCTGAGAAGGTTCCTCCAGCCAACTTTCAAATAATTTTTATACATGCCGTATGTGTTTAATCTTTCCGATCCTTCTGATCGTTTTACAATACCTGGTCTGAAAAGCAGCAGTACATCAATAATGAATAATAAGTCCGCTTGTCGCCTTCCTGTTGTATTAAGCCTGCGATCATATACTTCCATCAAATCGCCCTCGATATAATCCTGCATCTTTGGATGGCAATACCATCGAAAGAAGCGGAGAGCATACCGGGGAGGATGAGCACTACCTCTCTTCACCTGAAATTTTCATATAGCATAACACACTTGCCTGTAACACTGTTTTAGGAATTGCCTTCCACAATTCATCTCTTGTTGATTTAGCATGTTGCATTGCCTTTTTACCAAGAGCCGTAATTTCGAAGTAGCGTTTGGGCCTGCCTGCCCGCTCTTCGGTAGCTTCACCTAAGAAAGATTTGAGATAGCCTTTGTCTTCTAATCGTTTAAGTGCGGTATGTAGTGCTCCCATACTAACGGACCTGGAGAGGCGTGATTCAATTTCATCCTTGATCAATACACTGTAGGCTACATTATTCAGTATACCTACCGTCAGTAAAACGATTTCTTCAAACTCTCCTAGTTGATAATTCTTCATCTAGCTGAATATTATTCTCCAAATGTAGGAATAACAATTATGCCAAAATGTAAAAACAATCTTTTTACTGATTTTAAGCGGTTAGCGCCCTAATGAATTGATCGTAACCGAACAGTTTTGTGCGATTGTGAGTTGCCTGGTAACCCTCAATCAATATCTCTGAAGATTTATTCCGAACGTAAACTCTTCACGGGATTAGCACCAGCAGTTTTGAGTGACTGAAAGCTTACCGTTACTAAAGTTATTAAAAGAGAGCCAACAGCCGCCAGTGCAAATATCCACCAACTAATTTCCGTCTTGTACTCATACTCTTTCAACGCTGTCTGAAGGAAATAATAAGATAAGGGAGTTGCGATCAGGCATGAAATAAGTACTAAAGCGACAAACTCTTTAGATAACATTTGCCACAAATTAATAGTGGATGCACCGAGCACTTTTCGTATTCCGATTTCTTTGGTTCGCTGTTCAGCTACAAAAGAAGAAAGCCCCAACAATCCAAGGCAGCTGATGCCAATGGCAAGCGTGGCAAACAACGCAGCCAGTTTTCCTATGCGATCTTCTGTAGCAAACTTGTTTGCATATTCCTGATCAGCAAATTGATAGTCGAAAGGAATATCTGGAATCACACTGGTGAATACAGACTGAATTTTAGGGAGTGCATCATTAATCCGCGTACCTGATGCCATTCGCAATAACATCCATCGTTCGTATCCATAGGTTAAATACACTGCTGGTGTAGCGGGTTCAAATGGCGAGTTCATAATCATATCTTTGATTACACCAACTACTCTGAAATCCTGATCGATATCCCAGGAGCGGTTTGTCCAGCGAATCGTTTCACCAATCGGATTTTTCAATCCCAGGTATTTCACTGCAGCTTCGTTCAAAATAAATGCTGCAGAGTCACTGGCAACGTGCTCAGAAAAATCTCTTCCTTCCACAAACTCCCACCCTACAGTTCTTCCAAATTCCGGTGAGATATTCAATGTAGCCATTGATGCATCAAACGAAGGATCTTTTCCTTCCCAACTAAAGCCGCCATTGTGCGACCAAGTTCCGGTAACTTGTCCACCAGATTCAGCTATCTCTGTAACTACTCCTGTCTTTTTCAATTCAGCCCTAAGCACATCTGCTTTGAGATCATAGGCTTCCGATTTCTTACGGATCATCACCAATCCCTCTCTGTCATAACCGACCGCGCGATCTTTCACATACATCAATTGATTATAGATCACTCCGGTACAAACTATCAGCATTACCGAAACAGTAAACTGAATAACGACCAATGTCTTACGTGGTATAGCTGAGTACCTGCCTGCGCGAAATGCTCCCTTCAATACCTTCACTGGATTAAAAGAAGACAGATACAAAGCAGGATAACTTCCCGATACTATTGCCGTAGCGATTAAAAATGCAGAGCAGCCCAGCCAGAACCAAACCTGTTGCCATGGCATTTGAATTTGTTTCGCGGCAAGAACATTGAATGAAGGCAAGAATGAAGTCACCAATACAATCGCCAGCACAAAAGCAAGAAGCACAACTAAAAATGATTCACTAAAAAACTGACCAATCAATTGGTTACGTACCGAACCAATTGATTTACGAATGCCTACCTCCTTTGCTCGTTTTTCCGATCGTGCAGTGCTTAGATTCATAAAGTTGATGCAGGCAAGTAACAATACAAACACTCCGATTAATCCTATGAACCACACCAATTGCACTGGGCTATTCTGCAATTGACCGTCTTTGAAATCAGAGAACAAATGCCAATCACTCATTGGAAGCAAGGTGATTTGTGGATGCGACTTCATATCTTCAGACATGTATGCGAGATTTTTAATCGCTTTCATTTCTGCTTCCTGCACATTAGCAGAAGCCTGTTCCATCGTAACATTAGGTTGGAGCTCTGCGTACACCCACAACAAGTGATTTTCCCAGCCTTGTCTTGTAATCCAGGATGCATCGACTTCATAAAATTTCCAGGGTTGAAAAAATTCTATTCCATAAAATTCACTGTTATGCGGAAAGTCTTCATATACTCCGCTTACTTTTGCATCCATGGCACTATTTACCCTGATTACTTTTCCGATGGGATCATCATTTCCATAAAGCGCTTTTGCATTTGATTCCGAAATCATGATGGAATGTGGGTCATCCAATCCCTTCCAGGTGCCGTGAATCATTTTCCACGTAAACATTTCAGGAGCACCCTCTCCGATATACATCCCTGTCTTCGACAAAATTTTATCAGGTGTAGCCAATACACCAAACCATCCACCTGGTCCCGAGATGGGCACAACATGCTTAAAAGTTGCTCCATAATTATCTTTCAGTTCGTTGATCAGCGGATAAGGAAGATACTTCTGACCTTCCCAAATTCTTCCTTGATACTCACCTGCTTTGGTAACCTGAGCAATACGGTCATAATTTGTATGATACTTGTTAAATGACAATTCATCAGACACCCAAAGTCCGATGGTAATTGCTACCGCCATTCCCAGCGCAAGACCACCAATGTTAATGAATGAGTACCCTTTATTTTTCAAAAGGTTTCTCCAGCCGATAATAAAATAACTTTTATACATATCGTACCTGTTTAAGTTTTGATTCCCTTCTGCCGGACGGATGATTCCCGGTCTGAACAAAAACAACACATCGATTATAAATTTTATATCCGCATTTCTCTTACCGTTTTTTTCTGCCCTTTCATCATACAATTCAAACAAATCTCCCTCGATATACTTCAACAACTTCGGACGGCAGTACCATCGGAAGAAGCGAAGAGCTAGTTTTGGAGGATTTGAAGTATTTCTTTTCAATTTAGCATTGTGTTATAGCAGGAAGTAAGCAGGATGCAGTTGGCAGTGAATGCAAACTGCCTACTGAAATCTGCCTACTGTTCACTTTTTATTCACTCCTGAGACTCTTCACCGGATTCATCAACGCTGCTTTGATGGCCTGATAGCTTACTGTTAAAAGTGCCAATGCGATAGCGCCTGCACCTGTGAGCAGAAATACCCATACCGATAGCGGAACACGATATTGAAATTTTTGCAACCATCCGTCCAGCAGATAGTAAGCCAGTGGAATAGCAATGAGGCAAGAGATGGCAATGAGCAACACAAAATCCTGGGATAACATTTTCCACAATCCAGCTATGGATGCACCCAACACTTTCCGTATCCCGATTTCCTTGGTACGTTGCTCTGCTACAAAAGAAGCTAACCCTAATAATCCAAGGCAACTGATGAAGATGGCCAACGAAGCGAAGATGAAAGCCAGCTGACCAATACGTTCTTCTTTTCCAAACTTCATCGCATACTCTTCATCGACAAACTTATATTCAAAAGGAGCCATTGGAATAACTTTCTTAAATACCGATTCAATTTTAGGTAATGCCTCACTCATACTGACTTGAGGGTTAACTTTAATGTTAATCCAATTGGGGGTTCCATTATGTCCTTTCAGATAAAACACGGTTGGCTCAATCGGAGCATAGGGAGAATCCATAACCATGTCTTTCACTACACCAATGACTTTATAGTTCATCACTTTACTTTCATTCATCCACCAGGTCCAGGTTACTTCTTCACCAATAGGGTTCTCAAAATTCATCAACTTAGCAGCTGCTTCATTAATCACCAGTCCCAATGAATCATCTGCCGCTTCCAGATCAAAATCTCTGCCTTTCACAAACTGCCAACCCGCAGTTTTACCATGAGTATGGGAGACAGCCAGTGTTGCGAAATTTTCAGCCTGATTAGTATCATGGTCTTTCCAACTCCAACCACCATTTCCTGACACCACTTCAGTTACTGGTCCCATCGACTCTGATACCTCAGACACTACTCCGGTATTTTTCAATTCACTTCGCAATACCGAATACTTACCATTAAAAGCACCAGATTTCTTTTTGATCATAATCATTCCTTCGCGATCATATCCAACTGGCCTGTTTTTAGCGTACTGGATCTGCTGATAAACGATGGCGGTGCCAATGATCAACAACACCGAAATTGAAAACTGAAAGACCACTAATACTTTACGGGGAAGTGTCGCTAATGACCCCGCCCTGAATGTTCCCTTCAACGCTTTAACCGGATTGAAAGAAGACAAATACAAAGCGGGATAACTGCCGGCTAAAAGACTGGTAATAATCACGAACGCAAATCCAGCCGACCAAAACCATAGATTAGTCCAGGGCATTGAGATATTCTTACTGGCAATATCATTGAAGGCCGGCAAAGCGAGCGCAGTCAAACCAATAGCAAGAACGAACGCAAAGAAAACTACAAGGAAAGACTCACTGTAAAACTGATTGATCAACTGGCTGCGGATAGATCCAATGGTTTTACGAATACCTACTTCCTTAGCACGCTTCTCAGAACGGGCTGTACTCAGGTTCATAAAATTCACACATGCTAAGAGGAGTACAAACACACCAATAGCACCAATCAGTTTAATCATTTGAATAGGGGAATATTGCGTTCCTCTGTAAGAGGCCGGATGCAAATGCCAATCGCTCATTGGATAGAGATACAGATGCTGATCCCTCGCTTTTGCCTGTGCAGAATCCTGAGGATCAAATTTCAATGCACTCTTTACTTTCTGTGTCGTACTTACAAATGAATTTTCTTCAGGCAACTCTACATAGATTTTAATAAAATGATTTCGCCAGTCCGTCATTGCACGTTCCTCAATCCATTTATTCTCGGAAAGGAACAAACTCCAGGGCGCAAAAAAATGAAGACCTTCAAGAGCTGCGTTCTGTGGAAAATCTTCGTACACACCGGCAACGCTCATGTCAGCTGTATTATTCATCCGTACTACTTTATTAATCGGATCTTCCGTCCCGAAAAGTGCAATAGCACTGGATTGAGAAATCAGGATTGTTTTAGGATTACTTAATCCCAATCGTGTACCCTGAATCATTTTAAAAGAAAAAATCTCCGGCATAGTGGGATCGGTATACACCCCAAGCAATGAAATTTTATTATCTCCAGTTGAAAGAATACAATCGGCATACCATGAGGTGCGGGCCATTCTTTTGAAGTGTTGACTATAATTCTCCATCAACTGAGTTCCTAATGGATAAGTCATGGTTGTTCCCAGCCAATATCCACCCTTTTCGCTATCGATGCCTCTTTCACCCACCTGTGCGATTCGATCGTAGTTTTCGAAATTTTTATTAAAAGAGAACTCATGCCAGATCCAAAGTCCATTGAGTATGGCGACCATCATTCCAATAGCTAGTCCTCCAATATTTATGAGAGAATATCCTTTGTGTCTTAACAGGTTTCTCCACCCGATCTTAAAATAACTTTTAAACATACCGTAGGTATTTAATTTTTGAGTTCCTTCCGAAAGTTTAATTATTCCCGGACGAAACAGGAATAACACATCAACCATAAATCGTATATCCGCCTTTCGTTTCCCTTTCTCCCTTACCCGCTCCTCATACAGCTCCATCAAATCTCCCTCGATATACTTCAGCAACTTCGGATGGCAGTACCAGCGGAAGAAGCGAAGAGCGAGCTGAGGAGGGCTATTATCTTTAGAATTCATCAAGTTCATTAATTTTTCAAAATTGACTGTCAACAATAAGCAGTAGGCCATTTGCCAACTGTCTATTTGTATACTGTTTACTATTTGTATACTGTTACTATTCTGAACGCAAACTCTTCACCGGATTACTTCGTGCTGCCTTTATCGATTGATAGCTGACAGTTAATAGCGTAATCAGCAACGCACCCGATCCCGCGAAAGCAAAAACCCACCAGCTGATTTCCGTGCGATACTCGAAGCGTTGCAGCCAGTTGTTCATAAAATAAGTAGCAATCGGAATAGCAATGACGACTGAAAGGATAACCAGAAATACAAAATCCTTCGACAACATCTTCCATAGATTGAACACCGAAGCGCCTAGCACTTTCCGCACTCCTATATCTTTAGTCCGTTGTTCCGCTACAAAAGAAGACAGTCCCAACAAGCCGAGACAAGAAATAACAATGGCAAGTGTAGCAAACACAGTGGCTAATTTTCCGATGCGCAACT
>JBGATZ010000109.1:0-11660 GCA_044228905.1 Cyclobacteriaceae bacterium | reverse complement strand
TTGTTCTATTGTAATCTGAGAAGGCGAAAAAAGCAATTACGTCTCTTTTCTTAAAATCTGTAAAGGAGGAGTATTCAGCACTTCACGCGAATTCCACCAACCGATAAATGCGGTGAGTGCGATCACTCCCGTTCCAATAATCAAAAGCTCAATGATGCTCACGGCAAAAGTGACCTGAAAAAAGAATCTGGCAAGCAACCATCCACTCAACAAAGACAAAGTGATACCTGTGAGTGCAGAGAATAATCCAAGATAAGCATATTCAATGAGAGTGATCTGATTGATTTGCTTTGTCCTCGCTCCTATTGTGCGAAGCAAGACATTCTCTTTAATTCGGAGATATTTACTATTCATCACTGCTCCCGCCAGCACGATGAGTCCTGTGACAATACTGAACAATGCGAGAAAGCGAATGACCAATGCGATCTTGTTGAATATCTCGTTGATTGTGCTTAGCACTAAGCGAAGATCAATCAATGACACATTGGAATAATTCATAATTAATTCCTGCTGAAACCTGGCTGCCTTTTGCTGATCGTCAATGCGTGTAGTGGCCACCCAGATCTGTGGGGCTTGTTCCAACACTCCCTTCGGGAAAACGAAAATAAAATTGGGTGGATCCTTTGGCCAGTCTACTTTACGAATGCCGCTCAAACGTGCACGGATAGGCACACCCTGCACATCAAAGACCAATGAATCTCCAATATCGATACCCAATGACTCCTGCATTCCTTCCGAAATAGTTACCCATACTGAATCCTTTTCGCCCCTCTTTAACTGGTGCAAGTCGCCTTTGGTCAATTCTTCCGACACGTGAAGACTATCACGATAGGTAACCCGATATTCACGCGTCAGTGCCCAGTTCGGGATACTGTCTGTTGTATCACTCTGCATCAAAGCCACTGACTTACCCTTCAACTCTGCCAACCGGCATGTGATAATTGGTACAACCTGGTTGACCGGCAACTTATGATCTTCAATTAATTTCACTACTCCTTCTTTCTGATGCGATTGAATGTCAAACAGAATTGTATTCGATTGATTTTCGTTTCCAGTAAACTCTACCTGGTTCAGCAAACTACTTTGGATGACATTCAATGTGGCAATGATAAATGCACCTAATCCTATAGTCACCATTAATACACCGGTCTGATTATTGGGACGAAAAAGATTGGACAAGCCATGACGAAAAACGAAGCTGGCATTACGAGGAAAATATCTTCGTACTATGAACAACAATCCTGTTGCGACTAAAGCAAGACTTCCCAATGCAACAAAAAGTCCCAACGAAAACAATCCACCTGAAAAAAGATTTTTGGTCTGATACCAGGCAGCAAGAATGGGGAACAATACAATCAGCACGATTGCTGTCCATCTCATTTTAGAAAACACACGGGTAGATTCAGAACCTGCTCTTAAAACTGTTAATGGAGGTACAAAGCGAACCGAAACCAATGGAAGAATAGTGAACAGTATAGAAACGATAGTTCCCAAAACCAATCCTTGCAAAACCGCTTTCCATGAAATAGTAAACTGAAGTTCAACAGGAATAAAATCTTTGAATACAACCGGAATCACCTGTTGAATCAAAATCCCCAATGCAGCTCCTGCAATGCTTCCTAAAATTCCAAGAATAAAAACCTGTATGAAATAAATATTGAATGCCTGCCATCCGGAAGATCCCACACATCGAAGAATGGCTACCTCATCACGTTTCTCTCTGGCATAAATATGTACCGAACTGGCTACGCCAATACAACCTAAGATCAACGCAACGAAAGCCAATAACGAGAAGAATCGATACACTGATAAAAACCCTTCACCCAATTCCCTTCTGCGTTCTTCTACCGTATCGTACCCTAAGCCTTGCTTTTTCAGAATCGGTTCAAGTTTCTTTGCTACCTCGTCTGCTTCCTTTTCTGTCGAAGTTTTAAAGAATCTTCTATAGGTAACACGGCTTCCAAACTGAATCAGGCCAGTTGAATCGAGTTCAGCTTGTGAGATATAAACAGAAGGAGTAAACGTAGAGAGAATTCCAGCACCTCCGGGAATTTTCTGAACCACACCTGCCACTTTAAACATAGCATTCCCGATCTTCACCGAATCTTCGGAACTCACTTCGTATTGTGTGGCGAGTGATTCATCCAGCATCACAAAGCGACCTGACTTCATTTTTGCATAAGCATCTTCAGGCTGTGTCAGAAGTTCTCCATAGAAAGGAAATCCTCCGGACAATGAAACTACCCGCACCAATCGTGCCTGCTGCGTATTCATGAACATCACCATAGATGCCATCTCCGACTCAGAAGCTTGTGGCAGTTTGGTAGAATCAAATGCAGCTATAACTTCTTTCTCGAATTTCTTATTCCCATTCACCACCAGATCCGCACCCAACAGTTCACGTGCATTCCGGTCAAGGTCTTCCTGTAAAGAATAATTCAATGAACCAATTGCAACGACCGCTGCTATCCCTGTAATCAACGAAGCAGTAAACAATGCCAATCGAGAAAAATTCTGACGGGCATCACGCCACGCCATCTTCCAAACCCATGCATCCTGAAAGATATTTCTGGACGCTCTCTTGATCTTGATAATATATTCGATCATGCCGGATTAGTCATTTTTTCCAATACCAGCTTCCCACCCTTCATCTGAAGAATTCGTTCGGTCTTTTGTGCCAACTCAAGATTATGCGTAACCAAAACCAGAGTTGTTTTCTCTTCACGATTCATACCGAAGAGTAAATTCGTTACCTGTGCTGCATTCTCTTCATCCAGATTTCCCGTAGGCTCATCGGCAAACAATATTTTTGGTGACGTGATGAATGCACGTGCCATCGCCACGCGCTGTTGTTCGCCACCGGAAAGCTGAGTTGGGTAGTGATGAAAGCGGTCAGTCAGCCCAACGCGGGACAACAATTCTTTCGCCTTGGGCTCCACGTTTTTCTCTCCACGAAGCTCCAGAGGAACCATTACATTTTCCAATGCAGTGAGTGTTGATAACAATTGAAAATTCTGAAATACAAATCCCACAAACTGATTACGTACATACGCCCGATCATCTTCATTCATCGTATTGAGCTTAAATCCCATCAACGAAATCGCTCCGGAAGAAGGAACGTCCAAACCGGCACATAATCCAAGTAACGTAGTTTTTCCACTCCCCGATGGCCCAATGATCGACAAGCTGGTACCCTGCTCTGCGCTAAACGACACATTATCTAATACGGTAAGTCCTTTTTCTGCCGACTTATATATCTTGGTGAGATTTTCGGCTTGTAATACAGTTTCCGGCATGATTTTCGGTGATCTTAAAATGGAAAGTTAATAGTTATCAGCTAATTGTTGGCGATATACTCTTCAAGACTTAACTTTTCGATTATTGGTACAGGCTATTAACAACTTTTAACAAATAAGAATAACTAGTGTATGGTCGGCTTAAAGGCATTTTTTATTGTACTGTTCCTGGTCTTTCAAACCGCTCCCAAAACGCAAACGATCCTATTTTTTGGCGATAGCCTTACCGCTGGGTATGGCCTTTCACCTGAAGAGGCTTTCCCTGCCCTGACCGAAACATTGCTCAATAAAAAAGGTAACAAAGTAAAGGTGGTAAATGCGGGCTTGAGCGGAGAAACTTCTGCCGGAGGCTTAAGTCGCATTGACTGGATTTTAAAACAGCCAGTGGAAATCTTTGTCCTGGAACTGGGTGCCAATGACGGACTTCGGGGATTGCCATTAGATCAAACACGTAAAAATCTGCAATCCATTATTGACAAGGTGAAAGCCAAATATCCGCAGACGAAAATCGTATTAGCCGGGATGATGGTTCCGCCAAATATGGGCAATGCTTATACGAATGAGTTCCAAAAGATCTTCCCTGAACTGGCCAAGAAGAACAACGCTACACTCATTCCGTTTTTATTGAATGGAGTAGCTGGTGATGACAAACTGAATCAGGCGGATGGAATTCACCCGAATATAGAAGGGCATAAAATTGTGGCTAATACGGTGACGAAGATTATTGAGCCATTATTGAAATAAATTACACACAAGACAAACGAATTCTGGATTGCTATCGTTTTTCGAGAAAACCTTTACCTACTTGATAAGAATCTAACCCTATGAAATACATTTTCTTTGCCTCGCTCCTCCTTATTACTTCAAGTCTCTCCGCTCAGATCAGTCTGAAAAAACTTAAAAGTGTAATCAAGGGAGAATCCGTTACTACCGAAGAAGTGGCAGCTGGTTTGAAAGAAGCATTAACTAATGGCGTTTCCAAAGGATCGGATCTGGCTTCCAAACTGGATGGATATTATAAGAACCCCGAAATTAAAATTCCTTTTCCTCCAGAAGTACAGCAAGTTGAAACCAAGCTCAGACAAATCGGGATGGGCGCACAGGTGGATAAATTTGTTGAATCATTAAATCGCGGAGCTGAAGATGCTGCCAAAGAAGCAAAACCTATATTCGTTACAGCAGTCAAATCAATGACCATTCAGGATGCGTGGGCCATTCTGAGAGGCGAGCAGGATGCCGCCACTCAATATTTAAAGAAAACCACTACCAGTCAGCTTACAGATAAATTCCTGCCGATTGTGCGCGCTTCACTCGAGAAGGTGAATGCAACCAAATACTATGCTGATCTGGTGAATGCCTATAACAAAATACCATTAGTGCAAAAAGTAAATCCTAACCTGGATCAGTATGCAACAGCCAAAGCCATTGATGGATTGTTTATTCTTGTTGCGAAAGAGGAGAAAAACATCCGCACCAATCCGCTTGCAAGAACTTCGGACCTGCTGAAGAAAGTATTCAGCACGAAATAATTATCTATTTTTTGATTTGAGAAAGTATTCGTTCTACCCAGAGCGAATACATTTTACCGGAAGGATGAAGTCCATCCTCCGCAACCAGTTCCGGCTTCTGCAATCCTTCCTGCGAGATATCCGTAATATAAACGTAAGTAATGCCGTATTGATCAGTGATTTTCTTACTGATGTCATTGTACTCCTTCAACTCTTTGGAGATTTGTTCTTGTTTGCTTTTTCCAAAGGGTGTATATCCATAATCAGGAATGGAAACCACAAACACGTTTTCTTTCTTCCCTCCTGCCAGCTGAACCGCATCGTTCAATAGTCCGTCAAATTCTTTGGTGAATACCTCAACCGGTTTATGCTGATATTGATTGTTCACACCAATCAAAAGTGAAACCATATCATATTCCGGTTTCAACTGCGCGATGGTCATCGCATTCTTCAGATTGTCCGTACGCCAACCTGTTGTGGCGATGATACGTGGTTTATCCACAGAAATCCCTTTGTCATTCAACACTTTCGCCAATTGATTCGGCCAGCGTTCCGCTTCGTTTACACTTTCGCCAATGGTATATGAATCGCCCAGAGCGAGATATTTAATGATTTTCTTTTCCTGTGACATCGAAAAATGAGCCGTTAGAATAAGAGCAAAAATAAGAAGGCGTTGCATGTGATGAAAATTTTCATCCAACCTACTCATTTCTGTGCTTATTCCATATGCCTATTCTGAACGGAGGCTATCTATCGGATTGTTTCTCGATGCCCTGAAGGTCTGAGATCCTATGGTGAGAATTCCGAGTAAAAGAAGAACAGATGTTCCGATAAATACAGTACCAAAGCCAAACTCTACCCGATTGGGTAAGGCTTGCAGCCACATATTATTGATCAGGTAACTCAGCGGAGCACCAATGCAAATCGAAATAGTTAGCATCTTCAAAAATTCTTTCGACAATAATAACGCGATGCTGAGATCTTCTGCTCCCATTACTTTGCGGATCCCTACTTCTTTTTTCTTACGCTCAGCAGTATAAATCGCCATTCCCAACAAACCAAGGCAAGCTATCACTATGGCGAGAAAAGCAATAAATCCGATGATCGATACGAGATCAAAAATTCCCTTGTGGGTAGAGGCAAGCTGATCATCGAAGAATTCATAACGAAACTGATGAGTAGGATCAATCTTCTTCCATTTCTGTTCCAGTTTGGCAACCGTCCCCATTAAATCGGAAGAAGAAACTTTCACATTGAGATACTGAAACTGTTCCGGTCTGTTTCGCATAATCAATGGACCAATTTTATCATCATTCAGCAATAACTTGAATCGAAAATCCTGAACTACTCCCGTAACCTCTACGATTTCCTTACCCCACTTCGTTTCAAATGTTTCACCGATCACTTCACTGGCATGTTTGTATCCCATCTTCTTAACGAAATCCTCATTCACCAGGATCAATCGATCGGAAGACTGACCTGCCATTGGTAATAAGTTTCCCGCAATCAGTTTTAGTCCAAGATTGTCTGCAAACTTCTCATCCGTATTCATGATCCATGCATTGGTGTATTCGTCACCTGAATTAAATCTCTTCAGATCAGAACCATTCGTTCGTCCGGTCGAAGGAATAATATCAGTAGCTGAGATAGATGAAACTTCAGGCAGCGTACTTATTTCATTCGAAACCTTTTGATAATCCATACCCTGCAATTCAATATTGACTATATTTTCAGTTACAAATCCATAATCGAATTGCATGTAATGTTTGAATTGATTAAAAATCAATAGCGCTGTAGTAATGAAGAATAATGAGATCACAAACTGCGATACACTTAAGACTTTTCGCATTCCCAGTTTACCTGGCTTGATACTATCCAGGTGCTTCAATGCTTTGATGGGCTGAAAAGTGGAAAGATGAAATGCGGGGTACAGTCCTGCAATAATTCCAATTACTAAAGCAAATGCAATAAAGGCGAGGTATACTTCTGGTGTAAATGTCAATTCAAACTCCAGAAATTTATTTACCCACAGATTCTTAAATGCAGGTTTGATTAGCAGAAGCAGCAGAATGGCCATGCCCAGTGCCAGCATCGAGGTAATAATCGATTCGCTGAGGAATTGAGACACCAGTGATTTCTTATTCGCACCCGTTACTTTACGAACACCAATTTCTTTCGCTCGTGTAAGCGCTCTCGCAATAGCCAGGTTGGTGTAATTTAAACAGGCGGTAACCATGATCACCAATGCCAGAATTCCCAAAAAGTAATAGCCAATCAGTGGCAATCGGTTATTCGTGTCATTTCCGGATAAACCCAATTGAATTTCACTCAGCTTTTGGCTCTTTAACATAAAGCCTTTCGTTTGCTCCATCTTAATGTCTGCATATTTATGCTTCACTAAATCAGCGAGAATGTGATTCAGATCATTCTGATCCTTACTCTCCTTAAGCAACACATACGTATATGTTCTGAAATACCACTCCCAGCTGTTGGTTCGATCCTCCAGCTTACTTTGCGCATATAATGCAGGCATAGAAGAAGCAGAGACCAGAACATCAAACTTCAAATGCGATTTATACTTTGATTCATCGACTACTCCCGTCACCGTAAAACTTCCCCAATGCACCGGAGGAGCCCCCAGACCATCGTGTCGTTGTGGAAAAGAAAGCTGACGATCAGAGAATTCGATGATCTTTCCCATTGGGTCTTCATCTTTGAATAAGTAATCAGCCATCTGTTGAGAGATGACCATTGAATTGGGCTTGTTCAATGCTGTCGTGGCATCACCTTTTTCTAATTGGAAACTAAAAACACGAAAGAAGGAATGCTCTGCAAAGTAACCGCGCATGTCCGCAGTCTTTTGTCCATACATGGCATCACCACCTACGGCAGGAGTTAAGCTAACTACCTCATCCACGATAGGATAATCTGACTTTAAAGAGGCCGATAACGGAAAGGGAGAAGTAGCATACGGCTGACGAGAACCATCATAATCGGAAACGATCCGATAGATTTGATCTTTTTCATGAAACTGATCATATCTTTTCTGATCTGCGAGCATCAGAATAATCAACATACAGACAGACATGGCTACTGCCAGTCCAAAGACGTTGATAAAAGTGAATACTTTGTACTTTACGATATTACGAATACCAACCTTGATATAATTTTTGAACATTGCTATACCATTATATTTCTAAACTGCCCTTAAGCGTAATTAATTATTAACCGCTTTACAGCGATCAAATAATTTACTCATTACTTAGAGGGCATTTTAGCAAGGTCGGTTACAAATTGGCCCTGGTAAACAAGAAAAGGACCTATTCAGATCTCAAACTTCTGACAGGGTTTGCCACCCCGGCCCTAATCGCCTGATAACTTACAGTTAGCAAGGTAATTACTAACGCACCCGCTCCTGCTACTACAAAGATGTACCAGCCAATTGTTGTTCTATATTCATATTGCTGCAGCCATCCATACATGAAATACCATGCCAGCGGAACAGCCACCATACAGGAGATGATGACTAAAATAACAAACTCTGATGATAATAATTTCCATACATCAGTTACTGATGCACCCATTACCTTGCGTATTCCAATCTCCTTTGTTCGTTGCTCAGCAATAAAGGAAGCCAACCCGAATAATCCGGAACAACTGATCAGAATAGCAAGTGAACTGAAAATGGCAGCAAGCGCACCTACACGTTCTTCAGCGCGGAATTTTGCGGTATACTCATCATCTGCAAACTTATAATCAAAAGGTGCGGTTGTTATCAGGTTGGAAAACGCTGAAGCTATTTTGGGCAATGCTTCCTGCGCACTCACATTATCCTTCATTCGGATGTAAATCCACTCCTGATCACGATTGGTGACAAAATATAAGCATGGATCTGTAGGCACATAAGGTGAACCCTTCACCACATCATTAATCACGCCCAATATGGTAAACTGTACAGACTCGTTATCAAAATTACGTGTGAGTATTTCTCCTTCAGGATGCTCGAGCCCCATTACCTTGCGGGCAGATTCATTGATCACTACTCCTGACAAATCACTCGGGATTTCTCTTGAAAAATCTCTTCCTTGTATAAAATCCCAACCTATAGTTCTTCCATACTCATGAGTTACGGTATTGATATTAAACGTGGGATCAACGATATCTTTTTCTTTCCCTTTCCAGTCAAAGCCCCCATTCCATCCCAATGTACTGGTCACTGCATAGTCTGATTCAGCAATCTCTTCCACCACTCCGGTTTTCTTTAACTCATTTCGAAGCACCTCATACTTACCTTTCAATTCGGGCGAACGGGAATGAAGCGAAATCAATCCTTCTCTTGAATAACCCACCGGCCGATTTTTTGCAAACTGAACCTGCTGATACACTACAATGGTGGCAACAATCAAACTGATTGAAACCGTGAATTGAACTACTACCAATGTTTGTCGTGGGACTGCGGCAAACCGGCCTGCTTTGAAAGCACCCTTTAACACTTTTACAGGATTGAAAGAAGAAAGATAAAGTGCAGGATAGCTACCTGCCAGAAGACCTGTTATCATTGCGAATAGTACGCCCGTTGCCCAGAATATAGGATTAGTCCAGGGGATTAGAATATTCTTATCAGAAATGGAATTGAAAGAAGGCATCAACACTGACACCAGTACCAACGCAATAACAAATGAAATCAACGCAATCAATGACGACTCACTGAAAAACTGATAAATGAGTTGCACACGATGTGAGCCAATTGATTTACGAATTCCTACTTCTTTCGCTCTTTTCTCAGAACGCGCAGTGCTGAGATTCATAAAATTGATACAGGCAAGGAGTAAAACAAAAATCCCGATCATGCCATAGAACCAAACGAATTTCATAAGCTCGCTGGTTACAGGTAACCCGTTTTTAAACTGTGAAGACAAATGCCATTGACTCATTGGCAAAATAAAAAGTTCGGGCTGGGTCTTCTTTGCTTCATCGTCAATATGTGGAAGCATTGCATTTTTTATAGATGCTGAAATTCCCGAAGGATCTCCGTCCCGATGCAACTGAACATAGATGTGCATATTGTAATTATTCCAAACGTTCAGATTCCCAATACCTTCCAGAAACCGATCTAATGGAGCGAAATAAGAAGCCTGACTAAATTCCGAATTCTTTGGAAGGTCTTCGTACACACCAGTGACCTTCAGATCAAATTTGGCGTCCATCATCAACACTTGATTGATCGGATCCTGATCACCAAAAATCTTCTTTGCCAGGGATTCAGACAGAATAATGGAGTTCATATCCATCAACCCATCATTCGTTCCTCTTTTCATCTTTATGCTAAACATCTCCACTCCTTGCGGTTGCATAAAATATCCCTGCTGCGTGAATTTGTTATCGCCAAATGCAATAACCCGTTCTTCAATACGGGATCGTACCAGGACCACTTTTTCAAAATGGGCACTGTACTCCGATTGTAGCAGAGTAGCCAGACCCGTAGGATGAACCGGGTTGGAAATTACTTCTCCTCTGAAAATATGATTACGATAAACACGTCCTATTGAGTTATAATTTTTATGATACTTGTTAAAAGATAATTCGTCAAAAATCCATAGTGCAATCAGAATCGCCACGGTCATACCCAAAGCAAGGCCTCCAATATTGATGAAAGAATATCCCTTATTCTTCAATAAATTTCTCCATCCGATTTTAAAATAGCTCTTGAACATATCCGTTTGATTTAATTGTTGACTACTTTCTTTTGATTTGATTATTCCTGGCCTGAATAGCAGAAGTACATCTATCACAAAATAAATATCAGCTACCAACTTGCCATTTCTTTTCAACGTTCTTTCATACACTTCCATCAAGTCTCCTTCGATATAATCTTGCATCTTAGGATGGCAATACCATCGAAAGAAGCGCAGAAAAAATTTCGGAGGAGTGTCTTGTCTCATTTCACTTAATTACGCATCAGGTTCAATCTCGGCTAAAATCTATTTACCATAAAACAAAATCAGTATCTCAGCAATCGACTGATTCCAGATAGTGACGTTGTGACCGCCATTCACTTCTTTATAAACATGACTGATTGAATTCTCCATCAATCGCTGATGAAACTGTCGAACACCATCACGAAAAACTATTTTTTCAGAAGGAAATTCCAGATCATAATTACCCACTTCACTATAAATATCCACCTGCTCCTCCTCCCTGTGAGGCAACGTTTCCAAAAACCTCGGGATTTCTGAATGCTGTTACAATGGCTCCATGACCAGACGCGGATGCTCCAATAATCCCTCGCTTGTCACGGTTTTGTGAAGTATTAAAATTCTTTTCAATGAAGGGTATCAGTTCGTCACTAATCCATTTACCGTAATCAGCACTCTGCTCCACATATTCGTTCCATCTGTTTTCCGGTCCGATAAATACAGCTACAATAGGTTCGATTTTCTTATCATAGATCAAATTATTGATCACGTTTACAAATGGCCGCGTGTTTAAAGATGAAATTCCATCATACACATATAATACCGGATAGGTATTGTTTTTCGAATAATTATAAGGCACGTAAATACATACAGGCTGATCGGTAAACACAGCGTGTTTTGTTTTAAAGACCCACTGATTTATGATCCCTTTATCAATGTCATATCTGACCCTCAGTGCAGAAGACTCTTCAAAACCGGGCATTGCAAAAATATTTCGTTCGCTAAAATCAAAACCCTGTGTGACCCATGGATTTCTCAAATCAACAATTTTTCTTCCATCCGCAATAAATCGATATTCCAATAATGCATCTGAAGCTACATGAACAGATGTGTAGAAAAAATCCTGATCTCCACACTCAATCCTTGACATAACCCGGGGT
>JBGATZ010000108.1:0-12319 GCA_044228905.1 Cyclobacteriaceae bacterium | reverse complement strand
AACAAATCACTTATAATTATAAAATAGTAGCCTATGACAGCAAGAGTCAACTGCTCGATGAATCGGCTGTTGCTTCTTCGGTAAGACTTGCAGCGGAATCAACGGAAAAAAGCATCGGACTTACCTGGGCTTTTGATGTGCCCTGGAGCAATAGTTCTGCTCAGTATCCCTATCATCTCATTTACCGTGGATCCCCAGGACAGAGTGATCAGGAGTTGACTTTGATTGACAGTGTGAATGTTAATGGAAATTCCTTTCGCTACGTTGACGAAGGAAAATATCAGCAAACTCCTCTCAATGAAAATGACACCTATTGCTATCGTGTAATGACCCGTGGAAGTTACAGCAATCCTAAAATCAAAGATCCGTTGCGAAATTTTTCACAAGTGATTTGTGCACGGATCAATGATAAAGAACCTCCTTGTCCTCCGGTCATCGTGGCTGAAGGCACGGGATGCGAAAGTGCTGAACAAGGGAACTCGTGTAATCCCTCGCAATTCAGTAATAAACTAAAATGGAGACGCCCTGCAGATCTGTCCTGTCTTGCGGATATCAGCAGTTATAAAATCTATACTACTTCCGTGAAAGGTTCAGCGGAAGCACCGATGTTTGTTGCCAGCGTGACAGATACTTTTTTTGTGCACACCGAGTTGGCTTCTTATGCCATGTGTTATCGCGTTTCGGCTGTAGATCATGCAGGTAATGAAAGCGAATTGAGCGAAGAATTCTGCTTTGATAATTGTCCGAACTATGAACTGCCTAATGTGTTTACACCCAATCATGATAACTGCAATGATGTATTCAGCGCATTCAGTGACAGGGCAGTGGTAGGAGAAGGTGGCAGCGAGGGTCCATGCGGTCCGATTGATATTGTAGAACAAAAATTAAGGTGTGCACGCTTTGTGGAGAAGGTACATTTCACGGTAGTAAACCGCTGGGGCCAGCAAGTATATGAATATCATTCCGGATCGGAGAATAGTATTTACATTGATTGGGATGGACGTGATAAGGAAGGGAAAGAGCTTTCCACGGGAGTTTATTACTATACAGCGGATGTGACTTTTAATGTAGTTGATCCGGATAAGAGGCAACAAACGATTAAAGGGTGGGTGCATCTTTTGCGGTGATTTAAAACAGGTCATTTAAGGTTTTACCTTTTACCAATAAAAAAATAGTCAGACTACCTGTGACTAATTTCATTTCTCCGAATTCTATAGGCAGTAACAACCTAAACAATTACTGCTATGAAAACAGGATCAACCGATGATTACACCTGGGATGATGTATTATCTCAGCACTTACAGGTCATGACGTATCCGTACCTGTGATAAAGGATCATTTGGTAACAGTAATCAAGCTGATCAATCCGCCACGCATTGAGACCCCTGAAGAAAAGCCATTGGTACAAGTAAAACCAGTTACCAGACAACTTCCACCACGGGTAGTAGAAGAAATAGTGGAAACGGAGCTTCCTACAAATAAAGATGTTCTCGCCAGCAACACTTCTACTGACACGGATGGGACATTTGTTGTTGACGTGCCGACTACCGATGTTGAGGAGGAAGTCGCTCCTGTGGTGAATGCAGGTCCGGTAGACTTTGCTGAAGTAATGCCGCAATATAAAGGAGGGCAGGAAGCGATGATGAAATTTATTTCAAGAGGAGTTAAGTATCCGGGGAGCGCAGCGAGGATGGAAATTGAAGGAACCGTGTTTGTGAGTTTTGTGATTAATGCTTTGGGAGATGTAGTGGACGTAAAAGTGGTGAAGGGCATCAGCCCGGATTGTGATAAAGAAGCAATGCGCGTAATTGCGAAGATGACAGAGTGGGAGGCAGGCATGCAAAATAAAATGCCGGTGTCGGTGCGAATGGTGGTGCCGATTAAATTTCAACTGAATCGTTAATAGTTGAGAAGGAGTGAGTGCCTCTAGCCGTCCGGTTTGGATGGCTATAGGTATTTTTTGTTTTGATACGGATGATATTATGAATGAGGTGTATATATTCGCTAGTAGGGCGCAAAGGCCGTGGACAATTAAATGATTAAACTGATAACATCGCTTCTCCTGAGGACATTCATGCACCTTGGAGGGACGAGTGTGGAACAAAAAGCTTGTGACTATTTTTTTGCTAGCATTTTTAGAAACGAGTATTTAGGCTATAAAGTAATCGAGTTTGACAATCAAACTGACACAACAAGGTATTGGGGTATTGTTCACAAATGCAAAAACTGGGACGTGAGAACTAAAGGACAAATAGTATCAGCGACACCAGACAAGTCGACTAATGTCATAGCTACCACGATAGACGTAAGAGTAAAAAAGAGAACAACAAACTCAAGAAAATTAAAAATTAGAATTTGGTCTAAGATCAAAGTGGGCGACAATTATTTCGTACTCATCGGAGCATATAGAAAACTCAGATTTGCCGAATACTTTTTTATTGAACTGGACAAGGATGGGAAAGTCATTGGGACCTGTAAGCAGGACGAAATAATTTAAGGTTCAGTCTCCAGCACAACACAATGTGTAATACATATTGTTTATAAGGAATACTCAGTTGGATATGAAATTTACAATCATAATTTTTCTAGTACTTTTGGGTATCCGATTAAAGTTTTGGGACAGACAATTATTCATCCGATCAGCATTTGTAAATTAGAATATGATAGTGCGTTGAATAGATCCTACTATACCTCCGTGGATAGAATGCCGACCTTTAAGGGTGGCCCGAAGAACTTAATGAAAACGATAAACAAAAAATTAAAATGGCCCGGTGGAATGTGTGATATACAGGGAACAGTTTTTATTGCCTGTATAATTGAATCTACGTGACAGCTCACAAACAAAAGAATTCTAAAAGGGTTGAAAATTGGAAAGCCATGTGATGCTGACAGTGAAGCATTAAAAGTTGTTGACTACCTAACTGCATGGACTCCTGGACAATGTAACGGTAAGAATGTCTCAGTTCAATATGTGATTCCGGTTAAATTTAAGATGACGGTATACTAAACTACCGCAGACAATGAATATAAATCGTTGGCGACAAATGCATTGAATGTGTTATTCCTTTTAAAAAGTGAGTTAAAAGGAGATAATGTATTCATTTTACAAATATGGATCCTTGGCGGATACATTGCGGGAGGCCGATGAAATTAGCTACAACATTCATTGAACTGGAAATATCAGGTCGGGGTAAGCCAGTGACGAAGAAGGAGAGGAGGAAAATAGAGAAAAACGAAGGTAAGAGTGAGGACAAATATTGTACTACTGAAAAATGCAAGTACCGCCACCAAAACTATAGTCATACCATTGTTCTCAGCCCGCAAATAAACCTCTCCCCCAGTTTTTTTTCACCCTAAAATAGCTGACATTCGCCATCGTTAAATCGTTTACGAAACAAAACCTATGGCCTCGATTGTCACCTCGCCCACCTCTGTGGGAAACAATGAAAAGGGAAACTACACCCTTCCGCTCATCATCCTGACTACACTATTTTTTATGTGGGGATTCATCACCTGCATGAACGATATTTTGATTCCGTACCTGCAGGGTATCTTTAATCTGAGTCCCGCTCAGGCAGGATTTATTCAATCCGCTTTTTTCGGTGCTTACTTTGTTGTTTCATTGGTCTATTTCCTGATCTCCATCAACCTGGGAGACCCGCTGGCGAAAATCGGATATAAGAATGGGATCATTGTGGGATTGATTACTGCCGCGATTGGATGTATTCTCTTTTATCCTGCTGCGGAGATGAAAGCGTATAGCATCTTCCTTATCGCATTGTTTGTGTTGGCTGGTGGGATTACGATTCTTCAGATGGCCGCTAATCCTTATGTAGCATTACTAGGGCCATCATCAACGTCTTCCAGTCGTCTGACGTTAACTCAGGCTTTCAATTCATTTGGAACAACCATCGCACCGATCATTGGAGGTAAATTGATTTTCGAGAGTGTAGGTGGTAAGGACCACATGACTGCTGAGGCAGTGAAGACTCCTTACCTGTTTCTTGCAGGAACTTTATTGGTACTTGCAGTGATCATCAAACTGTCTAAGCTGCCGAAGTTTACCGGTGATACGATTGAAAAAGGATTACAGGTTTTGAAGTTCTCGCACCTGACGTTGGGCGTGATCGGAATCTTTATGTATGTAGGAGGAGAGGTAGCGGTAGGAAGTTACCTTGTAAAATATTTTGATGAGCTCATGGGCTTCGATGAAGCTACCGCGGCAACATACATTGCCTATTATTGGGGAGGTGCAATGGTTGGTCGATTCATTGGAGCTATATCATTAACCGATCGCAATCAAAATCAGAAATACGGTGCGATGGCAGTCATTGCCGTAATCGCAGTGGTAGCCATTTACATGATCACGGGAGACGTTAGTCTTGCGATGATTGTATTGGGATTAATTACCGGTAACTGCATAGCATTCATATTGGGTAAGTCTGTTCCTGCACGTACGCTGGCTGTGTTTTCAATCATCGTGGTAGGTCTGCTTTGTACTACTGCATTTGCTTCAGGTAATGTAGCGTTGTGGTCGGTACTGGCTATCGGTTTGTTCAATTCTATATTGTTCCCGACTATCTTCACATTGGCAATTAAAGACCTTGGCAAATACACCAGTCAGGGGTCTTCATTACTGGTAATGGCGATTGTGGGCGGAGCTGTTCTTACGCCAGTGATGGGAGCTATTGTAAGCGCGATTGGGTATCAAAAATCATTCTTGTTTCCGGCCTTGTGTTACCTCTTCATCTTTTACTATGGTATAAAAGGCCACGAAGTGAAACAGAAAGCATAGTTTTTTCGTAACACTCATATTAAAAACCACCACATTCAAAATGTGGTGGTTTTATTTTGAATAGTAATCAATATTTGAATGGAACTACCGGCAGCGAAACAAAAAACACTGAATGGTATCGTTGAAGACCTGAAACGAATCGATAATGTACAGGCCATCGTATTGGGTGGTTCTCATTGCGTAGGTATGGCCAATGAGAATTCTGATCTTGACATCGGGATCTATTACCACGAAGCAAAGCCGTTTAGTATTGAGGACATTAAACGAATTGCTAAAAAGTATAATGTAGATGACTCCTGTACCATTACCGATTTCTACCAATGGGGAGCTTGGGTCAATGGCGGTGCATGGATCAACACCTCATCCGGAGAAGTAGATTTTTTGTACAAAAACATCGAACAAATCAAGTCTACAATAGACAAAGCGAAGAATGGGATCTGGCAAAATGATTTTGAACAACAGCCTCCTTATGGCTTCTCTTCGGTGATCTTTCTGGCAGAAACTCACTATTGCTATCCGCTTCATGATCCCTATAATATCATAAATGAGTTGAAGCAGGAAGTAAAGAATTATCCTGTAAAGCTGAAGCAGGCAATTGTTCAACAGTCATTATGGTCTGCGCAGTTTGCATTGTGGCAGGCAGATAAATTTGCTGCAAAAGGTGACCCTTATAACGCGGTCGGTTGTTTCACTCGAATTCTGAAAAACATTGTGGATGCATTGTATGCACTGAATGAGCTCTACCCATTGGGAGATAAGAATGTAATTCGTAAAATAGTTGAAATGCCGAAATGTCCTTCAAACCTGCAACACCAGATCGAAAATGTTCTCGCGACTAACAGCAAGAATGAATTGATGACAAGTGCAGGGAAGTTGAAAGACTTATTTGATCAGGTTGTTGTACTGGCAGATGGAATGTATCAGCCTTACTTTAAGCTCTAACTCTAATAAAAATAATCCCGAATGACTAATGCAAATCATTCGGGATCGATCAATCTTATTTTATATCTACTCGTATTCCTTGTGAGTGGCTGCTGAACTCAGGTGCATACATGCATTGAATGGTAGTGATTCCATTAGAGAAGTCACCTTTCTGTGAAACGCGAAGTGCGTATTCAAACACATATGTTCCTTTGGGCAAATATCCCATAAAGAAGTTAGTAGCCAGATCGCGAGGACTCTCATAATAATACAGTCCATCCTGGTATTTATGAGTGGACAATGTAGACACGGGTTCAAAACCTGCGGCACGCATGTCCTTCAGATGAACGTATTCCATATCACGATCCACGCGTAGTTCGATTTTTACTTTCACCAGGTCACCAACGTGTAGTGGTGTCTTATCATTCACGGGAGTAATCACCGGACCACGATCTGTATTTTGCTGAAGGAATAAATCTTTCTTCAGCTTCAACGGAGTCTCTGCCGGAGTGATCTTGTCAAGTTGTTCAAAGTACTGCCAGTACATCGCTCCCCATGCTACGCCATCATCTGTTTTGGTAATCGTGATCTTCCCCATATCAGAAGTAATCTCATTGGCCTGCCATGCCGTTTTGAAATAGCCTGTACCTGCTTCTACCTTTGCATCGGGTCGCTTGGTTGGATCGATTACTTCATTTCCTACTTTGATATCCACCAGCTTGCTGCTTGCTAAAGCATCACTTCCTCTTCTTAGCAAGGCATAACATGCTTCCACTGTTGCCTTGGTGGTTTTCCAATCCTGCGTTTGCTTTTGTTTCAGCAACCATGCTTTCAGATCTTCTACAGATTTAACATCACTTGCCACTTCGTCATAGACTTCAATCATCAATGCCTGCGTTTCAATCGGTGCCTGATACCAGTAGTAACCGTGATCATTTTTCCAATACATACCCATCTCTTCGGAATGCAAAGCCCGCTCGTTGAATGATTTGATCATTGCAGCAGGAGTGACTTTATCCCCAAAGCGATGAAGCGCCAGACTGCTCATGCCTTGCATGTACAGGTTGGTAGTAACCCAATACTTCTTCGCCTGACCCATAAAATAGTCAAACGCTTCTTTCACATTAGCAGGAATGGCTATGTCTTTGAAATAACTAAGTGTGTACAGATAATGATATTGTGCATAGCTGATATGATTATCCTCCAGTTTAATCAATTTGCGTTTGGCCATATCCTTCAAATGGTCATAATCACTTTTGATGTTCGCATCAAGGAACTGAACCGCATTGTTTACCATGCTCCAGGTTCTGTGTTCATCACGCACCGACTTCACGCCCATCACATCGAGATGACCCAGACCTGCAACAATATGCTGTGTCATGTAGCGATCGGATGGAAATCCGGGGAACCAACTGAAACCTCCGTTTGGCTCCTGTGCTTTGATGATCTTGTCCAACGCACGTTCCTGTTCACCAGCCATCCGATTGAGATCAAACAATACGCCCACCATTCGCTTGCGTTGACTTTCATCCTTCGCCTGGAGTACCCAAGGAGTTTCTTCCAGCAAGGCTGACTTCAATTCCTGATTTTTTTCAAGGTTAGAGAGTAAAGCATCTGGTTGAATGTTCTTCCATGTATCAAACACTTGCTTGATGCGTGGATTGGAATTCGCAATGTGTGAAGCAATGCTGTTCGCATAAAACTTGCTGAAGGTTTGCTCCACGCAATCATACGGATATTCCATCAGGTAAGGCAATGCCTGAATTGCATACCATGCCGGGTTGGAAGTAAACTCTAATGTATAACGCTGATGCCTCAACGTAGTTGATTTGTTATTCAGCAGTTTTTCGAACTTAAACTCTTTTGTTTGCTTGCCGCGGATTGGTAACGGTAACGTTTCAGTCACCAGCATTCTGTTCGTTACAACCGGCAACACCATTTCTTCACCATCTGAGAAATCACCGGCTTTGGCTACAATGCGATAAGTGATCGCCTGCAATCCCTCCGGAATATCAATGCTCCATTCAAGACTTGTACTTTGCTTTGCTTTCAACGAAAAGTTCTGCTTTGATTTTGATTCTTCATCAAGTCATCCACTGACTTCATCGTCAATGCATCAAAGAATTCCAGCTGCGCCTGACCGCTGAGTTCTTTATCAACAAGACTGCTGATCTTAGCGGAGAACTTCATCTTATCATTCTCACGGAAGAAGCGCGGTTGATTGGGAACGACCATGATGTCTTTCTGAGTCACCAGCTGATTGCCAGTCATACCTGATTTCAACTCTTTGGTATGCGCAAAGCCCATCATCTTCCAGCGGGTCAATGCTTCCGGTATAGTAAAGCTGACGATGATCTCACCGTTTTCATTCGTCATCAAAGCAGGATAGAAGAAGGCGGTCTCATTGAAGTTCTTTCTGACTTTCACATCGGAGAGATCTTCTTTCTTCTCTGGCGGTTTCGCTCCATCTGGTTTAGCCCCACCGTATCCGGCCATAGTATCTCCATGAAGAAACCCATCGGCTTGCGATACAACTACTTCAGATAAAGCGTCCTTCTCACTTTCTTCCGCCATCTTTGATTTCTTCTCCATCATAGGCGCTGCCATCGATCGCAAGGCACCCCCGGCACGATATCTTCTTGAGTCTCTTGAGAAATTGTAGAAGCTATAACCGAACCAATTGATCTGATCGAAGTAAGCGCCATTGGCAGATCGTGAATGGCCATCATTCCAGGTATTGGTGTACAGATGTAATTCGCGTTGCGCAAATCCATTGACACTTGCCCAGTTTAATTTGGCATAGCTGTAATTATAGAAGGAGGCATACCAGCTATTTGCCCTAAACTCATCAAGCGAAGCATCATATAAAGTGGCCACCATTTCGGCAGCGATCTTATCCGCTGTTTTTCCTTTGATGAGAATCTTCCATTGCTCTTTTTCTCCGGGTTGAAGTTTGTCTCTGAAACTCGCAAATGAAATGTTCAACTCCTTATTGGTGAATGGTACAGTAACAACGAAGTTCTGCAGATACAATCGGTTGTCCTTGATGAAAGTATAATGAACGGTAATATTCCCGCGATACTCTTCCTTGATTGGAATCTCAAAAAGGCGTTGCTCTTTTTTCAACGCAATCCATTCTTTCGAAAGCAAGACACCGTCTTGGTCTATCTCATACAAGACGTTAATCTTCGCTTCTGAAGTTCCCATAGTAAATGAAGCTTTATCCCCTGGTTCGACAGTCATCTTTATCGGTTGATAATAACTGACAACAGGAGTGGAGAGCTCTTTTGATGAAGGGGCATAAACGGTGAAGTAACTTACTTCACGTACTTCGTTGCCATCTTTGTCCGTAGAAGTAATCTCGGCCGTGTATTCGCCTTCATTCCATTTCAACAGATCAGCAATTTCAAACGTCTTGCTTTTGTCTGTGTCAAAGTTTAAGGTGAATACTTCTTTCTCTTTGGGCCACTTGAATTTATTTGTTTCGTCTTCAAAGAGATCATGCGGGAATAACTTATAATATTCTTCACTCGTCATTAACTGACGATCCGGCTGTTCCCACATTCTCTTGCGGAATGTTTTTGCAGGAGCTTTCAGTAAAGAGATTTTGATTTTTCCTTTTGCCGGCTGAAACTGCCCGGCCAGATTAGTTGTGCTGATAGTGAATTCTTTCTTATGCCCTTTATCGTCTTTATTGACGTTGCCAAAAGGCACATTAATCATTAACGATTTGTATCCAATAGTAATGGAGGTAGAAGAGCTGTGCGTTTCTCCATTGATATCCGTTACATCAGCGTACACCATGTACGTGAATGTCGGGTCGGAGGATTTGTCAATGGATAAATCAGGTTGTGCTTCAAAGGCAACGTTGAATTTACCATCGGCATCTGTCATTGCATTTCCGTTGATGATTTCAACTTCAGGTGAGGAAGGATAACTTCCCCAGCGGTACCACCACCACATCGGGAAATTCGCAACACGAACTACCCGGTATTTTACGTTAGCTCCATCAATGTTAGCTCCGGAATAAGCGCGGGCAAAACCTTCCACTTTGACCTGGTCATTTAGCCGGAACGAAGCAGTTACCGGATTAAAATCCACTTCAAACTTCGGACGCTTGTATTCCTCTACTGAAAATGACACTTCACCGCTTCCATCTTCGTTAGTGATACGCATGTTTCCTGTCAATCCTCCTGAAGGGGCAGTAAATACTCCATTGAAAGTTCCGTATTCATTCGTAGTTACGGTAACAGTACCTTGTTCCTGGTGGTTGAAATCATACAAAGTAACTGTAGTGGTATAGCGTGGCTGAATCTTTGGATTTTTGCCATCGGTATCTACCACCAATCCTTTGAAATATATTGTTTGCCCGGGGCGATAAATTGCACGATCAAGAAAGAAGAAGGTTTGCCGGTGACTGTATTCAGGCTCGGATTGATATTGATAGATCGATGCGGAATAGTAATAATAATTCCCGCGATCAATTGGTTCGGTGCTGTTGAAATCTGACCCCTTACTAAAGTCGATAGAGAAATTGCGATAGTCGTCATTTTTCAAATAGGGCACTTTGAGATAACCATTGGCATCTGTTGTGTAAGTACCGACCTTCACCAGTTCATATTCACTCTTTTTGCTATTGTATTTTTGAGAATAGATCGCTGCTGTTACTTCAGGCAAAGCTTCGCCTGTCTCGCGATTTAACGTATAGATTTCTGTGGTGCCATCGGGAAGCGTGCGATTGAGGTAACTGATGTGAGAGATTACAGTAAAAGCGTAAGCCAACCCATTTTCTTTTGTAGAGAAATCCGAGCGATGACTGTACAGTACAATGTATTCTCCTTCAGGAAGCGCATCTAGCTTTACTTCAAGACTATGCTCCTGGTAATCGCCATCATCGGGTAGTTTATATTGGCCTGTCTTGAGAGGAGATTTAGCAGTAAAGTATTCAATGAATTTCTGCTCCCGATCGTTGTTGTAATCTTTATCCAGTTTTTTTCTTAAAGATTGAACTTCACTACGCGTGACTTTGACAATGCGGTAATACAGGTCAGTAAAGTTTTTGTATCGTACTAAACTCCGGAAGGGTTGATTGGGAATGTTGTTTTCTTCGATCGTTGACCGAATGGATTTTGTCAAAATATCTTCCTGAAGGTTTTCGCAAAGGATCGCTCCATCCGAATCAGGGAAACGTTTTTTCCCTTCTTCGCATAATGCATAGGCAGTTTTCAAATCCCACTTGTGGTCATCTCCGAGCAATGGTTTATATAGTCCTGCACGTTCTACCCAAACTCTTGCTTTCTCCACAGTTACTAAGCCAACTGTTTCATGTGCTTTTACTTTTTGTTCCAGCTGCTCCAATGCATTGAAATACAAATCTGTTTTATCCGAAAGAGTAAGGTGACTTCTTACAAATTTCAATCGCTTCAGATCCACGTCTACCAATGCGCCCGGATCTTTATCGTTAAGGTGAAACTTTACCAGACCTTGCAGAATTGTCAATGCATAAAATTTCATTGACATTGTATCCTTCGATTCAATCTTCAAGTCAGAGAAAGACTTCGAATCAGACAGATATTCTTTCTTATCGAGAACAAATGCATAAGAAGGCTTTGTGATGTCTGGTTCGTGCGACATAAAAAAATCCACGGCACGGTGTGCAAGAAAATCATATAATGTTGGTCTGTATTTTCTGCCCAATTCATTGGCTCTGTAGAGCACAGGTTCATAAATATTAATGATTTGTTGTTTACTCTTTTCGGCATCAACAAGACTTAATTTATATTGTTCAAATGTTTCTTCAACGATTTTATTCAAACTCCATGTTTCGATATCGTTATCATCCACATTAACTGTTGTACTGCGGTTGATGAATTCGTATCGATTGTTCTGGTAATATTGCCAATACAATTCACCTAGTAATGAATGGAGAACTGGTTTTACTGGAAATGAAGCCTGATTAGCTTCTTCTCTCAGCTTAACCATGTTCTTTACGAAAGCATCTTCTTCTTTGGCATCACGGAGCTTAAGCTGGTGAATGATCACCTTTACCAATTGACCGGCATCATTTACTGCTTTTGCTTGCTTTTCGATTTCGTTTACGACCTTCAATGCCGATTCCGGCAATCCCTTATTCTCATTGTCTGTCACTTCTCTCCAGGCCTTTTCAAAATCGAATGAACTCATAGTATTGGTTTTGTTTTGTGCGGTAGAACATTGAATTATAAAGAAAACCAGCCCAAAAGCCAGTCCGATAGTCAAAAACAGATTTTTCATATCATCAAAGTTAATGATCAGTAGTGGAATACCCCACCGTTGAACAAGTCACAGGCCAGGATGTTATTAGCGACTTAATTCCATAAGAAAATGTGGAATTAATTTAAAAAAAGACGCCAGGAGGCGAGTAGTGCCTCGATTTAGAGCTTAGGAGCTTTTACGAAAGGTGATTGATTTGAATGAGGCAAATCAGAAGCGGGATTAACCGCTTCTGATGATTGTCTTAATAGTACTGTAATAGTGAATTTGGGTTCAGCCACTTTCACTATTCGCGTTTTTTTGCCAGTCCGGAAGAATAACATGCCAATTCCTTTTGCAACAGGATGTAAC
>JBGATZ010000107.1:0-11486 GCA_044228905.1 Cyclobacteriaceae bacterium | reverse complement strand
TCAGGTAAGTAGTTTTTTCTATGCCCCAATCCGGAATACGTTCGAACAATTTCTTCAGCATGTCCGGATTAAGTAAACCGGAATAGCCTTGCCAGTTCATGGGAGCTTCATCCAGAATATGAATCAGGTGAAGACGGCCTTCATGTTTGGTTTCCAGTTTGGTAAGCTCTTCCTTAAAGATGATGCTGTCGATGTTACGATTACAGTAAATCAAAGACAGAATACTGTCCGGCTCCTGTGTAAGAATGCTTTTAATGATTGACATCATCGGAGTGATACCTGATCCACCGGCAAACAGGACCAAATGGCGCTTGTTTGATTTATCGTATTCGGTGGTGAATTGCCCCATCGGCTCCATGATCTTCATCTTATCTCCCGCCTTCAGATTATCAGGAAGCCAGTTCGACATCAAACCATTGTCCACACGCTTAATGGAAACTGCAAGATGCTCGTCAACAAAAGGAGAGGTACAAAGTGAATAGGCTCTGCGGACTTCTTTGCCTTGCACTGGTACGATCAGTGTCAAAAACTGACCCGATTTATAATTTATCTTTCCTTCTGCCGGATGTTCAAAAACGATTGAGATCGCATCTTTTGTCTCCTGGATGATTTCCCTGACTTTCAGATCGTAGTACTTCGGACCGCTGCTGTGCGTTTCTTCCTTTTTGTCATTCTTTTTGAAAAGACCAAACATGCTCTTGAATTAAAATACTTGGCAAAGGTACGTCCTTAAGCTCAAATATTAAACCAGTAAGTGAGCTTGAAAACCAGTGCCCTGTTCTTGCTGCTCAGGTTAGGAGTAGCGTAATTTTCGGTGTAAACGATAAAAAAATCCGAGGCCGGCTTATAACGCCATTGAAAACGTGCGTTAAGATTCATGTTGTCTGCCAGGGTATTGTATTGCACGAAGGTGGTCAGGAATAATTTGTCGGTGAATGTCAGATCCATTCGTGGACTCACAATGAATAGTTTCTCCTTTCCGTAGTTATCAGGAAGACGAAGGTCGTTGTAATCGAAGCGCACTGATAAACTTCCGAATGGCTGATAACGATAATTGATTTCTCCGTTCACATTCGAGTTTTTACCATTATAAAATTCGCCCAATGTAGAACCAATTGCATAGCGAAACACTTTACGCTGATCGGACTGATACGATAATGTGGTATTCTGCCAGCTGTACTCCTCTCCTTCAATGAAGTTGGTGTAGTCATCCGAATTGATCGGGTTGAACGTGCTGGTCATTCGCTGAAAAATTGCGTTATACATTACCTGAACCTTTGAGGTATTCCTGAAATTGAAATAATAACCTAAAACCGCTCCTTTATCTGTTACAATACCGCCAGGAATAACTGACAAGTTAAGATCTAATGAAGGTCCCATGTTCACCAATGCTTTTCCCTTAGGATAAAAAGTTCCGTTCGCACTGGCATACGAATAGGCGATACCCGGATACACTCCCCTGCTGGGAACATAACCCGCTTCAGCAGTATAATTTTTCTGAACAAACGTCTCTCCTAAAAAGAACTGATAATTCCGTTTCGTGTATTGTCCAAAGATCCCACCTGTTTGATTGGCATTCTTATGAAAGTCGTCAAACGAATGACTGAAGAACATACTGGAATAAAGACTATTGTCCTTGCTGCGTAATTCCATATCAACTGTTGCTACACGATTGTATTTATTCAATGCCTTTACTGTATCTGTTCCATTCCATTTTTCTTTCCAAAGGCCGGGATTGAAATACTTCACCGAGTCTCCTTCATTAATACCCAACGATTCTTTATTGACGAATGAGAACTGAATATTGGATTGCCGACCGATGTTTCGTTGAATGGCGGCAACCGTAAAATTCTGCGCAGGCAATCCCATCGATTCTTTCTCTTTGGTTTGCATGTTCAACACGCTCATACGCCACTTGCGCGAAAGGGAGCCGCTGAGTCTGGCTCCATAAAGAATAGGAACACGTTTCAATACTCCTGACGTATCACGTACCAATCCTACGCGCCTCGAAAAGAACGGACGCGCTTCAGGAAACCCCATTCGCTCAAACAAATCACTATTCTCGAGGAAGAATTGCCTTCGCTCCGGAAACTGAAATTCAAAACGGGTGAGGTTGATTACCTGGGCATCTACTTCTACCTGAGAAAAATCAGGGTTCACAGTCAGGTCAAGATTCAAAGATGGAGTCACTCCAATCTTTGCATCAAAGCCCGCTTGTAAATCATTGGTTTTAGTTACCGGATCGGTCTCTTTATCTCTTGATGTGCCACCGGCAACAAATGGGATTAAAGAAATATTGGTGGAGTGATGAGGAGCAGGATCTTCCCAAACCAATTTGCCACCATAAGCAAATGATGCTGCAATGAATTGTATAGGTGTGGCAATCCAGCTGGATGCCGTGTTGCGCTTCAGGTCATAGCGTAAAAAAGTAATGTTCCATTCTTTCGCATCGCTTTTATATCGAAAGCTTTTAAATGGAATCATTAACTCGGCAACCCATCGGTCATCGTGTCGAACAACCTTTGAATACCATTTATTATCCCAGGTAGAATTATAGCTTTCGTCTTCTGCGCCCGCACCAGAAATCGTGCCTTCGCTCTGTACGCCTTTAGGTGTAGTTTGGAAATAGAATCCATTGATTCCATCATTATTAGGCCCCATATACACTCCAATGTTATCATTAGAATCAAAATCAAAATCTCTTCTCAATGATTGAATGATATCCGGAGTTTTGTCATCATAACATATAAATGACACGTACAGATTATGATCATCAAAAGTCAGACGGGCTTCAGTTTGAAAAGCAGCCGCAGCCGTATCAACCGGATAGTTCAGAAAAAAATCTTTTGCAACGGCTGCATTTTGCCAATCGGCCTCATCCAGCTTTCCATCCAATTCAATAATGCCTTTCGCTTTGCGAATGGGTAATTGCATGCCTGGCTTGTTCTGTGCACCAACTTCAGGAGTCAAGGCAAAAAAGAAGAGAGCGAGAAAAGTGAGTCCGCGAAGTAGTTTCATAAAAAGCCGACAAATCTATCGAAATCAAACGACAATCCCCCAATTTGCGCAAAAGACAGGAAGTTAAGGTTTAGTTAAAAAAGGCTTATTTTAGCGGCTTTAATCAAGTTTATAGTGCAGTCTACACCCATAATGGCCATCTCTCCGATTGACGGACGGTATTTCAAAACCACCCGCTCACTTTCTCCTTACTTTTCAGAATATGGCCTTATCCGTTATCGCGTTCAGGTTGAAATCGAATACTTCATTGCGTTGTGCGGAGTTTTACCCGAGTTGAAAAATTTCTCTAAAACGAAAGACAACAGTCTTCGTGAGATCTATAAACAGTTTACCGAGAAGGATGCCGAAGCAATCAAAGAGATTGAACGAACTACCAATCACGATGTGAAGGCTGTTGAATACTTTATCAAAAATAAATTTGAAGCGCTTGGCTTGAGTGATCTCAAAGAATTCATACACTTTGGTCTCACTTCACAGGATATCAACAACACTTCTATTCCTCTTTCCATTAAAGAGTTTATGGAGAAGGAATACATGCCTGCGATTCAAAAGCTGGTAAATCAGTTAAAGTCATTGAGTGAGCAATGGGCAGCTATTCCCATGCTGGCCCGAACACACGGTCAACCGGCTTCGCCTACACGGCTTGGAAAAGAGATTTATGTTTTCGTTGAGCGACTGAATAAGCAAATCGAGTTATTGAAAACCATACCTTACTCAGCAAAATTCAGTGGAGCTACGGGAAACTTCAATGCGCATCACATTGCTTACCCGGAAGTAAAATGGAATCAGTTTGCCGATCATTTCGTATCCGACCAATTGGGGTTGGTGAGAAGTAATCCAACTACGCAGATCGAACACTACGATAATCTTGCTGCGCTGTTTGATAATCTGAAACGTATCAATACCATACTGATTGATTTCAGTCGAGATGTGTGGCAGTACGTAGCGATGAATTATTTCAAACAGAAAATCAAAGCCGGTGAGATCGGATCTTCTGCCATGCCACATAAAGTCAACCCAATTGACTTTGAAAATGCAGAGGGAAATCTTGGTATTGCCAATGCATTGTTTGAGCATCTCTCCGCCAAGCTTCCTATTTCACGTTTGCAACGCGACCTCACTGATTCCACAGTATTAAGGAATATAGGCGTTCCTTTGGCACATACACACATTGCATTGTTCTCTTTAGAGAAAGGAATTGGCAAACTGGAATTGAATCAGGCAGCTATCAACGAAGACCTGGATGACAACTGGGCAGTAGTAGCTGAAGCAATTCAGACGGTTCTTCGCAAGGAAGGATACCCTAACCCATACGAAGCTCTGAAAGAGTTGACACGCAAGAATGAAAAGATTACTCAGCAGAGCTTTACTGCTTTCATCGATGGGTTGAACATCACCGATGAGTTGAAAAAGAAACTAAAAGCAATTACTCCGTTTACCTACACCGGAATCTGATTCTTTACTTCTCAGAACTGTACAGTAATTTTTCATCGGCAAAGTCATACAAGGTAAGTCTGCGCAAATCGTAGTACGCCATCCAGAATGATTTCAGCGCCTGAATGTAGCTGCGTTTCGCATCGTCTTTCTCTGTTAAGGCAATGTTCAGATTGGTGATATCAATCTTACCTATGAGGTATCTGTTCTGAGCCACCTTGTAACGTTGCATTGCTACTTCATCCGACTTCTTTGTGATCTCAATTTGCAGGCGCAGCATTTCAAACTGACGCACCTGCGTTAAGACCTCCTGCTCGAAGTTTACTTCATCCTGAGCAATAACATAATCGTTTAATGTTTTATTCGCATAGGCCGTACGCATCATCGCTCTTCTTCTCCCCCAGTCCACCAATGGAACGTTGAAAGTCACATTGGCAAATTGTTGTTGAGAAGGGTTGTTATATAAATCATTCACTGTCCCCCCCACATTGTTCAATCCATATGAAGCGCTTACGCCTACCTGGTAAAGCTGTCCACGTGTTTCAGCTACAGCCTGCTCTGCTTCAATTTTCCTTCGTTCAAAAGCCACATAAGCGGAGCGGGTTTGTCGTGCGTATTTGATGGCCTCCTCCTCAGTGATTTCAAAAAACGGAACAGCATCAGGTAATGCCAGTTCAAAGCTTTCTCCGTTCCTCAATCCAATAAACGAACGAAGTTGTAAAGCTGCGGTCTGTAAATCAAGATTGGCCTGCGCCACATCTTTACGTGAACGTAATAATTGTAACTCAACCTGAAGGAGTTTATCCTCAGAAGTTGTTCCGATATTATACCTGCCTTTTTCTATTTTATAAATAGTATCATTGTTGGCAAGATTGAACTTCGCAATCTGTGCGTTGACTTGTGCCTGTAGCACATTGAAGAAATTATTCACGGAAACATTCGCAATCTGTTCCATCATCTCAGCATAGTCGCGCTTCGATTCCTCATATTTGATAGGTTCTACACGCTTGTCCCACTTCAACTGATTAAAAGCAAAAATGGGCTGATACAATTGTACATTCATTACTGTTCCATTCCATTGCGAGGTGTTATCGGTAATATCTTTAAAGTAATTGTAAATGGAATTAACAGAAACAGTACCTCCTGTTAACGCTATGGGTTGCTGCAGTGCAAAATTCACTCCTGGATTAAACTGATTCAGTGGCAGATAAATAATCGATCCATCCGGCTGACGAACAGGAGTAAAACTTTTATTGTACAACGAACCCGCGTTATTGCTGATCAATCTGATCTGGGGATTATAATTACTCTTGTAATAGCGGTATTGCCAGTATCTGTTTTCGCGTCTCGTCTCTGCCTGCTTGAAAGCCGGTGATTGCGATTGCGCACGATGAATCACGTCATCCAGGGAAAAAGCTTCCTGTGCGTTTGATTCAATGAGTAATAAACTTAAAAGAAATACTAAAAGCGAAATTCTCTTATTCATATCGGAGAGATAATATCGGATCTTGTTTTGCTGCCTTGCGTGCCGGTGCTATTCCAAAAATTAATCCAATGGAAGCAGCTACACCAAAAGAAATCAACACAGAAATAAAAGTGATTACTGTAGGTATCCCAATAAACTTGGAAACCAGAAAGGCCAGTGCTATCCCCAACAGCACACCGATGATTCCTCCAGAAACACTGATCATCATTGCTTCAAATAAAAACTGCTGCACAATGTCACTTTGCTTCGCCCCAATTGATAATCGTAATCCGATTTCTTTGATTCGTTCCAGAACAGAGGCAAGCATGATATTCATGATACCAATACCACCCACAAGCAGAGAAATCAATGCAATGGCAAACAATACATAATTAAAAATATCATTTGTCCGTTGCTGCTGTTTTAAAAGCAGCTCGGGGATCTCAATCTCATAATCAATAATTTCATAGTGCTTGCGTTGCAGAATACGGGAGATAATTTCCGATGCAGGCTGAAGGTCATTTGTTTCTGATACCTGAATAACCAATCGGTCCAGTTGATGATAATTTTTCCTTTCCTGTGCTGCTTCCGCTGTGGTTCCATTGTCACTGATCATTCCACGACTTCGCATACCGGCAAGGCGAATGCTCTCCGTAGTAATCAGATCTCGATTGCGATAACGAATCAATACCGTTTGCAATGGAGTATACACGTCCATATTGAAATCACGGATACCCAATTTACTGATACTTGCTTTGGATACGAGGCGTTCACCTAACACTCCAACAATCGTCAGCCAGTGCTGTCCAACTTTAATACTTTTTCCAATTGGATTTTCAACAGGGAAAAAACGTGATTTTATCCCCTGGCCAATTACACAAACGGGCGAGCCCAGTTTCAAATGTTCGGCAGTAAAGCCCTGTCCCTGATTAATTTCAAAATTGTAAATCTCAAAATAAGAAGGTTCAATACCAACGAGCTTGGCTGATCTGCGAAAGCCATTGCGAATCACATAGGTATCCAAGGTGATCTCCGGACTTATCCGGGTAAGGCCAGGCACTATAGTTTTAATGCTGTTTACATCACGGATGGTAAGGCCAGGGGAGAACTTCTTTTTATCCTTCTTGCTATCATCATCCAGTTTTTCTTCGGTCTGCTCAATGATCGGTTTGATCACAATATTATTTACCCCCACCAGTTTGATCTGATCAAGGATTTCCTGTTGCGCACCATTGCCAATGGCCATCATGGCAATTACTGCGGCCACTCCAAAAATAATTCCGAGCGCGGTCAGTAAAGAGCGGATTTTATTGGCGACCACTGCATTGATTGCAATGAACAGATTCGCCAGCAAGCGTTGCGAAAGCATGTCGGAATGATTTATTTCTTCGGAGAAACAGTTTGCTCAGCCTTAGCTACAGGCCCAACAGGAACTGTCGGATCCTTTGCCTCTTCTTTTTTCTTCTGACGTTTGCCATTCATCTCCGGAAGCAGAATCACCTCATCTTCCTCTTTGCCTTTTGGAGTAGATAGATAAATCCGGTCGTTCAGTGCTACACCCTTCACGATGACCGCATCATTGGCATTGGTTTCACCAATAATCACTTCCTGCTTCACCGTCTTGATGCCATCTTTCTTGTATACATAAGTGATGCTATCAAACTGGTTATGCAAACACTCCAACGGAATAAACAAAGCACTGTCAATCACCTGTGCTATAATCTTATTGCTCGTGGTCATCGAAGGGCGAAGGGACGGATCTGTTCCATCCAACTCCACAGCTACTTCAAATACTTTAGAATCTGAATTAGGCCGTTGCTCACCTACATTGGCTACACGAATTACCACACCCGACAATCGTTTATCCGGATACGCATCCAAACCTACATCTACACGCTGGCCTTGCTTTACTTTTCTCACATCAACCTCGTTGACGAATGTCTTTGAAACCATTTTAGTAAGATCAGGAAGAGACGCTACGTTGGGTTCCCACATCTGAATCTGTGATCCGGCTTTTACGGGTTTTCCGTCCCAGCCTTTTTCGTAAATGATCATTCCTGCTTCCGGAGCCAGTACATTGAAGGACTCCAATACCGTAGTCATGTTTGCAAACTCACCGCTTACTTTACGTTGCTCTGCGCCTACTTCACGCATCTTCTCGATGTTCTGATTCTTCTTGATTTTGTAATTCTCGATCGCCTGAGAATAGGTACGCTTCGCCTTGTCCTGATTGATCTCAGCCTGTTTTATGGTGGCAGGTGGCTCAAACTTGGATTGCTCCAGGATGATTCCCTTTTCCTCTACATCATACTTGAGGTTAATCAGTTGATCGCGTGCTTCACGCAACTGAAGCGTAGTGTCCAATTGAGTCTGCACGAACTTGGAATTCGCTTTCTCCAACTCAATCTGTTTTTGTGTGTATTTGTTTTGAAATTCCGAGCGATCAAGCGTGGCCACCCAATCTCCCTTCTTGACGACTGTACCTTCGTCAACAATACTTTGAATGGTAACCTGCCAGATCTGGAAGTTACGAAGACCTCCCGGCCCTAAAATTTTTACTGAATTTTTTGCTTCCAGCTCTCCGGTAGTTTCGATCTCCACCCGAAACTCACCTTTCTTCACTGAAGCCATAATGTCTGAAATCTCCCCCTCCTTATTCCCCCTCACCACAAAAAATCCGAAGAGAAGCACAGCAAGTGCACCCGCACCGATATAGAGGTTTCTTTTGGTCATAGGTTATCTGTTTGGTATTTGGGTTAAGCATTTAATGCGGTACTGTTCGTTTAGTCACCCAACGCTGCCCTTTTTATTTTAGTATTACTCCCCGGCAGCTATTTAGTTACAATAATGTAGTGAAGTGTGCCATTTACGTGTTGAACGGCACACTTTACTTGATGGGTCAACCTTTTTAGAATGATTATTGATTGGGTCCTTTTTTCACATTGAATTTAGCCAGGGCCGCGTCTTTGGTAATTTTACCAGCACTGTATTCACTTAGAACAGAATTCTTAACAGATACTTCAAGTGAAGAAGGGATGCTGCATTTTTCACATTTGGTTACAGTGATATTGAACACAAGCACCTCTTCATCTTTCAATGTTCTTAGCGTCTTGCCATACTCGAGAATATTCTCTTTCACATCTTTCTCGAATTCAGGATACAGTTCTTTCACCTTTTTATCGCGTGTTGACTGATCCACGTCCTGAAGTTTTAGTGTAGGGATGTTATGTCTATTGAAATCATCGCGGCTACTGGAAACGGTGCGCATATAGTAGATCACACCAAAGTCTTTCAGGCGTTCATAATAAATTCCTCCTTCCATATAATAGGTTTTGGAAAGATCAGGACGATACAAGCGATCGAAAATGCTTGACAGTAATTCCAGATCCGGGTTCAACTCGTCTATTGTCTCGGTATTTACGGTTTTGATTTTGGCCATCAGCTGATCACGTGTGATTTTCCCCTGCTTGAATTGAGTAATATCTCCTTTGCCAGCTTCAATGCTGAGCATTGTACGTTTAGGTGCTTTCACATCATATCCATACCAGAAACGCTGATTGCCTTCGCCTCTGTTCGTAATCACAATGCGTTCATCTGCGCCCAGCTGGCTAATCAGATCTCCATAATCCGCCAAAAATGTTTTGGACGCGGCAATGATCTTTTGATTGTACACAGTGCGAATGCTATCACTATTATCCTTATAATTTCTCCTCGCTTTAGGCGCTGTTCTGCTTTTTTCCTTCACTCTGGTTCTGCCATCTTCATTTTCGTCTTCATCTGAGGATACACTCATCGTGGCCGTTCCATCCGAACTGCTTATGGAATACGAGAAAGATCCATCGGGGCCGTTGTTATAAACAATGTTTGGTTCGTTGTTCATCAGCATGAAGCCCATAGGTCCATTGAAATCATTAGGCAAACGAAATGTCACTCCATATCCCGGCATATAACTTCCACTTACTTCATAAGGAAAAAAGTTTCTCTTGCCAAATTCCTGTCTGAGTATAGTTTGAAAAATATTCTCTGCGATTTCAATGTCTCTCTGCATTCGCTCTTCATCAATCTTGTTCTGAGCTGATACCGTCACCGTTATCAGAGCAAAAACCCCAATCATTAAAAATCTCACTGCTCGTTTCATATCTCTGTATTTAATACTGATTTAATTTCTTTTCAATTAATAGTTATTCGTAACTGCTTTGCTTTTTCGTCTCAGCAGTACCTGTGTTGATAATACTCGCCAGAATCTGTTCAGTCTCCTGTTTGAACTGATCCGTGTTCTGCTCCATACTGCTGATGCGTGATTGAACCAGTTGCAGATCCAGTCTGCGTTGTTCATTCAGGTATTTAGTGAAATCGACCAGCAATCCTTCCATATATTTACTTTGCTCTGAAGAGGACAACTGCATGTATTCACGTACCGTCTTCACGTTTTCTGCCTGCAGACTAGAGACAAAAGCTCTCATCTGATCTTGCGAAGCCAGTGAAGCGGTCTTCATCAATCCGTCAATCTTGCCAGAGTTCACTGCAAGGTTGTTCCGGATTGCCTTATTCAACTCCTTCTGATTTTCTTCCAGGCTGGCAGCAATGGTTTCATTGTTCTTTTCCAGCGATGAGTTAATCATCTGTTGCACCTGCTCAGAGGTAAGCGTTAAATTCTGAGTTTGTTGAATGGATTGCTCCACTTTCTTACCACCGAAACTGATCTTCAATTCACTTTGCGAATAGTTGATCTCAGTACCCAATAGTTTTGCGGCAACCAACACCAACAGAAACGAAGCGGCAATACCCATTGCTGTTTTCACATAACCATTGAACCAAACTGATTGTGAGCGTGGCTCATCGTCCATGAAAACGGGTGGTGCAATCACTTCTTTCTCCTCCACTTTGCCCAGCATCTCTTGTACACCCATCAGGCTTTGCAGATGCTTCAATTCATCAGGATGTGTTTCCAGATAACGCTGCACTTTCTCACTCTCTTTCGCATCCAGCTCTCCATATAAGTAAGAGATCAGGGTGCTTTCATCCGGCTTATAACTCATAACCTATCGTTTCTTTCGTAATCTTTTTCTTCTCCAAAATCTTCTTCAGTCCATCGAGGCCATAGTACATTCTGGACTTCACGGTGTTCTCGGAAATATTCAATGCTTCGGCAATTTCCCTGAACTTCAACCCTTCGTACTCTTTCATGATCACCACTTCACGTTGTTCTTCACTCAGCTCCATCAAACATTGCTGCAGCAAGTCTGACAGTTCGCTTTGTCTCAATTGACGTTCGGGGTTTTCATGACGGTGACCACTTTCTTCCCATCGGTAGCTTTCTTCACTTTCACCAGGCCGTAAATCATGAAGCGACACTGAACGTACGCCTTTCCTTTTCCGCAGCTCTTCCCGACAGTAGTTTACCGCGATCGTATACAACCACGACTTAAACCGTGCCACATCCTGAAGTGCGCCCAGATTCCGGTGCATACTGATAAAGGTTTTCTGCGCCACTTCCATCGCCAGATCATGGTCGAAGAAAAACTTATAACCGAAGTTGTAGATACGCTTATACCACAACTGCACCAGT
>JBGATZ010000106.1:0-13045 GCA_044228905.1 Cyclobacteriaceae bacterium | reverse complement strand
GGACTACTATCATTGCATTAAACCAGCTGCATTAATGAACTTCCTGGAATTTAAAGAAAGTGTAACTACCTCCACTGAACCGACATCTTCTCCATTGCTTCGTTCACTATGGCATGATGCGAAAGGCAATTGGAACAAAGCGCACGAATTAATTCAGGATCTTGAAACCAGAGAAGCGGCATGGATTCATGCCTACCTCCACCGCAAAGAAGGTGATAAGTCGAATGCTTCCTACTGGTATCATCGTGCAAAGCAGAAAATGCCCTCTTATTCTTTGGAACAGGAATGGGAGGAGTTGGTGAAAGCGTTCTTGAAATAAAAGCTTGTCAGGTTGAGTTTATCGAAACCTGAAATGAACAATCCGTCTTCGACAAGCTCAGACTGACAAACTACTTATACGTAAATCCCAATTCATCCAACCCCTTACTTACTTCCGGAGCTGACATAAATAATTTCCAGAGTAAACCTGTACGTTGATTCTCCATCATTACTACAATTGGCCCTTGATCAATCGCTAGGTACCAGGGCTTACACCAATCATACTGCACGCTGAAGCCATCATAAAATCCGTAAGGCCCGAAGGTCTTCTTACCTAAATCAAAATAGAAATGTTTCATCGCCTGCATACTGTATTCAGGTGCGTAAGGGAATGATGATAATGCACCGGTTGGAGTAATTACGCCCATATCTTCTGTAGGGCTATGCGCAGCGTAAAAATTCACCGAGTAACCGGCAGTTAACCCCCAGCTGTTTGCTCCGTAATCTTTGTAGTGCTTAGGGTTTTCAATACAATATTGTCTGTTAATCAGAACATGATTCACATTGTGCTGCCAATAATCTGCATACTTATCTTTCAGCTTACGGGGATCCAATCCCAGATAAGAATAATGAGACCAGAACAATGGTCCGCCAAACTGCTGTGCTCCGTTGTGTTTTAAATCGAGGTGATAACCGTATTGCTGATGAGTTGAATCATTTTTAATTTTTCCTCCACGTGCCCAGCCTTCATGATAAGCCACCGCAGGGACACCATGAGTAGGTGAAGAAGCTGCCAATACATAAGTGATTAGGCATTCATTGTAACCTTCCAAAGCAAAGTTCATAATCCAGGCTTTATCTGGTGACCAATGCCAGTACAACACATTCTTTCCTCCCTGGCGATACCAATCCCACTCTACTCCTTTCCATAGCTTATCAATTCGCTCTGCGAGTGCTTTCTCTTCTTCATTACCATCTTTGAAATACTGGCGAACACAAATCAAGCCTTGTACGAGAAAAGCAGTTTCTACTAAATCACCTCCATTATCATTGGCGCCAAAAGGTTTTACTTTTCCCGTTTCGCCATTGATCCAATGCGGCCATGCACCATGAAAGCGGTCTGCTTTTTCCAAAAAGCCTGTCAGTTTGGTCAGATGATCTAACCCTTGCTTACGGGTAATGAAATTGCGTTCAATGCCGACCAGGATTGCCATCACACCAAAACCCGTTCCTCCTGTTGTCACAATATTCTTATCATTATCAGGATAATCGTTATCCACATGAAAACGCTCACGTGCTGCACCTGAAGTGGGTTCTGCACCTTCGTAGAAGTATTGAAATGTTTTGTATTGCACCAAAGTGAATAGTGAATCATCACTGATTTGCGGAAGACCAAGACTATCCCATGTAGTCTCTGAAATCTGCTGCTTCTTAACGCATCCGGTAAAGCCAAGAAAGATCAGCAATAAAGGCAGTAGTATAAATCGTTTCTTGATCAAATCAGTTTTCCGGTATTTCATGTTCTCTCGTTTTTATATTTCCCTGCTTCCAAAGTAGCAATTCCTTTTTTCTTTCTGCAAGTTCTTCTTCGGTCGGTTTATAATTGATGAGTGCTTTCAAATCCGGCTGACCAGCATCGACCCAGGCCGTGTACCAGATGCTTGCGGTCATTTTAATACTTGCCCGTAATTGCCTCTCCACCATTCCATTTAAGAGCTGGTGATACTTATGCGCATACTCTTCTGAAACTACTTTCACGGTTTGTTTGCCTTTGGTTTCAAAACTGAATTTCTTATCGCCTTCTTTCGTAAAAAGTCTTTTCTCAATGGCTAACACCGAATCCCTTTCTATCGAAGCATGAATCACTGCATCCCAAACTGCTTGCTGCACATTTTTAAGATACTCTGCTTTGCCGATAAGGAAATCATATTCACTAAAGTATAATTCCGGCAAACGTGATTCCCAGAATCCATGAATGCCCGACTGGCCCGTTTTCTGCCCGTCATAGTTGCTTGTCGTGTGTAATGGCACATTAGCATCAGAAACATAGTGACCCAGTTCGGCAGACATTTTCAGGATGCGATCAGGATCTTTCAACATAAATGCATCTTTCAATTGATAATACATCCGGTTGACATGCCAGGGTACGATGCCTTTTTCTTTTAATTGCTCTTCACCATATTTCTCCACCGCATCATTCCAGTAATGTGGCACCTTAAAAGCAGCGCTATCACCATAATCATCGAGATCAATAAAGTGTTTGGGTGCTTCGTCAGCCACTGCATAGCGTCTCTGATCCGGATTTACAGCAGACTCGGTGATGAAGGTGATGTTCTTCTTGTAGAATCCGATCATTTCCGGAGGAAGAAGAAATACCGAAAGACGATTGATCTTCTGGTGAGCAAAAAATCCCCAGCCAGAAGTGAGGATGAAGATGCTGCCGAATAAAATGAGTTTTAATAACTGCTTCACTCTTTTATCTTTCTACCTAAATTAACATCATGTCGCGAGTAATTATCCTCTTTCTGCTGATCAGTTTTACGGTCATCGCCAAAGATCCCTACCCTAAAAACGAGAACATTGACGTAAAGCAATATCGTTTTCAGCTGGAATTGAATGATTCAACAGATGTGATAGCCGGAGAAGCGACTATTTCAATTCTCTTCAAAAAGAGTATTAGTTCTTTCGATCTCGATTTGTATGGAGTGAATCCATCAGGAAAGGGAATGAAAGTCAATGGTATTACCTCGAATGGAAAAGCAGTTTCATTTACGCATCAGAATAATAAAATCAATCTTAAATTGAATACTACTCCTGCCGCTGGTGAGCAGATTTCTTTTATAGTCAATTACAGTGGAGCACCTGAAGATGGATTGATCATCGGGAAGAATAAGTTTAATGAGCGGGGTTTCTTTGGCGACAACTGGCCCGACCGCGGTCATCACTGGTTGCCTTCAATAGATCATCCTTCGGATAAAGCTCCCGTTGAATTCGTCATCATCGCTCCGGAACATTACCAGGTAGTTGCAACCGGCAAACTGATTGAAGAAAGTAATCTGACCAAACACAGAAAGCTCACGTATTGGAAAGAAAGAACAGAAGTAGCCGTTAAAGTAATGACAATTGGAGTTGCGCGTTTTGCTATACAACTTTCCGGTGAGCCAGGAGGAGTACCCGTGACTACGTGGGTATATCCACAAAACAGAGAAGATGGATTTTATGATTTTGCCGTAGCGCCAAAAAGTACTGGCATTCTTCCAAAACTACGTTGGTCCATTCTCTCCTATGAAAAGTTAGCACACGTGCAATCCAAAACACGTTGGGGAGGATTGGAAAACGCGGGTAACATTTTCTATTTCGAAAACGCAGTAAATGGTAAAGCGGATCACGAAGGATTGATCGCTCACGAAACCGCCCATCAATGGTTTGGCAACTCTGCCTCTGAAAACGACTGGCATCATGTATGGCTTAGCGAAGGCTTCGCTACCTACTTCACCAATTTATATTTTGAATATACCTATGGACACGATCGCCTGGTAACTGAAGCCAAAGCACAAGCGCAAACAAGTGACCGAATATTTTAAAAAGAATCCCAACCCGATTGTGGATCCATCAATCACTGACATTAATAAAGTATTGAGTACAAATACCTACCAAAAGGCTGGCTGGGTACTTCATATGCTACGCCATGAAATAGGAGATGTGGCGTTTCACAATGCGGAATTCGCGAATACTACGCTACTTATCGCAACGGCAATGCCCTTACTCTCGATTTTCAGCGGATCATGGAAACAACTCGGGTAAAGATCTTAAAGTCTTCTTTGACCAATGGATCTACCAGGAGTGGGCATCCGCAACTTTCTGGTTCGTGGACCTACGATTCCAAAACCAAAGTAGTAATATCCCTCGTCAGGACCAAAAAACACAGATTTTCAAAATTACAGTAGAAGTAGGCTGGAGAGATGCTCAGGGTGAGCCAATGGTTCAGACCATGCAATTGGCTTCAAAAAATCAGACTTTCAGGCTTTCCGCTTCCGCTAAACCGGTTGAAGTCGTCCTGGACCCCAATACCTGGCTCCTTTTTGAGGGTGGAATTCAGGCAAAATGAGAAAGTTTTGAACCTATCTTTCTCTTATCTTTTTGAGAATCAATCCGAAGTTTTATCTTTGCAGTCCTTTTTGAAACGAAACTATGGCAAACCATAAATCAGCAGAGAAGCGCATTCGCGCGAACGAAACAAGACGCGTAAAGAACCGCTACCAGGCTAAAACTACACGTTCTTCTATCAAGAAATTGACAGCAGCAACCAGCAAAAACGAAGCTCAGGCACTTTTGAAAGAAGTATCCGGAATGATCGACAAGTTGGCTAAGAACAACATAATTCATTGGAAAAAAGCAGCTAACCAGAAGTCAAAACTGGCTAAGCGCGTGAATAAACTGGCTTAATCCAGTTTTTAAGATTTTTATTTTTCCCTCCAGGCTCTCGGGCGTGGAGGGTTTTTTATTGTCTAAATTTTAAAATTCACAGCAGAGACGCAAAGTACGCAGAGGGGCTAAAATTTTAAACCCTAACTTATTCTATCTCCCAAATAGTTAAAATTTAGCTCTGTATTCTCATCAGATATTCCTTTTCATTCCAAGGAATCCAAATGCTACTAATGCATTAATTGCTCTCTCTTAATTTCAGAATTTTCTTTGCGCCCTTTGCGCCTCTGCGGTAAAACCCTCTGTCCCTATCTAGGTTCTCATCAGCTTTAAAATTTCCCCTAATTTCATCATCCATGAAAGTAGAGGACTCCAAACCCCTGAGCATCAAAAGCTGGTCACCCGAAGACCGTCCACGTGAAAAATTAATGGCTAAAGGAATCTCAGCGCTTTCCGATGCTGAATTGATTGCCATCTTGATTGGCTCAGGTACAGCTAAGCTCAGCGCAGTAGATGTTTCAAAACTCGTGCTACAACATGTCGGAAATCAATTGAATGAGCTTGCCCGCTTAAGTGTGAAAGAATTGATGAAAATCAAAGGCATTGGTGAAGCAAAGGCCATCACGATTGTAGCTGCGCTGGAATTGGGACGCAGAAGAAAGGAATTAGATCCACCAGATAAGATTAAAATTAACAGCTCTGCTTCTTCGTTTGAACTGCTCAAAGGTGACTTAATGGACTTACCCCATGAAGAGTTCTGGGTTTTACTTTTAAACCGTGCCAACAAGCTCATCAAAAAGAAGAAAGTGAGTGAAGGTGGTGTAAGCGGCACGGTAGCCGATCCAAAAATTATCTACAAAATGGCATTAGAGGAGTTAGCCAGTGGAGTTATCGTTGCACATAATCATCCATCTGGAAACCTGACAGCAAGTCAGAGTGATATCGAGTTAACAAAAAAATTAAAAGAGGCCGGAAAGTTCCTGGAGATTCAGTTATTGGATCATATTATCGTTGCTGGCTCAAAATATCTTAGCTTTGCAGACGAAGGTTTGATCTAAAGGCTACGGATGATTCGATTAATTGCTTTACTGGTCTGTATCGTTGGCGCTGCTTTTTTATTTTTATCACATAGTAAAAAAGGAAAAGCAGAAGTCCCCTCCCATAAAACAGACACCCTTTCTAATGTGGAAGCTGATCTTCCCGTATTCCACACTGATGATCCGGAATGGAATCAATTGTTTGATCAATATTCAGAATTTATTCAACATGCCATTGACATGAATCTAGCTCCGGGGGCTGCTGTAGCTATCGTAAAAGATTCATCAATCATCTTCTTAAAAGGCTTTGGTTATCGTAATACCTCCACCAAAGATCTGGTGGATACCCGAACTGTATTTCGCCTGGGTTCTGTTTCAAAATGTTTTGCTTCCGTACTCAGTGGGGTATTGGTACAGGAAAATATTTTCTCATTCGATGACCCTGTTATTCGTTACACTCCCGCATTTGCATTGAAGTCCAAAGAACAAACCGATGGACTTCTGGTGAAACATTTACTTTCACACACTACGGGTCTCCCCTATCATTCATTTACTAATCTGATTGAAGAAGGAAGTTCACTGGACACCATGGTTTACCATTTGCGTGACTTGAATCTTCTCGGCAAACCAGGACAACTGTATAGTTACCAGAATGTAGCGTACAGCATTATCGGGCAAGTGATTCAATCAGCAACCGGAAAGAGCTATGAAGAAATGATGCAGGAGAAAATCTTTACTCCACTGCACATGACCCACGCCTCATTGAATTATAAAACACTGATGGCCGAGAAGAATGCAGCACGTCCACATCGCTATTCACCAATGGATGGATCACTCAACCTTGCAATTCTACTTACTACAACGTAGGGCCGGCAGGCGGAATAAATGCAAGTATCAGCGATGTAGCATTGTTCATACCCCCATACTCGTGAAACAAATTCGTTACTGGATTCCACGCGCCAGCAACAAATTTTTCAACCTGCGGTAGGAGCTACAGCTAAGAACCGTTATTTCTGGAACTGGAAACGACCGATCTCTTCCTATTATGGGTTAGGATGGAGAGTATTCCTTCAAGGATGACGTAGTGAATTATCATGGCGGATATGTGAATGGATTCAGAAGTGAGATTGCCATCCATCGTAAAGATCGAATTACTATCTCTGCGTGTTGGTGGAGTCTCCAGGCCAATTGGCTGACCAGGCAATTCCTGAGTTTTCAAGCAATATGACCAGGTGCGCATGGCATAGCCGGAAAAATAGGTTGAACACTAAAGCAATTGCTCAATGAGTTGGAATCGCAGGCTTGAAACTAATTCCTGTTCTCATAGCCATTGGTTCAATCGTATTTCTCATTTATTTATTCAGCGGAGATGCAAAAACATCAGAAGCATATATCAACGAAATCAAAAAAGAACGATCGGAGAAGGATGCATTTATGAAGGACAGTGAAGAATCTCCGTTTCAGGATTCACTGGCTCATTACGATTCGCTGAAATATTTTCCGGCAGATGTAAAGTATCGCGTCAATGCCGACATCGAGCCCATTCACAATAAAAAAATGGTAGTACTCCCTACCAGTGATGATAAAGAAAAGAAGTACATGGAGTATGCTTACGCTTCATTCAAGCTTGATGGCGTAGAAAACAAACTGCTGATCCTTGAGATTGTAGACATGGGGCCATACAAGGGCACATTGTTTCTTGCTTTCGCGGATGAAACCAGCGCAAAAGAAACGTACGGAGCAGGCCGCTACCTCGATCTTAAAAAAGTACCTGGTGCCAAAACACTCACACTGGATTTCAATAAAGCATACAATCCCTATTGCGCCTATTCAGAGAACTTCTCCTGCCCATTTCCTCCTAAGGAAAACCTGCTTAAAATCGCAATCAAAGCAGGGGAAAAGAACTATCATTGATAGCCCGCCTTTGCCGGAATTCTGTTATTTTTGACTCTTCTATTTTTCAATAACAGATGAAAATCTCCTACAACTGGCTCAAACAGTATATTGATATCCCCGAATCGGCCGAAGAAATCGGAAAAGTATTGACCTCCACCGGTCTGGAAGTGGAAAGTGTGGAAGCACATGAAACCGTAAAAGGCGGACTGAAAGGATTAGTGATTGGCGAAGTACTGACTTGCATCAAGCATCCGGGAGCTGATAAACTTTCAATTACTACGGTTGATGTAGGAGGAGAAAAACCATCACAAATTGTTTGCGGTGCATCCAATGTTGCGGCCGGTCAGAAAGTAGTAGTAGCCACGCCAGGCACAACCATCTATCCTACCAAAGGAGAGCCATTCACAATCAAGCTGGCTAAAATTCGTGGAGAGCAAAGCGAAGGGATGATCTGTGCGGAAGATGAAATTGGCTTGGGAGAAAGTCACGCGGGTATTATTGTTCTCGACACCAAAGCTCCCAATGGAACTTCTGCAGCTGAGTTCTTCAAAATTGAATCGGATTATGTTTTAGAAATTGGTTTAACACCTAATCGTGCAGATGCCGCTTCACATGTGGGTACTGCACGTGATATCAAAGCATCAACTAAGCGAGAAATAAAGCTTCCGTCTGTTGATTCTTTTAAAGCAGATAATCAAAGTTTATCCATTCCTGTTGTTGTAGAAAATACAGAAGCGTGTCCGCGCTATTCTGCTGTTACGATCTCCGGCATTACAGTAAAGGAATCTCCGGCCTGGTTAAAAAACAGATTGCACTCTATTGGATTAACTCCAATCAATAACATTGTTGATATCACCAATTTCATTTGTCATGAATTAGGACAACCACTTCATGCTTTCGATGCAGATGAAATTGACGGAAAGAAAGTACTCGTAAAAACTTTACCAGCCGGAACAAAATTCAAAACACTCGATGGTAAAGAGAGAACACTTTCTGCAAACGATCTGATGATCTGCAATGGCAACAGTGAAGGAATGTGTATTGCCGGTGTTTTCGGTGGAATCAAATCAGGTATCTCTGAAAAAACCAAAAACGTATTCTTAGAAAGTGCCTACTTCTCTTCGATGTACGTACGAAAAACCGGAATGCATCATCAATTAAAAACAGATGCATCGTTCCGTTATGAACGTGGTACTGATCCTAACATTACGGTATATGCGTTGAAACGTGCAGCATTGCTGATTAAAGAATTAGCTGGCGGACAAATTTCTTCCGAAGTAATCGATGCATATCCGGTAAAAATAGAAGACCGTGTATTTGAAGTAAAGGACAAAAACATCAATCGCCTGATTGGCAAGGTGCTTTCCCGTGAAGTAATCTTTGGTATTCTTGAGCGATTAGACATTCGCATCAGTAATAAAAAAGAAGATTCATTTACTGTATCAGTTCCTCCTTACCGGGTAGATGTACTGCATGAAGCAGACATCGTGGAAGAAATTCTTCGTGTGTATGGATTAAATAATATTGAGCTGTCGTCCGTAGCGGGAACAGATTATCTGTCAGGTTTTCCTGTAAAAGATGTTACCAGATACAAAAGAACGATCGGTGAGTTACTGGTTTCAAATGGCTATTACGAAATCCTTACCAATTCATTGACCAATTTCGCTTATCAGCAAAAACAAAATCTGAAGTTTGAAGGTGAGCCCGTTGAAATTTTAAATAAGCTCAGTGAAGAACAAGGCATTCTTCGGCAAACCATGTTATTCACCGGCCTTGAAGTATGTTCTCACAACATTAATCGCAGGCAAAAAGACCTGAAGGTATACGAGTTTGGTAAGATTTACTGGAAGAATGAAGGTAAATATCACGAACAGGAACGTCTTGCTTTATATATCACCGGTAATTTCGAAACTGAAAACTGGCAAAACAAAACAAAGGCAGTTACTTATCATGACCTTGCCCAACAAGTAGCTCACATTCTTGAAAAATCATCAATCAAAGATGTGAAAGAAGAAAAGCTGAGCGATCCTTTGTTTGATTATGGAATGAAAATCTTCAAGGGCAAAAAAGAAATTGGAAAAATAGGAAAGGTAAAAACTGCATTACTGAAAGATTTTGGCATCAAGCAGGAGATTTTTTATGCAGACCTCGATACCTCCTTGCTTTTCAATGCAGCAAACCCTAAGTTCGAAGTGCAGGAAGTGTCGAAGTTCCCTGAAGTGAGGCGAGATCTGTCGCTCGTGCTTGATAAGCAGGTGACATTTGCAGAGATAAAGGAATTAGTACACGCAACCGAGAAGCGGTTAATTAAAGAAATCATTGCATTTGACGTGTATGAAGGAGATAAGATTCCTCAAGGCAAAAAAGCGTATGCATTAGGCTTCACTTTGCTGGACGAATCCAAAACACTCACAGACGAAGAGATTGAAAAGACAATGTCGCGACTGATGGGAGCGTTTGAAACGAAAATGCAGGCAGTTATTAGAAAATAAGCATTAAAGTAGATTTCCGGACAACCGGAATCACTAAAGAAAATACATTCACATGGATCAGGAATTATTGAAAACCAATCTCAACGGACTTGAACGTAAGATTTTGGTATTGCTCAACGAACACAAGGCGCTGAAAGATGAGATGAAGGGATTGAAGCTTGAAAACCATGAGCTGAAGGCAGACCTTAAGAAGCGTGATGAGCAACTGTCCAATTTTAAGAATCAGATTAAAATCACTAAAATTGTGGATAATATTAACCCGGAAGACGGAAGTGCTTCGGAGTTGAAAAGGAAGGTGGACGAATACATTCGCGAAATCGACAAATGCATCGCTCACTTAAGTCAATAAGCAGTTTGTAGAAATTTTAATGGAAGAACTCTCTATAAAAATTAAAATCGCTGATCGCGAATACCCGATGAAGGTAAAGCGTCATGAAGAAGAGCGCGTGCGGGCAGCGGGTAAGCTTATAAACGAAAAGCTGAAATACTACAAAGAGCAATTTGGCATTGATGATAAGCAGGATTTGTTGGCCATGGTAGCATTTGATTGCCTGGTTCAAAAACAAGCCACTGAAGAAACTCATCAGGTAATTGACCAAACTGTATTCGAGAAAGTCAACCACCTGAATCACCTCGTCTCTCAGGCTATCCTCTAAAGTTCCTTTCTCTCCTCACCTTCGAAAAGCTCAAAAGGCAACCGAGCATCTGCGGGTTAATAGTTAACCTATAATCCTTTAGAAATGGAACTAACCATAATGGAATTGACCATTGTTGCGTTGGCAAGTTTAGTGGTGACGATCATCCTGAGCATTGTTATCGGCAACATGCTTTACAAACGCAGACTCAAAAGAAATGAGGGTGAGGCGGAAGAAAAAGCAAAACTGATTGTGAAAGAGGCCGAATTACAGGCCGAGACCATCAAAAAAGACAGAATACTGGAGGCAAAAGAAAAATTCCTGAAACTGAAACAGGAATTTGAAGAAGATGCCAACCGCAAAAAGAACCAGATCATTGCCAACGAGCAGAAAATCAAGCAGCGCGAAAGCCAGCTTTCTAAAGAACTGGAAAGTGTAAAGCGCAAGGAAGCTGACCTTGATGAAGAAAAACAAAGTCTGGCTGTTCAGCATGATTTAGTAAAGAAGAGAAAAGAAGAACTGGATAAGTTCAATTCACAAAAAGTAGCAGTACTTGAAAATATTTCTAAGCTCACAGCTGACCAGGCACGTGATCAGTTAGTGGAATCGATGAAAGAAGAAGCTCAAACGAAGGCAAGCTCCTATATTAAAGACATCATGGAGCAGGCAAAACTTTCAGCCACCAAAGAAGCAAAGAAGATTGTTGTTGAAACCATTCAGCGTACCGCTACCGAACATGCCGTTGAAAACTGTGTATCGGTATTTAACATTGAAAGCGATGATATTAAAGGAAAGATCATTGGTCGTGAAGGGAGAAACATCCGTGCACTTGAAGCAGCCACAGGTGTTGAATTCATTGTAGACGATACACCCGAAGCGATCATTATTTCCGGATTCGATCCGGTTAGAAGAGAGATCGCCCGATTGTCATTGCATCGGCTAGTTCAGGACGGGCGCATTCACCCTGCACGCATTGAAGAGATCGTTGCAAAGACTACCAAGAACATTGAAGATGAAGTGGTAGAGATTGGAGAACGTACGGTTATCGATATGGGTATTCACGGCCTTCATCCTGAATTGGTGAAGATGGTTGGTCGTATGCGCTTCCGTTCTTCGTATGGCCAAAATCTTCTGCAGCACTCACGTGAAGTGGCCAATCTTTGCGCCATCATGGCCTCTGAATTGGGTCTCAATGTAAAGCAAGCCAAACGCGCAGGACTTTTGCACGACATCGGTAAAGTTTGGCCGGAAGAATTAGAAAAACCCCACGCCATCGTAGGCATGGAACTGGCTCAGAAATATAAAGAGCATCCTATTGTATGCAACGCTATCGGTGCGCACCACGATGAAATTGAAATGACCAACATCATCTCTCCGATCGTGCAGTCGTGCGATGCAATCTCCGGTGCACGTCCTGGTGCAAGACGCGAGGTGATGGAACAATATATCAGACGCTTAAGAGAACTGGAAGAAGTAGGTTTAAGCTTTGATGGCGTGGAGAAATGTTATGCGATTCAGGCTGGTCGTGAGCTGCGTGTAATTGTAGATGCCGAAAAAGCAACTGATGATCGCGCTGCACAGCTAAGCTTTGATATCTCCCAAAAAATTGAACGAGATATGCAGTATCCAGGACAGATTAAGGTTACAGTGATCCGGGAAATGAGAAGCGTAGCATACGCGAAATAGACTCACGTTTCTAATCATTTCTAATAATTGAAAAAGGCTCCGCAAAACGGAGCCTTTTTGTTTCCTAATGGTCATTAGCAAATGCCAATTCATCTCAGTTTTCTGTAAATGGTAGTTGTATTTCCATCGATTGCACCTATTTTAACAAGTCTTCTGCCTATGAACAGATTTTACATTTTTCTTCTAAGCTTTCTTATCACTTATGGTGTCAAAGCTCAGGGCTCGTTGTCGGACTCTTCCTTTCTTTCTGTCGCTAAAAAGAATTCAATTTCACTTTACAATGACAAGATCAAGGAAGGCTCCCGTCTTTTTAATGGTAAATCGTACACTGAGTACCAGCGTCAGGGTGAAGAGCACCCCTATTTTGTTGACGATTGGATAGATGGTTCGGTGGTATACGATGGAGAACTGTATGAGGAGGTGCCTCTTCTTTATGACCTGAGTAAAGATATGCTCATCACAGACCATCCATATAGCGTCAATAAAATTCAGCTCACTACAGAAAAGGTGGATCAGTTTACGATAAACAATCGCCTGTTTGTTCAGCTGAGAAATGAAAAGATCGCTAATGGCTTTTATGAACTGCCGTATAATGGCGAAACAAAAGTATATATAT
>JBGATZ010000105.1:0-11672 GCA_044228905.1 Cyclobacteriaceae bacterium | reverse complement strand
AATTTCATATCTCCGTTCGCAAACAATTCAAACAGATTCAATGCTTCTGCATCCGGAGGTAGATAAAGCACATTATCTTTTTCAAGAAGCAGGTTACGGTACAGGATTAATTTCGAAGGTTGTCCATCCAGCAGAAGATTCAGCTTGATGACAATCGTGTCATTATGAAATTCGGCAGCAAATCTTATCTCCGGTGGTTGCTTACTCAACCTTATCTCTTGCTGCGCGGTGTTATTAAAGCGGCCTGTTTTAAGAATAAAAAGATTTGGCCAGTCAGTGAGTCGTGGCCAAAGCTTAGTTAATAAACCTAAATAGTGCTTTCGGAGATTTTTCAATTCACGCGCAGACACGTGTGTCCATGAACCAGTATTGCCATTCCGGATATATTTATTGCCGGTAGCAATCATCCATTTCAGAATCTTGCTATCGGAGAACTGAAGAAAATCGTTGTAAAATTCATCATCCAATGGCTGGAGATAAGGCAATGCCACTTCAGCCTGCAATGAGATTCGTTTGTATTCTGCGTTTACTGCATTCGCTCGTTTGTAAACGAGGATCGGTTCCAGATCAAAATTAGTTGACCGGGGTGAGGCGAAATTGAATAAAAAACCGATTTCGTAATCAACGACAGAACCCTTTGGCAATTTTGGCCGTGGGGCCTCTTTTTTAGGGGCAAAACTTTCCTGATCAAACAGCATTAATCGACTCTCAAATTTGGGCCGGCAAGATAACAGAACAGAGACTTAATCAGGTCGGCATTCACCGAATTGTTCGCACGTTTTCCTGGTCATTTATTTGTGACAAAATGACTGACAGAAAAGTAACACGCTGATGTCCAACACTATTTCTTATTCCACAACGGTTTGGCTTTAATGACTTTTTTATAAATGGCGCAATCAGAAGAATGCGCACCTGGCAGATAACCGATACTCATCAGGAATTCATTCACAATTTCACCCCCCGTAAACCGGAAAGTCTTCTTAAACAATTTCACCCACTCTTCCTTTGTTTTGGGATGATGTGATTCCAGCCACTTTTCAAATGAACCGAATTCCTTCTGAAGCTTTAAAATTGTTTTTGCGTTTTCAATCGCTGCTTGCACTTTCAGGCGATTACGAATGATTCCTGCATCAGCCAGCAGTCGCTTGCGATCTTTCTCAGTATAAGCAGCTACTTTTTTAATATTGGAAGTTCATGATACGCTTTTCCTTGATTTCTTTTTTCAGAATTGTTTCCCAGCTCAGTCCAGCCTGGTTGATTTCCATGACCAGTCTTCCAAACAATTCGTTATCGTCATGAATAGGAAATCCGTAATGATGATCATGATACGCTTTGTGAATCGCTTTGCGATCATCGCTCATGTACTCAATGGCACTACAATAAGACATACTGATTTATAAAGTAATTAAAGGAGTAACGAAAACTGATTGATCAGCAATTAGATCTTTTTCTGGATGAGCCATTGATGGCCGAACGGATCAACTACCGTTCCCTGCCGGTAACCGTAATCGTAATCCTGAATGGGATGAGAAATTTTTCCGCCCGCTGTTTCGGCTTGCTTCATAAACCGATCAGGATCGGGAGTAAACAATCCGATGAGTAGCGTAGTTGACTTCACTGTTTCCGGACTCAACTGAGCACTCCGCGAAACTTCTTCATGCAAATGAAACAATGCGCCCAGAATTTCCATTTCGGCAACATGCACACTGCCATCTTCATTGTCCCACTGCTGAAGCACTTTGGCATCAAATGCTTTCTTATAAAATTCAATGGCAGGCTTCAATAACCGGATGGCCAGGTGCGGAGCAAAAAAGGTAGTCGTTGTTGACATGGAGATTGAGATTTTAATGTCAATTTAGGTTCAAAAACCACAAAAAAGAAGGCTTTCAAATTTCAATTGTACAATTCGGAACAAAATGAAAATATAAATTCACTTCTTTCAACGGATCTGAAACCTTAGTTTATCTAATATTGTATAACTCAATATGAAATACACTGAAATCACACCCGGAGACCGACTGAAACCGTACGTGAAGTGCTATTTCCTATTTGAGTCAGAAACCGAAATGGAAATTGAAGACACTGTGTTTCCAAGTGGAAATATGGAATTCATTTTCAATCTCGGCACTGGTATCTGGAAGTCAGCTGTAAAAGATGTTTTTCATAAAACTCCTCCTGTAGAATTGTGGGGACAACTGACCCAACCCTTAGCTATTCAGGCGCAAGGCAATAATCAGATGTTGGGGATCCGTTTCTTTACTCATTCTGCGGCTCATTTCATGCAGGAAGAGCTTTGGGAATTCAATAACCAGATTGCAGATCTTCGGGATGTATTCGGCTGTTCAGTAAAAAATCTTCATGAACAACTTCTTAACGTGCCTGATCTGAATAAAAGAGTTCAGCTGATTGAGCATTTCCTGATCAGTCGCATGACGTTGACTCAAAAGAAGTCAGCAAAGATTGCGTTGGTGTCACAAATCATGAAAGACATGAAAGTGAATTCATTCAGCGATAAAATGGAAACCATTGCTTCGCGCTATGACATTACTTCACGTCATCTTCAAAACCTGTTTTTACAATCAACAGGAGTTACACCAAAACTATATGGTAAGATCAATCGCTTTCAGCACAGCCTGGGATTGATCAATCAGAAAAGTTCGTCATTAACAGATATTGCTTACGAGTCCGGGTATTTCGATCAGTCGCATTTCATTCGTGAATTCAAGTCGTTTACGGGAATTACACCTTCTTCGTATTCACCACAATCATTCCCGATCAGCTTCGCATTCGCGAATGGTTAATGTGTTCTGTTTTGTACAATTCTCAGGAAGAACGCCTTACTAGTTTTGTTTCATCAATAACAAATATTAAAATATGAAACAGAATCATTCACGAATTGGTTTTACAGTTCTATTTACCCTTGCCGCATTAACTTCCTCTTTGGCTCAATCCAAAGCTAACTCCAGTCTCGATGAAGCAAAGAAAGCAATAGCAGAAAGCAATGCAATCTACTTTACTTCATTTGTGAAAAATGATCCATCTGTCTTTATTGCACGCTATGCGGAAGATGCTTGTATCATGCCTCCTAATTCATTACCACTTTGTGGACCCAATGCTGCTGCAGAATTCTTTAAAATCGCTTACGATCAGATTCATCTTCGCAATGGCAAGTTCACAACCACTGCCGTTTATGGAGACGGAAAAGAATTTGTAACGGAAGAAGGCCAATGGTTTTCCTACGATGCCAATAACAATCTGATGGATGAAGGGAAGTTTCTTGTACTCTGGAAAAAGACTCCCAAGGGATGGAAAATGTTCAGAGACTCATTCAGCAGCAACCGATCAAACTAAACAAACATGAGCAACACATTCGAATCATTCAAAAAATTACATTATCAGAACGAAGCATTGCTGTTAGGTAATGTGGGAGATGCACAAAGTGCAAAGATCCTGGAGAAACTAAACTATAAAGCCATTGGTACGTCCAGTGCATCTGTTGCCGAAGCTTTAGGCTACGAAGACGGAGAGAATATGTCGTTTGAAGAATACCTTTTCGTCATCAAACACATCAAACAGGTTACTTCCATTCCATTGACGATCGATATGGAAGCGGGTTATGGCAAAACGGTAGATGCAATCGTAGAAAATATCAAAAAGCTTGCGGAGCTGGGAGTTGCCGGAATTAACATCGAAGATTCTGAAATCAGCAAATCGGAAAGAGCGATTGTGGATGCAGATCAGTTCGCTACTAAGCTTAAAGGCATTACCGAAAAACTGAAAGCAGCAAAGATCGATATCTTCATTAATGTACGATGCGATGCCTTTTTGCTGGGCGTTCCCAATGCAACCACTGAAGCGGTGAAAAGAATCAAAGCCTACGACAAAACGGGAGTACACGGAATTTTTCTTCCCTGCATTACCAATGAATCCGATATCAAAGAAACGGTGGCTGCAACATCGCTTCCTGTAAGTGTGATGTGCATGCCTGCGTTACCCGATTTCAAAACACTTTCTTCACTTGGAGTAAAGCGAATCAGTATGGGACCATTCCTGAGCAGAACAGTGTTTAAGCGTATGGAAGAACTGGCTGTAACGATTCAAAAAGAAGGAAGTTTTGTAAGCTTGTTCAGATGATACTAAGCCCGGTATGGGCGAAATAGTGGTAAAAATTAAGTACGCACTATTACCAATATTTCATCCCTACGGGATGAGTCGTTAACAAGACTCTAAGCCACGGATTACTCAGATTATCACAGATTTTGATTTAAGAATCTATCTGTGTTAATCAGTGTCATCTGTGGCACTCACTTACACGGCTAATACTTCTCTATTATACTTACTTCGATACTGAACAGGCGATAATCCTGTAATTTTTTTGAATGTTGTACGAAACGCCTTACTATCGGTGTACCCTACTTTATACATTACCTCATTTACATTCTCACGCGAGGACTCCAGGCTCATCTTTGCAGCTTCCACTTTTACACGCTGAATGTACTCTACCAACGTATTAGCCGTTGCCTTTTTAAATCTCCGTTCAAGGTTTCTGCGGCCCAATGCCAGCATATTTGCTAACTGATCAACTGTAATTTTTTCCTGCACATTCGTCTCAATAAACTCCTGCGCTTTTTTGATTGGCTCATCTTCGTGGTCCTTCTGACCTTTAAACATAATGAAAGGCGACTGACTATCGCGCTGAATGTCGATCTGAAATGCTTTCGAACAAAAGACAGCCACATCACGACTCGCATGTTTCTCAATGAGGTACAAAATCAGATTCAAGTAAGAGAATGCACCGCCACTGGAATAGATTCCTTGTTCATCGGTGATGATTTTATCTTCCACCAGCGTTACCTCAGGAAACATTTTTCGAAACCCATTGGCTGCCATCCAGTGTGTCGCTACTTTCCTGCCGTTAACCAATCCCGTTGATGCGAGCAAGAATGCACCGATGCACAAACTCGCCACCTCTGCTCCTTTCTTGTATTGCTGGATAATCCAGGGAACAAACTCTTTATTGTCTTCCAGTATTTTCGGCAGGTCTCCATCCAATGCCGGAATAATAATCAGATCTGTTTTGGCAACATCTTTAATCAACGCATCCGCATAAACAGTGTACTTGCCTCCTGCAGCAGGAATTTCTCTTTGTAAACCAACTAACTGAATGGTACCTAATTCAGGTTTTCCGATGCTGACAAGAAATTTATTCACTTCAGTAAACACCTGACGGGGACCTTCAATACTACCAAGTACAGCGCCTGTTGGAACAAGAATTGAGATGTGCTTCATGTCTGTTTATGTTTTATGATGTTCAAAATTAGATGAGTGACGTGTCGCGATCAACCCCCCATATTGCCGGATTTACCCCCCTCTTATTTAAGTAGCTGAAAGTACGTTTGTAGAAGATATTGATCAAATGATAGAGAAGTATAAACTGGAGAACGACATAAAAGTGATTGGAGTACCAGTAACCTCCTTTCCAAATGGCATTGGAGAAGTTTTTGAATCACTCATCAACCTGCTTCCTGGTGGAGCAAGCCGTTCCTATTACGGAATAAGTGAAATGGAAGATGACCAGATTACATACATCGCAACTGGTGAAGAGAAAAGCGAGAATGAAGCCAAAGTATATCGATGCAACCGATATGAGATTGAACGAGGAGAGTATTTAGCAATCACGTTAAAAGACTGGCAAACGAAAACTGATTCTATCAAAGAAATTTTTCATGAACTGATGCAGGACAAACGGTCTGATCACTCAAAGCCTTGCATCGAATGGTATAAGAGTGATCAGGAGATGCTTTGTATGATGAAGGTAAATAAAACATCAATTGGCTGACATGAAAAAGCACATCCTTTTTATCCATAGCGCTGGTCCGCAGCAACAAGGTGAAGGAAGCAGTGGGCTGGTAACTTATCTCAAAAATGAATTGGGCAATGATTTTGAAATTCATCATCCGTTAATGCCCGATCCGGAAAATCCACGTTATGATGCCTGGAAGAAAAAACTCCATAAGGACCTTTCTACTTTGCAAGGCGAAGCCATTCTTATCGGGCATTCACTGGGAGGCTCGGTCATTCTGAAATATTTATCGGAAGAAAAATATACAGCATCGATCAAAGCATTATTTCTGGTGAGCACTCCGTACTGGGGGAAGACCAGCTGGGAGATGGATGAATATGTGTTGGGCAAAGACTTTGCGGAAAAGATTACACCGTTTTCTCATTTGTTTCTCTATCATAGCAAAGGTGATGAATGGGTTCCTTTTTCACATTTGAAATTATACGCTACCGAACTTCCAAATGCAGTGATACGCGAGATTGAAGGCCATGAACATGAATTCAGCAATGGTCTATTACAATTGATTGAAGACATCAAACAACTCTGAGCTATGCTTCTGAAAAACAAAAATGCAATCATCTATGGCGGAGGTGGCGCTGTTGGCGGGGCGGTAGCCAAAGCATTTGCCCGTGAAGGAGCAAATGTATTCATAGCTGGCAGAACGTTATCAAAACTTCAACTCGTTGCTAATGAAATTCAGAACAACGGAGGGAGAGTAGAAATTGCAGAGGTAGATGCACTCATTGAAAAATCCGTTCAAACTCATCTTGAAAAGATTTTTCAAAATAATAGAAGCATAGACATCTCTTTCAATGCCATCAGCTTTGATGATGTGCATGGGACACCACTTGCAAAAATGCAACGCGATCTGTTTGTGCAACCTGTTGTCCATGCAATGAACAGCTATTTCATTACTTCTACTGCTGCAATCAAATACATGAGCAAGAAAAGATCAGGAGTGATCATGGCCATTACGGCCAATGCTGCGGTGAAACCGTATGTGGACATTGGTGGATTTGGAGTGACGTGTGCTGCTATCGAAGGATTTTGCAGGCAACTCGCGCTTGAAAATGGCCCCATGGGAATTCGTGTAGTTTGTTTGCGCTCTGCTGGTTCACCCGATGCGCCCGGAGTAAATGAAGTTTTCAATTTACATGCTGCAAATGCAGGGCTAAGTCGCGAGGAATGGGAAAACGATTTCGCAAAACGAACAATGCTTCATCGATTACCTAAACTTCACGAGGTCGCCAATGCAGCAGTACTGATGGCAAGCGATCATGCGAGTGCCATCACTGCAGCAGTAACCAATGTTACCTGCGGAGAACTGGCCGATTAAAAAGAAGAAATCGGAACGCGGTTGTATTTGTTTCGATATTCAACCGGAGATAAACCGGTAATGCGTTTGAATGTATTCCGAAATGCCTTTGTATCGGTATAACCTACTTTCATCATCACTTCATTCACGTTTTCCCGCGAAGACTCCAGACTCATTTTTGCCGCTTCAATTTTCACACGCTGCATGTATTCGGTAGCTGTATTGGAGGTGGCCTTCTTAAATCTTCGTTCCAGATTTCTGCGACTCAGTGCCAGCATATTCGCCAATTGGTCAATAGTGATCTTCTCCTGAAAGTTATTTTCAATGAATTCCTGTGCCTTGCGAATGGGCTCATCATCGTGATCTTTTTGTCCTCCGAAAATAATGAAAGGAGATTGCGTCTCTCGTTCAATTTCTATTTCAAAAACTTTAGAACACAATACGGCCATCTCGCGACCTGCAAATTTCTCCACCAGATATAAAATAAGATTCAAGAACGAGTTTGCTCCTCCGCTGGTATAAATGCCTTGTTCATCCGTGATGATCTTTTCTGAAACCAATTCCGCATTGGGAAACCGGTTTCTGAACTCACTCGCTGAAAGCCAATGAGTAGAACATTTTTTTCCGTCCAGCAATCCGGTGGATGCCAGCAGGAAAGTACCCACACATAAACTGGCTACTTCTGCTCCTTTACGGTATTGATCATTCAGCCAGGGAAAGAAATTTTTATTATCATCGATCACCTTATCCATGTTGCCATTGACTGCCGGAATAATAATGAGATCAGTTTGGAAAGAATCGGTAATAGCCAGGTCCGGCTGCACAGTAAATAAACGATTATATGTTTCCGTTTCCCTGGTTATTCCAACAAGCTTCACTGTAAATATGGGTGTCTTTCCCATGTTCACTAAAAAGTCGTTCACTTTGGTGAACACAGTGAATGATCCTTCTATACAGCTGAGGGCAACCTCTCCTTTCGGAACCAGGATAGAAATGTGTTTGGGATGCATAGGTTTAGTACTTGCTCTGAATTCAAAAATACTAAACATAATGCCGGAATCAACCCCTTACATTGCCGGATTTACACCCTTTCAAACACCAATTCACCTCTTAACTTTGAATTATCAATTTAACCCATACACCTATGACCATCGCCATCATTGTACTCATTATTATAGCGATTCCGCTTATCACGGCAGCTACACTGAGCAAAGATTACGTAATCGAACGCGAAGTGATCATTAACAAATCGAGCAAAGAGGTTTTTGACTACGTGAAACTCATTCGCAATTCCGAAAACTGGAGCAAGTGGGTAATGACCGATCCCAACTCGAAGAAAACCTTCAATGGCACTGATGGTACGGTAGGATTTATTTATGGATGGGACAGCACCAATAAAAATGTAGGACAGGGCGAGCAGGAAATCACTGCCATCAAGGAAGGAGAACGAATCGACTATGAACTGCGCTTCATCAAACCTTTCGAAAACAAATCGAACGCAAAGATGACTACAGAACCGGTCGGTAGTAATCAAACAAAAGTGAAATGGTACTTTATGGGTGAGCGCGGATACATGATGAAGCTCATGCACTTTTTATTAAGATTGGAAAAGATGTTGGGCAAGGACATGGAGATCAGTCTCAATACATTAAAGGGCGTTCTAGAGAAACTCTAGTAATAGTCATAATCTGAAGGAAGTGAAGAATCTTCGTAGGCCACCCGCTACAAAAATTCTTCGGCCGAAACGTCCTCAGAATGACTATACAAAAAAATAGCATCGTAATATTTCAGTAACCAAAAGGTTTCGTATATATTTGAGAAACCAAAAGGTTTCATTATGAAAAGAGATGTATTTCAAGGATTGGCGGATCCAACACGAAGAGAGATTTTAAATCTGATTGCTCATAAATCGCTAAACGTAAATTCAGTGGCAGAAAATTTCGATGTCACACGCACCGCGATTTATAAGCATCTGAAAATATTATCCGAATGTGGATTAGTGGTAATAAACCAACACGGGCGCGAACGGATTTGTGAAGCGAAAGTTGAAAAGCTAAACGAAGTAACCGACTGGGTGGAGCGGTACCGAAAAATCTGGACCGCACGCTTCGATTCGCTGGATAGTTACCTGGAAAAATTGCAGGCGAAAAAGAAAGTAAGCGTTAAAGCAAAAAAGGTAAGTCGTAAAAAATAATGGAAACACTGATAGACATAACCGATCGAGAGATCACCAGTACGCGACTCTTTGATGCTCATCGTAAGTTAGTGTTTCGGGCGTGGAGTAATCCGGAGTTATTAGCCAAATGGTGGGGACCAAAAGGATTTACCAATACGTTCCATGAATTTGAGTTCAAGCCTGGAGGCACGTGGAAGTTTACGATGCATGGAGCGGACGGAACGGACTATCCAAATAGAAATGTGTTTGATGAAATTATTGAACCGGAAAAAATAGTTTTCACTCATTTCCAGACAGTTCACACATTCCAGGTGACTGCTACTTTCGAGGCAATTGGTAATCAAACAAAGCTCATCTTTTACATGTTGTTTGAATCCGCTGAAGAATGTAAGCGTGTGAAACCATTTGTAATCAACGCGAATGAAGAAAATTTCGATAAACTGGAAGAAGTAATTAATAGAAATAAAAATTAACATGACCACTAAATCTGCCTCTGACACTTCTGACCGGGAATTAGTCATTACCCGGATCTTCAATGCGCCACGCAAACTGGTATTTGAAGTCTTCACGGACCCAAAACATGTCATTCACTGGTGGGGACCGAATGGGTTCACCAACACCATTCATTCAATGAACGTGAAACCAGGAGGTGAATGGAAATTAACGATGCACGGCCCTGATGGTGTTGACTACCCAAATGTGATTAAGTATAAAGAAGTAATAAAGCCTGAGAAACTGGTCTGGTGGCATGGCGATGATAAAGATCCTGCGCAGTTTGAATCCACAGTAATCTTTGAAGACGAAGGAAAGAAAACAAAACTTACCATGAAGATGGTCTTCAGAACAAAAGCAGAAAAAGATTTCGTGGTGGAGAAATATGGAGCTCTCGAAGGCCAGTCACAAACAATGGATCGCCTCGAACAATACTTGTCAAAAATTTAATTCTAATAACAACCTATTAAACCTTAAGCGTATGAAAGCTATTAAAATCTCTTACTGGGTACTCACCATCCTTACCATAGCTGTAATGGGGCTTGGCGCCATTCCAAACATTATATCCAATGAACAATCAGTTGAATTGTTCAAGACATTGCAATACCCATTATATATCATGCCATTTATAGGAGTGTGCAAGCTGGTTGCTTCAATCATCATTTTGATTCCCGGTTTGAAGCGACTTAAAGAGTGGGCATACGCGGGAATGGTTATTGATTTGACGGGAGCAATGTATTCCACTATAATGATCGGTGAGCCCTTCAGCGCGTGGGTTTTCTTTATAGTCTTTTTAGCGATTGTATTGGGATCGTACTTTTTATATCATAAAAAAGAAGCATTGGCCGCAGCTTAAAATTAGTTTGAGGCTTGTCGCAATCGCCCCTTAATATGGCGGAGGTACACCTTACTAAATCAAAAATCGTATAGTAAGTTTGACTTATTAATTAAGCAGGTGATGATAGAAGTTTTCAAAACTAATGTAACACAATGGGATCAGGCAAACCGCCTGCTTGATCTCATTCATGAAATCTTTGATGGTTACACAGCTAATTTCGACCTGGAAGATTGCGACCGGATTTTAAGGATCAAATCCAATAATTCATTCATTGATCCTTCTCCTATTATTTCGATTTTAAAGAATTCCGGATTTGATGCTGACGTACTTCCAGACGAGGAGCATATCCAAAGTCCTCTAATGTCCGAATTAGGCATTGATTTTCTGTGATTTTGGGGCATTCCGAAAAAAGTTAAAAAATAATTCATTGTCCGTTTTGCTGTTGTCATAGGGCTGTCACTGCCTGTATGTTGATTTGTATACAACAAAACGCAATCAACATGACAACTGAAAAAACTTCTCCAATCGTATCTCTTGTTCACAGATATGCCGACTACAATTTGTGGGTTCACGAGACCATTGTAGCATGGCTGAAAACTAAACCCGCTGAAGTAATGGATCAGGAAGTGGCATCCAGTTTCCCAAGTATCAAGCAGACTCTTGTTCATATCTGGGATACACAACGGTTCTGGTTATCGGTGATTAAGCAAGTTCCGCCTGCACAATCATTCCGGTTTGGATACGAAGGAAGCCTGGAAGATGTCTATGAAGGCATTTTGAGTCACTCGAAAGAACTTGCCGATTTCGTGGCTTCATTGAACGAGTCCGAATTAACAACTTCAATTGAGTTGAAAACTCCCTGGTTTGAATCAAACGGTACACGTTTTGAATACATTCAACATGTAGTTAATCACAGCACTTATCACCGTGGTCAGTTAATTACCATTGGTAGAAATGTAGGTTTGACCGATGCACCAATGACAGATTTCAATTACTATCTTGTCTATTT
>JBGATZ010000104.1:0-11708 GCA_044228905.1 Cyclobacteriaceae bacterium | reverse complement strand
GATGCCGGATGTAAATAAAATTAAACGAAAAGTTGAACTATTTGTCAAATACATCACGGAAGACGAGCTAAACAAAAAAAACCTGAGCGGTTTGAATAAAGCAGTTGCCAGCGCCTGGACATACGCGGCATTGCACCTGGCGATTGTCAATCATAATAAAAAAGAAATTATTTACTATTTGTTTAAAGGAGTGCGGTCAAATCCAGGAGAGTTGTTGAAGAAGCGATTTTTAGTAATTCTGAAAAAATTATCACGTATCTGAGTTCGAATGAAGAATGTTTTGATTCTTACTTATTGGAATTATAAAGATGCGCTGATTCAAACGTATACATTACCGTATGTTCGGATTATCGAAAGGCAATTGCCTGAAGGAAGCACAGTATTTCTTCTCACTCTTGAAAAAGATAAGAACATATTGATTGGTGAAACACGCAATAAGATTGAAGCCGAACTCAGTGCCAGGAATATCAAATGGATCCCTTTTCTATATAGGCCATTCGGAATAGCTGCTTTTTTTTCATGGCTGTGGACGATGCTGCACTTGGGAATTCTTATTTCAAAAAATAAAATAAGAATTATTCATTGCTGGTGTACTCCGCCTGGTGCCATCGGATATTTTTTATCAGTTTTTCTACGCAAAAAATTGATTATCGATAGTTATGAACCGCACGCGGAATCAATGGTTGAAAATGGAACCTGGGCACGAACTGGTATTGCGTTCAGGCTTTTATTTTGGCTGGAAAAAAAGCAAACCCAGCGCGCACATTATATTATATCCGCAACGGAAGGGATGAGACAATACGCAAAAATCAAATATGGTGTAGATATAGAGAGTTTTTTTGTAAAGCCTGCGTGTGTGGATTTTCGGTTGTTTGATTTTCAGCAACCGGCCGATGAATTTTTACGGCAGGAATTGAACCTGGAAAGTAAAGTCGTCTGTGTCTATGCAGGCAAATTTGGCGGAATCTATCTTGATCATAGCGTGTTCGATTTTGTAAGGATGGCTATTGAGCATTGGGGCGATTCATTTCGACTACTGCTGCTTACCAGTCACTCAAAAAAGGAAATCGAGGGTTACTGTACTCAAGCCGGTGTGGATATAAGGTATGTGGTAATGAGATTTGTGCCACATTCAGAAGTGCCCAGGTATATGAAATTAGCTCATTTCGCGTTGACACCCGTTAAGCCCGTGCCAACAAAAAGATATTGTACTCCAATAAAAGACGGTGAATATTGGGCACTAGGTTTGCCTGTGGTCATCCCTGCCCATATATCAGATGATTCGGATATTATCAGGCAAAATCAAATTGGTGTTGTTCTCTACGACCTGAATAAGGAGGCATACCGGAAAGCCGTTTCTGAAATGGACATTCTTCTTCGTGATCAGGAAATTGGAAAAAAAACACACGACATCGCGTTGCGTTACCGTAATTTCAGTATCGCAGAAAAAGTATATGGGGAAGTTTATTCCTCAATCTAATTTTTGTATTAGTACATTTGTAGATTATTAACTTGAAAGAAATGATAAAAGTATTGATTACCGGAGGAGCTGGTTTTGTTGGCAGTTCATTGGCAGACAAACTTCTTGAGCAAGGAAAGTATTTCGTGGTGTCGGTCGATAATCTGCTCACGGGAGATCAGCGCAAAGTTTCTGTTCATGAACGGAGCAAATTCATAAAATGCGATGTAAATAATTACAATGACATTGCAGGTATAATGACCAGTTATCAATTTGATTATGTGTTTCACTACGCTGCGGTAGTGGGCGTAAAACGCACGCTTGAAAATCCGATCATGGTTTTAAACGATCTGGAAGGGATCAGGAACATATTGAACCTTAGTAAAAACACTGGCGTGACACGGGTGTTCTTTTCAAGTTCGTCTGAAGTGTATGGTGAGCCCGTGGAACTGCCTCAGCATGAAGAAACCACTCCGCTCAATTCAAGATTACCTTATGCGGTCGTAAAAAATGTTGGTGAATCATTCTGCAGATCATATCAACAGGAATTTGGATTGAATTACTCCATTTTTCGTTTCTTTAATACTTATGGCCCTAAGCAAAGTACTGATTTTGTCATTTCTAAATTTTTGAAAGCGGCATTAAGCAACAAGCCGATAACCATTTATGGAACAGGTCAGCAAACACGTACCTTTTGCTACGTTGACGATAATACTTCGTGTGTACTTCGTATCCTGGAGGATAACTTGATTTTAAACGATGTCATCAATATTGGGAACGAAAAAAATTTTACGGTTTTACAACTGGCTGAATCCATTATAAAGATTACCAATTCAAAATCTACTATCGAATTCCTTCCTCCATTGAAAGAGGGAGATATGACCAGAAGGCAACCAAACACTTCTAAAATGCAAAGTATTTTGAATCGAGAACTTATTTCTTTAGAGGAAGGCATTGGAAAAATTCTCCAATCAGAGATGTTGTTTTTAAAGTGAGATTGAAGAATAACATATTTCTACTCATTCTCCTGTCGTTAATAATTACGATCAGGGTAAACGCCCAATGTCCGGCCGTTGATTTTTCAGCGCCCGCTTCGGTTTGTGTAAATGAAAAATTTGCGCCCGGTATTATTTCCACTGGAGATACTTTTGCGTGGGATTTTTGCACGGGAGATTTGAATAAAACTCCGCAGGCAGAATTCTTTGCCTCCTTTGCGGGAGCAAATGGCAGACCGGGATTAGAATTTGCGAATCAGGGGGGTAAGTGGTATGGATTCCTAACGGGAACCAATAGCAATGTTCTTTATCGTATGGAATTTGCCAATGGATTGAGCAGTCAGCCTACTCTGATTGAAAATGTAACTGCTCTTACCAATAATAAGCTCAATGGTCCGGGGCAAATAAGAATTATACAAGAAAATAACAGCTGGTATGGGTTTATCATCAATACGCCTTCCGGTGAACTATTGAAACTTGATTTTGGCAATAGCTTATCCAATGCTTTTACTACCTCTGTTCAAGTAAGTGGTTTGCCCGGAGGAAATACAGGTCTGGCTTTAGGAAAAGATGTAGTGAATGGATGGACTTGTGTTTTATCAACGGCATCTAACCAGTTTACTATGATCCGGTTAGGTAATTCATTCAATACACCAACGCCTTCAGATATTATTACCTCGGGCAGCGTTCCTAACCCGAATAATCTGGGCGATCTTGATCTGGTCAATGTTTGTGGATTGTGGTATGCTTTCGCGGATAATCTTGGAAATGGAAATGTGTATCGATTGGATTTTGGAAGCAATCTTTTTTCTGATCCGGTGATAAATCAGATCAACACCATAACTGCCATCAATCCTGGCCGGTTGCGGATTGCGAAAGATGGAAAAGACTATTTCGTTTTAATCATAACCCTTGAGGGTACATTGGTTAAATTAAAATTCGGAGAAGACCCAACATCCGCACCAACGATTGTCTATGAGGGAAATATAGGAGGTGCATTACCTGCAAATATTTATGGGTTGGCTGTAGGAAAGGATAATTCTGTCTGGACGATACGTGCTGTTGATGCTTCCAATGGAAAGGTGTACCAAATTAATTATGTTGATGACTGTTCTGCATCCGTTAAAACTTCAACGGAGGAAAATCCTTTGATTAATTATGCAGCAAGCGGTACCTATGAAATAGCTCTGGAAGCTACTAATTCAGCCGGAACAAGTGTTACAACGAAACCTATCAATGTGTCCGCGTTTATTGCTCCAGACATTAGTTTAACGTCCCAGAATATATGTGTTCAGCATGATGTGAATTTCGCTTCGGTTAATACATCCGGAGACATCACTACTTATGATTGGGATTTTGGTGATGGGGGAGCACATGCATCTACTCAGGATCCGATTAAACAATTCGGCATAGCAGGAACATATGAAATCGACTTGCTTGTAACTGCAGGTAATGGTTGTAAAAATCATGCGTATGAAACAATCAGAATATATGATGTGCCTTCAGCAGTGTTCACTTTGCCTGCAGGACTAATTTGTACAAATAACGAATTCACTTTTGTGAATGGAGTGACTGATAATTTTGATGGGAATCTTTCCTACCAATGGCTGGTAGAGAATAATCCGGTTTCAACCGATCGGGATTTGAAACACACATTTACTAATGGAGGTGATCATGACATAATGCTTCGGGTTTCTATTCCAGGTTGTGCTGACGAAGAAACACAATCGGTAAATAATGTTCAGGTAGGTCCTGTGGTAGGCTTCTCTCAAGCAGGCCAATGTGAAGGCAACCAAATATCTTTTACCAATTCTTCATCGGGTAACATAGCCGGTTTTGATTGGAATTTTGGAAACGGAAATACCAGCACAGAAGAAAACCCCGTTCAGACCTTTTCAACAAAAGGAACATATACGGTATCGCTGGAAACAACCGGGGCAAATGGTTGTGTAAGTTCTACTTCAAAACAAGTAATCATTTACTCCAAACCCCAGCCTGATTTTTCTGTTGAATTACCTCCTTTTTCATGTAGCGGCACGCCATCACAATTTACCAATACCACTCCTAACCCAACCGATAGCAATGTGGCATCATGGGCATGGCAATTTGGAGATACAGCAAGTGGTAGCTCTGTAAATAAGAATCCGTTGTACACGTATTCAAACTCCGGAGACTATGATGTAACGCTGACAGCAACTACGAACTTTAATTGTTCATCATCAACTACACGGACAATAACCATTGCACAAGGCCCCCCTATTGCATTCAGCAATACCCCGTCTTGTGCAAATCAGGGAACACGATTTACAGATGAGTCCGGAAGTGATATCCGGTCCTGGTTATGGACGATAGGTAACAGTACATATTCCTTTAGTAATCCAACACACGTTTTTAGTTCTCCGGGTACCTATAATGTTCAACTCACCGTCACAGGCAATAACAATTGCGTGGCAACACTGTCAAAAAATGTTACGGTGCCTGTTGCTCCCGAGCTGGACTTTACATTTTCAGACGTCACATGTATAGGGCAACCTGTGACGTTTGAAGATTCATCACCAACTGCTGCTGATCCTGCGGCCTCTTACTCATGGACTTTCGAGGGAACTGCAAAAAGCGGTTCACTTGTACAATATTCATTTGCAGAAGCAGGTACATATAATGTTAAGATGACCTCTGTCCGTGAATCCGGATGTATGTATTCGATTTCAAAGAGTGTAAGTATATCACCCGCACCAGTAGCTAAATTCTCAGCAAATCCTGAATGGGGTACCTCGCCATTGTCAGTTCAGTTTACAAATCAGTCAACAGGAGCAGATACTTATTTGTGGACATTCAACGATAAGAATGGCTCGACAAGTACGGATAGCTCGCCCGCTTTCCAGTTTACAGACTTAGGTGAATATGTGGTAGATCTTGTTGCGACAAATGCACAAGGATGCTCAAGCACAGTGAGTTCTAAAATAAGCGTGATTGTACCTTCATTGGATGTGGAACTTACTAATCTCAATCTGATTAAAGATCCATCCTCTGGCACCTATCGCATTATGGTAACGATTAAGAACAAAAGTAATTTTGTCTTAACCAGCGCAGATGTGATTGTCGATATTTCAGGCAATGCCCGAATTAAAGAAACGATTTCCACTACTATTTCACCTGACGGTGAAGTGTCACAGCTACTCACAAATCAGATCGTGCCCGGAAGCCTGTTTACTTATTTATGCGCTGAACTTGACATGCCCAGCGATATTGACGCATTCAATAATAAGATATGCGAATCGGTAAGTGATGAAGGAGTAACCTTTGCGCCCTATCCCAATCCAAGCAATGGAGAATTCCACTTCGATTGGATTTCACAAAGTCAGGGCGAAGCACATTTCGTTATTCTAAGTTCAATGGGGCAAATGGTATTTGAGCAGGAAGTGACCGTAAATGGTTCCGGTTTCAACCAGGCTAAATTTGATCTAACTTCTTATCAGACAGGAATCTATTTCTTTAAGTTTAGCTCCGGCTCTCTTTCCAAGACCACCCGGATTGTCATTCTGCGATAATTTTAATCGAAGTGTAAAACCAAATTTTATTTTGTTTAATTTCGGGGCACGAAACAAATTCATGCTATGAAGTATAAATTAGACGCGATTGATAGAAAAATACTGGAAATACTACAGAACAACTCCAACATCACAAATGCACAGCTGGCTCAGGAAATTGGCCTTTCCCCGGCCCCCACGTTAGAGAGGGTAAAGAAACTTGAAAATGCTGGTGTTCTTAAAAGTTATCACGCTGTGGTGGATTATGCCAGCGTGGGTCTTGGAGTAAGTACGTTTGTAATGGTTTCTTTGAAAGGGCACAACAAAGAAAATATTGAGAAATTCCTGAAGGCCATTAAAAAAGTAGATGAAGTAATCGAATGCCATCATGTGACAGGTCAGGCTGATTTCATTTTGAAAATTGTTGCCACGGATATTCCTGCTTATCAAAACCTGATGTTGGAAAAGGTATCCAATATCGAAGTAGTGGATAGCATGCAGTCAATGGTCATCTTGTCTACCATGAAAGACAGTAAAGTAGTCCCCATCACATGAGCCAGGTAGTTGCTGAAAGAAGTTTGATTCTCGATACAGCCAAAGTAGGGCAGAAGATCAAACGAATTGCATTTGAGATCTTTGAGAATAATTTCAAAGAGAAATCCATTGTATTGGCAGGCATTGATGGTCAAGGTTATGTTTTTGCAGAATTGCTTGGCAAAGAGCTTGAAGCTATTTCAGAAATTAAAGTAACTATTGTTAAAGTTTCACTTGATAAGTTATCTCCGCAGCAAAGCGAAGTAAAGATAAATAAAGAGGCAAGAGAGTTTAAGAAGAAATGCATTGTGATCATTGATGATGTATTGAATTCGGGAAGAACACTCGCTTACGCAATGAGTCCTTTCCTGAATACAGAGGTAAAGAAAATTGAAGTGGCTGTATTGGTAAACAGAAGCCATCCTTCATTCCCTATTATGCCGACTTATACCGGACTTGAATTAGCTACCACGTTGAATGAACACGTAGAAGTAGTGTTGGGCAAGAAAGCAGCTGTTTACTTAAAGTAATAATTACTCATTCAGTAGCTCTGTGGTATTGGCAGGCACGCCATTTACTGTTAGCTGCTAACTTATAACGAATCAGGAATGTCCATTCATAAAAAACAAGACATCAAGAAAATCACCACGCACCAATTGCAGGAGATGAAAAATCGCGGAGAAAAAATCGCGATGCTCACGGCCTATGATTACAGCATGGCCAAACTGATTGACGGTGCAGGTATTGATGTGATTCTGGTAGGTGACTCGGCTTCCAATGTAATGGCGGGTAATGAAACCACATTGCCAATTACGCTCGATCAGATGATCTATCACGCCTCTTCGGTCGTAAAGGGAGTGAAACGTGCGTTGGTTGTGGTTGACATTCCGTTTGGGCATTACCAGGGAAGTTCAGGAGAAGCATTACGTTCAGCCATTCGCATCATGAAAGAATCGGGTGCGCACGCAGTGAAGATAGAGGGTGGTGCAGAGATCAAAGATTCAGCATTGCGAATTTTAAGTGCGGGTGTTCCGGTGATGGGTCACCTGGGGTTAACACCTCAATCTATTTATAAATTCGGAACCTATTCTGTAAGAGCAAAGGAAGAAGCGGAAGCCAACAAACTGATCGAAGACGCAAAACTTTTACAGGAGTGTGGGTGCTTTGGATTGGTACTTGAAAAAATTCCTGCCGAGCTGGCAAAGCGTGTAGCAAGTACATTGACTATACCTGTAATTGGCATTGGTGCAGGACCAGATGTTGACGGTCAGGTATTAGTGATGCAGGATATGCTGGGGATTACGCAGGAATTCAAGCCCAGGTTTCTTCGCAGATATGCTGATCTTAGCAGTATAGTGACGGAAGCGATTGGTAAGTATGTAGATGATGTGAAAACTAAGTCTTTCCCTAGCGAGGAAGAGAAGTATTAGATCTCGCAGATAATCATTTTTGACTCATCAGCTTCTTCTCCAAACCAGACCACTCCGAACTTTCCATAGATACCAATACCTATTCCTTTCCAGTTCACCTTCTCCCACATGCCCGAATTTACGATTAGCGGATTGTGTCCTTTACTTTTTTTCCATCCTTCCAGTCCTTCAAAGGCAGTTGCTCCGGCTGTACTGTAATAGGCAATCTCGTAACCATTACCGGAGTAGTCAGCTATCTCTTTTGGCTTTTGCCACATGCATTTTGCCTGCTTGTGATCGGGTGTATAGCAGCAAGGCGTCCACTGACCTTTGTCTGACCAGCTATGGGGATTACAGTCACTAGTATTCTCAAAGTCGAAATTCTCCTCAAGGTCGCGGGCATGTACCTGTGCCACCTTGCTTAGTTTAGCGGAGTAGGGAATGGCTGGAAGTTTTTTACTTTTTCGATAAGCCATAATCAGATCGTAAAGCTTCTTTTCTTCGGCATTCAGGCAAACTTCTTCCGCTGGTGGATTATTATAGCCGAAATCCCCAAATACGAGGCAAAAAAGAAGGAATAAGGTCGTTTTCATAGAGGATCTTAAAATACTAAACTTCAACGCGAAGTCGGTAAAATTCTTTCAAAGGGCCTTATATTTTATTTAATTTCGCCCCTCACTGCGCGGCAACGTAAGTTGAATCGGCCGCAAAGATTAACAACTAAAATTATTCTAAAATGAGCGATCAGAAAATCAGCATTAGCGGGGGCAAGCTGACAGTACCCGATAATCCTACTATTCCTTTCATTGAAGGTGACGGCACAGGTGTAGACATCTGGCCAGCATCACAATATGTTTTTGATGCAGCAATTGAAAAAGCATATAAAGGCAAACGTAAAATCAACTGGAAGGAAGTATTGGCTGGTGAGAAAGCTTTCAACAAAACAGGAAGCTGGATGCCGGATGAAACAATGGCTGCTTTCAAAGAATATTTAGTTGGGATCAAAGGACCATTGACTACGCCTGTGGGCGGAGGGATCCGTTCATTGAACGTGGCGCTTCGTCAGGATCTGGATTTGTATGCATGCGTACGTCCGGTACAATGGTTCAAAGGCGTTCCTTCACCAGTGAAAGAACCACACAAAACCAACATGACTATCTTCCGTGAAAACACAGAAGATATTTATGCAGGTATCGAGTTTGAACAAGGTTCAGAAGACAACAAGAAAGTACTTAACTTTTTGAAAGAGACTTTCCCTAAGCCTTATAAAAAAATCCGTTTCCCGGAAACAGCTGCCGTTGGTATCAAGCCGGTATCGAAAGAAGGTACAGAACGGTTAGTACGTGCTGCCATCAAATTTGCTATCGATCAGAAGAAACCTAACGTGACATTAGTTCACAAGGGTAACATCATGAAATTCACAGAAGGTGGTTTCCGTGATTGGGGATATGAGCTGGCGAAAAAAGAATTCGGTGCTAAAGACCTGGATGGCGGACCATGGCAGGTAATTGAAAAAGATGGCCATAAGATTGTGATCAAGGATTCCATTGCAGATGCATTCCTTCAGCAGATCTTGTTACGTCCGGATGAATATTCGGTGGTAGCAACATTAAACCTGAATGGAGATTACATCTCTGACGCATTGGCTGCAATTGTAGGAGGTATTGGTATTGCTCCGGGTGGTAACATCAACTACAACACAGGTTTTGCAATCTTCGAAGCAACACACGGAACAGCTCCTAAGTATGCTGGTCAGGATAAAGTAAATCCGGGATCAGTAATTCTTTCGGGTGTGATGATGCTGGAATATATGGGCTGGCAGGAAGCTGCTGATCTGATCATTAAAGGATTGGAAGGCGCGATCTCCAGCAAGAAAGTAACGTATGACTTCCACCGCTTGATGGAAGGAGCTACGTTGCTGAAGTGCTCAGAATTTGGAAAAGAAGTGGTGAAGAACATGTAATTCACGTTGTTCGAATCATAAATAAAAAGTCCCGCCACTAGCGGGACTTTTTTATTACCTTTTGTTTATGAGAGCATTAGTTTTGATCCTCGTTGCAATTTCATCAGCTGCTTATTCACAAAGCAGTTATAAGGTAAGTTCTCCATCAGGAAAAATAAGGTTTGAAATCTCGAACAAAGACACGTTGAAATATTCCGTGTTTCTGAATGGACAGCAGCTGATAAATCAATCATCTGTCTTTCTTCAATTAAAGGATGGAGAACCGTTGGGTGTGCGGGCTGCCATTAAAAAATCACTCACTAAAAAACTAAATGAGGTTATTGAGAACCCCGTGCCTTTTAAGAGAAGATTAATTCCTGATCAGTACAATGAATTGATTCTTCAGTTTAAAAATGATTTTGAAGTTCACTTTCGTGCATATGATGATGGGGTTGCTTATCGGTTCAAGCTGAACAGAAAAGATTCAGTAACGATTAAAAATGAAATAGCATCGATATCTTTTGCTAATGAGGGAACAGCGTATTGGCCGGAAGTTCAGAAGCGCGAGGACGCAGACATCTACCATACCAGCTTTGAGGAGCCTTATCGCATTCTGCCTTTGAGTCAGATCAATTCATTGGCATTTAGTCCGGTATTGGTGGATGTGAAAGCAGGGAAAGTATTGATCACGGAATCAGACCTCATTGATTATCCCGGCATGTTTCTTCGTGGAACAGGAAGTAAAAAAATCATTGGCGAGTTTGCTGCTTACCCCGATGAAGAAAAAGTGCAAGGCGGTGAGTTCAAGCAATGGGTAGTTAAATCACGAAAATCATTCATAGCGAAGGTGAAAGGTGATCGCACTCTTCCATGGAGAGTAATTGGCATCGCGACTGAAGATAAGGAGCTATTGATGAACGACCTTGTTTATCGGTTGGCTTCACCTGCAATTGGAAAAGACTGGAGTTGGGTAGAGCCTGGCATCAGTACGGAAGAATGGATCAATGGAATCAATCTTCATGGTGTTGATTTTAAAGCCGGATTAAATACTGCTTCCTATAAATACTACATTGACTTTGCCAGCGATGTTGGCCTGGATTATGTGATGCTGGATGCCGGTTGGTCTGATCCGGATGATCTGTTTAAGATTACTCCGGAGATGAATATTGATGAGATTGTTTCATACGCAAAATCAAAAAATATTAAACTGGTAATGTGGACACTGGCAATGACGCTTGATCGTCAGCTAGAGAAAGCTATGAAGCGATTCAGTGATTGGGGTGTAAAAGTAGTGATGACTGATTTTATGGATCGTGACGATCAGAAGATGTTGCAATTCTATCCACGTGTGGCAAACGAAGCAGCGAAATATAAAATGAGCGTCATGTTTCATGGAGCTTTTAAAAGCGCAGGCTTTGAGAGAACACACCCCAACGCAATAACCCGTGAAGGCGTGATTGGCACAGAGTATAACATTTGGAGTGATAAGGCAAGTCCGGATCATGACCTGTTAATTCCATTCATTCGCATGTCATCCGGTGTGATGGACTATGAACCTGGTTTGATGAGTAATGCCAATAAGGACAACTTCAGGCCTTCGCGTGATCTGGTCATGTCGATGGGAACACGCACGCATCAGCTGGCAATGTTTATTGTATATGAAAGTCCGCTGCAATTGTTTTCTGGTAATCCTTCGGACGCCTGGAAAGAAAAAGACTTTATGAAGTTCCTGTCTTCTTTTCCGACTACCTGGGATGAAACAATTGTTCTCGATGCAAAGCTGGGTGATTATATTTTGCTTGCCAGAAGAAAAGATAAAGAGTGGTTCATTGCTGCCATAAC
>JBGATZ010000103.1:0-11829 GCA_044228905.1 Cyclobacteriaceae bacterium | reverse complement strand
GTCGTTCTCTCGTCTTCCATTAACCATCTGGGCATTCTTCTTTACTGCAATTATTGGTTTACTTTCCTTCCCGGTATTATTCGGTGCAGCATTGATGTTGATCTTTGACCGTAGCCTTGGAACAAGTTTTTATTTGTCTGATATCTATATCGGTGGAGAAGCATTGGCTCATGAAGGTGGCAGTCCTGTTTTATTCCAGCACTTATTCTGGTTCCTTGGACACCCTGAAGTGTACATTGTACTTTTACCGGCTCTTGGATTAAGTTCTGAAATTATAGCAACCAATTCCCGTAAACCAATTTTCGGATACAAAGCCATGATTGGTTCTATGTTGTTCATTGCTATCCTTTCATTCGTGGTGTGGGCGCACCACATGTTCGTAACAGGTATGAACCCATTCCTGGGATCGATCTTCACATTGCTTACCTTGATCATCGCTGTACCTTCTGCAGTGAAGATCTTTAATTATGTAACCACACTATGGAAAGGTAATATCGTATTTACTCCGGCAATGTTGTTCTCTATTGGTTTGGTATCCTTCTTCTTAACAGGAGGGATTACGGGTATCTTCCTTGGGAACTCAGCAGTAGATATTCAATTGCATGATACTTATTTCGTAGTAGCTCACTTCCACCTGGTAATGGGTTCAGCTTCATTCTTTGGAATGTTAGCAGGTGTTTACCATTGGTTCCCTAAAATGTTTGGCCGAATGATGAACGAGAAATTGGGACACATTCACTTCTGGTTGACATTCGTAGGTGTTTACCTTGTCTTCTTCCCGATGCACTACATTGGTATAGCAGGTTTCCCAAGAAGATATTATTCATGGACTAACTTTGAGACATTCAGTGGCTTTACAGATTTGAATATGCTGGTGAGTATTGCAGCGATCGTTACGCTCTCTGCACAGTTCATCTTCCTGTTCAACTTCTTCTATAGCATTTTCAGAGGAAAATTAGCTCCGGCTAACCCTTGGAACTCAACAACAATGGAATGGACAACTCCACGCTTCCCCAAACACGGAAACTGGGTGGGAGAGATTCCTTCTGTATACCGTTGGCCGTATGATTACAGCAAGCCAGGTGCAAAAGAAGATTTTATTCCTCAGACTATTCCTTATTCTGAAACTCCGGAATCCAACTTCCCTCATGAAAATGAGTTGATTAAACTAGAAATGGAAAATGGTTCTGCTATTGTAGTAGAAGACAAAAAGAACCACCACTAGTAAGAAATAGAAATTGACAACAGCAGCGATCAGGGCGTTTCATAAGCTATGCTTATCTACCCTGATCGCTGTTTATGTTTTAATAGCAGTTGGAGGAATCGTTCGTACAACCGGTTCGGGAATGGGATGCCCTGACTGGCCCCGCTGCTTCGGACAATGGGTTCCGCCCACTTCAGAAAGTGACTTATCTGCTGATTATAAAGAAATTTATTCCGCTCATCGCGATAAGAAAAATCAGAAGTTTATTAAGTATTTAAAGGCTTTTGGATTCAGAGAAACAGCGGTCCAATTGGAGAGTGATAAATCTATTCTGATAGAGTCGAATTTTAATCCCACTAAAACGTGGATTGAGTATTTCAATCGTCTGACGGGAGTGATTATTGGATTTTTCATTATCGCACTGGTAGTAAGAGCCTGGCCTTTAAGGAAAACACATAAAAGCATATTTGTCATTTCTGTACTGTCTTTGGTTGGAGTGATTTTTCAGGGTTGGTTTGGATCGATTGTGGTCTCTACCAACCTGACTACCTGGACGATCACCGTTCACATGCTTTTGGCGATGGGTTTAGTAGCCTTATTGGTGTACCTCTATCAAGTAAGTAATCCGGGAGCCAAAAGCTTTGAACCAGTTAAAGGACTAAAATGGGTATTGGCAATTTGTATGGCCCTGTTGTTGATTCAGGTGGTTTTGGGCACTGAAGTCAGGGCAGCCATTGATCGCATTGCTATGAGCGGGATAGCCCGGAATTCATGGATCGGAATGCTGGGATCAGAGTTTATCACTCACAGGACTTTCTCCTGGATTGTCCTCATTGCTCATGTCATTTTGATGCTTCAAATCAACAAAACTAGGGGAGACAAAGCTTTACCGCGTGCCCTGTTTGTCTTAATTTTGTGCACCTTATTGACAGGGGCAGGCATGGGGTATTTCTCCATTCCGGCTTTTCTCCAGCCGGTGCATTTATTGATTGCAACGATCACTTTCGGGTTGCAATTACTGATGTGGGTCCGGTTAACAGAAGGTAAAAAGGTAGCGAGCGAATGATCAGCCAATCAAACACATTATCGGGATCTGCTTTTGTGATTGCAAAGATTCGAGCTTTAATCGAACTGCTCAAAGTGCGTCTTTCTCTTTTGATTGCTTTTTCCTGCGCCTTTGGTTATGCCCTGGCAACCCGTGGCAGTGTTCAATGGGAGGTATTATTAATGCTTACTCTTGGAGGATTTCTCATGTCAGGAGCATCTTCAAGCATCAATCAGATTCTGGAGAAGGATTACGATAAGCTGATGGGGCGTACCATGAATCGCCCATTGCCTTCAGGACGCGTAACTGTGAACGAAGCGACCTGGTTTTCGCTGGTTGTTCTAGCACTAAGCTTAATTATTCTTTGGATCTATACGAATCCACTTACCTTAATTTTATCTGTAGTGAGCATGATCCTCTACAGCTTTGTATATACTCCTCTGAAAAGAGTTGGGCCAGTGGCTGTATTTGTTGGTGCATTCCCGGGAGCACTTCCTCCCTTGTTGGGATGGACCGCTGCAACAGGTTCGATTACTCATGAAGCGTTAATTATTTTTGGCATCCAATTCATCTGGCAGTTTCCTCACTTCTGGGCGATTGCATGGGTGGCTGATGATGATTATAAGAAAGCAGGATTCAAACTACTTCCATCAGGTGGTGGCAAAGATTTGAATACCGCTATTCAGATTATGATCTATACCCTATTCCTGATTCCGCTTGGATTGTTGCCTGCGAAATTTGGAATTACCGGGATCGACTCCGCTATTGTTGCAACTCTTTGTGGTGTAGCATTCTTAGCACAGACTTTTGCATTGATGAAAACGGGTAGCAGAGCATCTGCATTGCGGATTATGTTTGGTTCGTTTTTGTATTTACCGATTATTCAGATTGCGTATTTGTTGGATAAAGTGGGATAGTTATGGAGAAACCGATTACATCTGATTTTAAATTAGTAGAAGAGCCGAAGAAGCAATTGGCTATGCATCCTAAGAAATTTGCGATGTGGCTTTTCATTGCAACGGTGATGATGCTGTTTGCAGCTTTTACCTCTGCTTATATTGTAAGAAGAGCAGAAGGCAACTGGGTGATTTTTGAATTACCTGCCATGTTCTATTACACTACAGCGTTTATCATCCTCAGTAGTATCACCATGCAATGGGGGTACTTTGCTGCCAGGAAGGATAATTTAGACATGGTAAAAATAACAGTAGGAGTAACTGCTGTTTTAGGTGTTGCTTTTTTGGTTGGACAAATACTGGGATGGGAACAGCTTGTGAATGAAAATATTCATATGGTTGGAAACCCGTCAGGATCATTTATTTACCTGATTACCGGAGTACACGGAGCGCACGTGATCAGCGCGGTTGTCTTTTTGTTCATTGTTTTAAACTCCGCTTTCAAGCTAAAAATCCATTCTAAAAACATGGCCCAAATGGAAATGTGTACAACATATTGGCATTTTTTGGGTGGACTTTGGCTATATTTGTTCGTCTTCTTATTATTGAATCGCTAATTATTTTCTAGACTATGGCACACTCTACAGCAGCAACAGCAACCGCACCAGGAAGAAGCGTCTGGGATGGCGGAACATCACCCATGGGAGCCAGCTACGGCAAGCTCATGATGTGGTTTTTCCTCTTGTCCGATGCGTTTACATTCTCGGGGTTGCTAATCACCTATGGATTAGTCCGTTCATCTCACAAAGCTTATCCAGGTGCTGTTTCCGAATTTACATTTTCACCCAGCTACTGGCCAGTGCCGGAAAAGGTATTCGATTCTATTCCTTTCTATCATGGAATTCCTCTTCCCCTTGTGTTTGTGGGGATCATGACTTTTATTTTGATCATGAGTAGTGTTACGATGGTGTTGGCTGTTGAAGCAGGACATCGTATGGATAAGAAGGCTGTAGAAAAATGGATGTTGTGGACACTACTTGGTGGCATTACTTTCCTCAGCTGTCAGGCGTGGGAGTGGTCGCACTTTATTCATGGCACCGAAGCGCCAACACTGGTGAAATATTTCGTGGATGGTAAATGGATCACGAAGGAAGTTTTCGGAGCAAATCTTCATGTGAACCAATATGGGCCGCAAGACTTCGCTGACTTCTTCTTCTTTATTACAGGCTTTCATGGCTTCCACGTATTCAGTGGGGTGCTGTTAAACTTCCTGATTTACTATAATACGGTAACAGGTGTATATAACCGCAGAGGTCATTATGAAATGGTTGAGAAGGTCGGTTTATACTGGCACTTTGTAGACCTTGTTTGGGTATTCGTATTCACATTCTTTTATCTGGTTTAAAATATTAATTCATAACTGAAATGGCACATCATTCACACGAACCGGAAGTAGTTGTACTTCCTCCAGACAAAGCAAAAATTGGTCTTCTCTGGAAAACAGCAGGTATATTACTGTTAATCACAATTTTTGAATTTATTATAGCATTTGCCATACCTCACCAGTATCATAATACTCGTGTATTTATTTTTGTGGCAATGACAATTGTGAAAGCAGGTTACATTGTGCTGGAGTTTATGCACTTAAAGTATGAAGTAAAGGTTCTTTTCTGGTCCATACTGATTCCTATGGTTTTTGTAGTATGGATGTTGGTGGCGTTTGTTTACGAAGGCATGAAGATGTCTGACATCAATTTCTTAGGAAAGTAGAACTAAAATAAAAATAGAGGAAAGGCTAAGGTGTAATGCTTTAGCCTTTTCTTTTTGACTCAGCGAGTAATGAAAAAGCACAAATGGGTTTATCTGTTCTTTGCCATATTTTTGCCTATTCTGCTTACCTTTTTTCTTAAGTTTTTCGGGAAGAGTGAATACAACATTCCTGTTTATTTTGAAGCAGGGATAAATGCCGATACGCTGAATACTGATTGCAATTTTCAGTATGCTGCTCCTTATAGGATAGCGGATACTCTTTTCTCTGACAATGAAGGTAAACGCAAGGCAACGATAATTACGATTGACTCAGCGCTGGAAACGAAAAAGAATTTTGAGCGTATTGAAGAAGAACTGGTGAACGCAGAGCACGTCTTTACCGTTTTAAAGAGCAGTGTGGCATCGGATCAGTTCATATCCTGCGTACTCTTTTTGAAGAAGCCCTGGACTACTGTATTGATTGATGAGAACGGGAGAATCCGTGGTTATTACGCTCCTGCAACTCGTGAAGAAACGGACCGGTTAATAGTGGAAATGAAAATACTTTTGAAGAAATATTGAGGCAGATGGTAACAATTGAAAAACAACAGCAAGCTCCGTATAAGAAACTGATCATTACTTTATCGATAGTGATTCCTTTGGCGGTTGCTATTCTTTTCAGAGTGAAAATTAAAGGCTTTGATTTGACATTCCTCCCCAGGATTTATGCCACTATTAATGCGGCTACAGCAGTACTGCTGATAAGTGCGGTATGGGCAATTAAAAATAAAAAACGAGAGCTTCATGAATCATTGATGAAAACCTGCATTGGGCTCTCTGCTGCTTTCCTGGTGATGTATGTTCTCTATCATATGACTACTGAATCTACGCCATACGGAGGAGAGGGGGCGATCAGATATGTATACTACTTTATTCTGATTACTCATATAGTGCTATCGGTGTTTATTACACCACTCGTGCTTTTTACTTTCTCCAGAGCGCTCGCTGGTACTTTTGAAAGTCACCGTAAGTTGGCTAAATTTACTTTTCCAATCTGGCTTTATATTGCAATTTCCGGAGTGATTGTTTATCTGATGATCAGTCCGTATTACAAATAATGGATCTATGAAAAGTAAGGTCATTTTATTGCTTCTCCTTCTGCTTGCATCAGCTGAGTCTTTTGCCCAATGTGCCATGTGCCGGGCTACACTCGAGAATAACCTTAGTAACGGTAATCCGGGTATAGCTATTGGTATTAACTTCGGAATTCTGTACCTGCTTTTTGCACCTTATCTTGCAATTGGAGTGATTGCTTTTTTCTGGTTTAAAACAAGTAAAGGCAATGTCCTCAAAAACTCTATTAAACGCTATACTACTGGGTAAATGCCCGCATTGCCGCGATGGTAATATATTTAAGCACTCTTCATTAAGTGTGCGATTCGCTGAGATGAATCCCGTATGCCCTTGTTGTGAGGTTAGCTTTATGCCTGAGCCTGGCTTTTATATTGGTGCAATGTATGTAAGCTATGCATTTAATGTGGCAATTCTTTTTGCTATAGGTTTTAGTTTATTTCTATTCACCCATGTGCCAGATTGGGTTTATATAGTGTCTATCATAGTGGCATCATTTGCCTTTATTCCATTTTCATTCCGTTACTCGCGAATCATCTTTCTCCATTCTTTTGGAGGCTTGAAATACAATCCTGAAAGGTCAAAGTGATTTACTATCTTTAGTGAATTCATTTGCTAATCATGATGAAGAATAGCGAACGTATTGTTGCTTTTATTGCTGTATTGAGCCTGGTCGCTTTTATTAGCCTGCGCTTCCTGTCTTTGCCAAACAAGCAAGGGAAAAGTGCTCAGGTGGTCTCTGCCAATCTTGAAAGTGAACAGGAAGAGATTAAGAAAGAATCGGTTTCGATCACCAAATTGAATGACTGGAGTAATCTGAAACATTCTTTTTTTCTGATTGACAGCCTGAGAGTAAAGCAATGGAACAATAATGATTTCCTGCCAGATTTACGCTTGTTGCAGGAACATTTTGACGCCAAATGGATAAACACCTCAAGAGGTGATTTTCTTATCTGTCGAATTGGTAAAGTAAAAACACAAGAACTAATAGCAGTCCTTCCATTAGTTGAACAATTTAAAATTGTAAATAACTTTCTCGAAGCGAAATGGAATCCAGCAATTTTCCCATCATCAGGAGTACAGTTGATTGATCCCGGTTCTGATAGCGGATTCCCTGTTAAAGACAAAGAAGGCAACGTTTTGTTTAGGGTACAGATTTCGGAGAACGCAATTGATCTAAAATCAAATCAATTTATCGTTCAATTTCTCTGGTGGATCGTTATAGTAGTTTTGATGTTTTTTCTGTTTCAACTATGTCATCGGTTTTATAAGAAAGGAAAATCGGAAGTTGGGTTCCTCGTTTTAGCAATGAGCCTGCTCTGTTTACGGCTCATATGTGTTTACCTGAACGTGCCGGACTTTTATTCTTCCAGTTTACTTTTCGATCCGCGTATTTTTGCATCTTCTGTCATCACTTCTTCCATTGGAGATTTATTACTTAACACCGCCTGTATTGTCACATTATGTCTTTATACATTTTTGACCTACGATCAATGGCATGTATTTCATAAGCTATTGCAAAATGAAGGTTGGAAAAAACATCTGATACTGTACGTGCTGGCAACGTTTGGTTTTTTTATTATTCTATTTCCTTTTCTGTACGTTGAAACAATATTTCACAACTCCTCCATTTCCCTTGATATTACTCAGTCAATTCAATTTGATTTGGTGCGTCTTGTGGCCTTTGCATGTGTGATTTTATCTTGCCTGGCTTCATTTACTTTTGCGCATGTTTTCTACCGTCTTTTTTTAAAGTTATCAGGAAGCCAGTGGCCTGTTGTTATCTCCTATTTGTTTGCTGGTGGAGTTCTTTTTATAGTTTATTTTTTGATTCTTGGCCGTGACTACTGGATTACACTTGGCTGCTCCCTTGTTTATTTCTTACTCATCTATTTCCTGAATTTTTCAGGAACTCTGAAACATATATCTTATCGTACTTTTTTTTATTTGTTGACTACTCTAATCATATTCTCGATACAGTCTGCTTTGAGCGTAAGGCGATTTTCTGAAGAGAGAAAAATCAATTCTCAGTTTCGGTTTGCAAATGAATTTTTGGTCGGACGTGATTTTCTCGGAGAATTTTTGCTCAGTGAAGCGGTAGCCCGAATTAAAGAAGACCCTTTTATTCAAACTAGTTTATCTAATCCTTTCCTGAGCAAATCAAGTGTTCGTCAGAAAGTCAGGCAGATTTATCTCAATAATTATTTTGACCGCTACGAGATAGCCATTCATTTATATAATTCAACGGGGCAAGCTATAGATAATGAACCCTATCTCGATTTTGCCAGCCAGGTTTATGCCTATCAGAATCAGTCAGGTATTTCTACTTACAAAGGAATCTATTACACCACTAATTCAGATGATCAGTCAGACAGAAAGTACCTGGTTGTTGCTCCCGTGGAGCGATCAGGAATTCCTTCGGGATTTGTCGTTTTGGAATTGTCAATGAAGAAAATCATTCCGCGAAATGTTTATCCTGAATTGTTGGTTGATAATCGTTTTGCCGTTTACCTGAGAAGTCGTGAGTATAGTTTTGCCATATTCTCGAAAGAGAAGCTGCTAAGCTCATTCGGAGAGTTTAATTATGAACGTGATTTTACGGCCAGCGAGTTATCTGATTCAGATTTATTCAGCAAAGGCCATCCTAGTAAGGATTTTATACATGTAGGAGTAGAGGATGAAAATAGCCGGATAGCTATTGTGTCATCCAGAGCCTATCCCGTTTTTTATTTACTTGGTAATTTGTCTTTTTGGATTGTGATAGGATTTGTGTTGGTGATGATTGGTTTGCTAATGCAGGGCATCTATTATTGGTCGAAAGGGGAGCGTGTCAACTATTCTTCGCGGGTTCAGCTTTATTTTTACTCCAGTCTGCTTCTTCCTTTGCTTGTAGTGAGTGTAACAACGTTAAGTATCATAACACGTTCAGCGGCAAATGATCTCAACCAGGAATTTAGTGATAAATCAAAGTTGCTGTCGGAATCACTAACAACAGAACTACTTGCTTTTTCAGGTAGGGAATTGAGTAAAGATGAATTTGAAAGGAAGCTTCGTGATATTGCCCGTGTATCTGATGTTGATGCAACCGTATATGATTCAACGGGTCTGCTGATAGGTTCAAGCCAGCCCTTGATTTTTGATTATCAGTTTAAATCAGAATTGATCGATCATGAAGCTTTGGATAAAGTAACGAAAGGTAAGGAGGCATCTTTTGTAAAACAGGATAGGATAGGCTCATTAAAATATTATAGTGCATTCTCGGCCATACGTTCTCCACTAAATGGTCATTTGCTGGGCGTAGTTTCACTGCCTTTTTTTGGTTCTGCCTCTTCTCTGGAACGAACTCAGATTGATATCCTGATCAACATTCTTTCCATATTCACCGTGGTTCTCCTGGTGTTTTCAATACTTTCACTTCTTGCAGCTGAACAGCTAACGTATCCTTTGCGGATCATTGCAAAATCATTGAGCAGAACCACTTTAACCGGGCACAATGAATTACTTGCCTGGAATTCAACTGACGAAATCGGAGTGATGGTGAAGGAGTATAATCGAATGGTGCAAAATCTGGAACAAAGTAAAATTGAACTTGCCCGTAATCAGAAGGAAAGCGCATGGAGAGAGATGGCGAAACAGGTAGCGCATGAGATAAAGAATCCACTTACTCCGATGAAATTATCTCTTCAGCAAATGGAGCAATTATTAAAAAGCGAAGAGGGGTTGCCAAAGGAGCGGGCAGAGCGTTCGGTAAAAACGATGCTTACGCAGGTTGATATTCTCAATGAGATAGCGTCTTCGTTCAGCACATTTGCACGAATGCCTGCTCCGGTGATGATAAAAGTAGAATTAAACTCTATTCTTAAAAAAACGGTTGACCTTTATACCAATAATGTTACTGGAAAAGTTAATTGGAAAGCAGCTGAGCAACCAGTTTACATCATGGGAGATGATCAGTTACTGATCCGTATCTTCTCCAATATTATTCTCAATGCGCTTCAGGCATCTGATGAAGGTAAAGCCATAGTGAACGTGAGCCTTACAGTGATTAAAGAAAGCTGTTTAGTGGTTATTAAGGATAATGGAAAAGGTATTTCTGCTGAAATGATCGATAAAATCTTCGTCCCTTATTTCAGTACTAAGAAATCAGAAATCAGGTTCTGGTTTAGGATTGGCCATTGTGAAACAGGGAGTGGAACAAAGTGGTGGTACGGTTAATCTTGAATCAAAGGAGGGAAAAGGAACCTCTTTCTATATTCAATTTCCGATAGCTAATTAATGTTCGATTAAAAATTCCCTGAAATTTATTGTAACCAATCTGTGATTCTAAGGTAATATATAAGAATCGTTTAAGCAGGTGAATCTGAATTCAATGATGAGTTGGATTTTGATTGGTTAGTAGGTTAAAAGTCCTGACGGCAACGTCAGGGCTTTTATGCATCTTTCAGATTCTTCATGACTTTGTTGGTGAATACAAAATCATCGAGTTGTTTTACTCCGGAATGCATGATATTGTCATAAGAGCCTTCCCAGAGTTTATCTCCTTTATACAAAAACATGATTTTTTCACCGATCCCCATTACGGAGTTCATATCGTGAGTAACCACAACGGTTGTGGTATCCAGTTCATGTGTAATTTCCTGAATCAATTCATCGATCAGGATAGAAGTTTGCGGGTCCAATCCGGAGTTTGGCTCATCGCAGAAAAGATAATTGGGCTCATTCACAATAGCCCTCGCAATACCCACCCGTTTTTTCATTCCACCGGAAATTTCCGAGGGCATTTTCTTATTGGCATTTTCTAGTCCCACTCGTTTCAGGCAGACATTTACACGATCGAGTTTTTCATCAGCCGGCATCTTTGTCAAAATGTCCAATGGGAATATGATATTCTCCTCTACGGTTTTAGAATCGAAAAGGGCACCGCCCTGAAATAACATTCCGATTTCTCTTCTTACCTCTGCTTTTACATGTTTATCAGCAGCTGTGAAATCCCTATTGTCAAAAAACACGGTGCCTGAATCAGGCGGTAATAATCCTACAATGCATTTTAGCAATACACTTTTTCCTGTACCGCTTGCTCCGATAATCAGATTGGTTTTTCCTTTTTCGAATATGCCACTGATGCCATTGAGGATAGGACGATCGCCAAAGTTCTTTGAGATGTTTTCGATTGTGATCATACGCCTAATAAGAGCTGAGCAAGGAAATAATCAGATAATAAGACAGCAATAACACTGGTAGTTACCGCTTCCGTACTGGCAAAGCCCACTTCCAACGCACCACCTTGCGTGAAATATCCCTTGTAAGAAGAGATAGATGAAATAAGAAAAGCAAATACGAATGCTTTGGTCAAGGCAAATGTGATTGTATAATAATTGAAGCTGTAGCGTAACCCGTAGATATAATCTGTTGGTGTAATCACACCGGTCATGGTACCGACTATATATCCGCCTGTTAGTCCGCAGATACCGGCTATAATGACCAGTAGTGGATACATCATCAGCGAAGCTATAATTTTTGGCAACACGAGGTAGGAGGATGAGTTGATACCCATTACCTCAAGAGCGTCAATTTGTTCTGTGATCCTCATGGTGCCCAATCCACTGGCCATACTTGAACCTACCTTACCAGCATAAATTACAGCCATAATTGTCGGAGCCAGTTCAAGCACGGTCATTTCTCTGACTACCTGTGAAATAACGAATTTAGGAACCAAAGGAGTGACCAGATTGAAGGCGGTTTGCACAGTGGTTACTGCGCCCATAAAAATGGAAACCAAGGCTACTAGATAGATTGACTTTATC
>JBGATZ010000102.1:0-13906 GCA_044228905.1 Cyclobacteriaceae bacterium | reverse complement strand
CGCACGCTGCACCTACAAAGTTTGCTTTGATCCGGGTCATCGCAAGTTCAAGAGCATCTTTTCCTTCCGGAGACAATACCAATACGACAGAAATCAAACTCCAGGGGTAATCAATCCATTTATTAAAGAATAAGGAGATCAGGTAGCATAATAAAATCCCGGATGCGCATTTGCCCGCATAGATCAATAGTGTCTTGTTCCTTACACTCATCGCTACTATAACTCCATGCTTGCTACAAAAGATCCCACTTCTTTCTATACTTTCTTGAAAGCAATTCATTTGCTTCTTTATCACCAACAAATTCTTCCTTCGTAGCATCCCATTCCAGTTTTCTTCCTAAACGCCATGAGATAATAGCGAGATGCATCGGCAAAGTCATTTCACGCGCGTAATTCAAATTAGACTCCGGTTGTGTTCGCGCTTTCACTGCATTCACAAAGTTTTGCTGATGTCCTGGTGAACGAGGGAGTGTTTGTGCAACGGAAGAAATATCAGAAACCGTTTCTCCATTAATAGTGATTGATCTCGTTTCATAATCACAAATCAATGTTCCTTTATCTCCTTCAAAGTAGGCTCCTATTCCTCTTTCAGATGCACCCGGAACATTCGGTGGATTGGTGGTCCAGTATAATTTCAATCCATCAAATTCGTAATCTGCATCAATCCATTTTGGTGCGCTTGCTACACCATCTGTTTTTTCACCTCGTGCTACTACGTTTTTCAATCCTTTTGGTTGAATCGCCCACCACACCACATCTGCGATATGACACCAGAAATCAGCAAACACTCCGCCTGAATAATCAATGAAGTAGCGATAAGTAAAGTGGCATCGCTCAGGAAAATAATCTGTATACGGAGCTGGCCCCAGCCACATATCCCAGTTCAATGATTTAGGGGGAGTCTGAATTTTCGGATTGCCAAGTCCTGGAGAGAAACCGGTCTTCCAAAGTCGAACCGTGTGTACTTTACCAATTGCTCCTGATTGAATGATTTCTACGACCCGATGGTAGTTATCTCCTGCATGAATCTGTGTTCCAAGTTTGAAAATACGATTGTGCTTATTCAGATTCTTCAACAACATCTGTCCTTCCTTCACATCGTATGACAGTGGTTTCTCTCCGTAAACATCTTTTCCCGCCTGGAAAGCCAGCGAAGCAATTTGAGCGTGCCAATGATCTGGTGTGGCAATGGTAACAGCATCAATATCTTTTCTGTCCAACACTTTTCTGAAATCCTCATAGAGATCCGCTCTACTATTCGGTTGTAATCCTTGCAGCGTTTTAAAGGTGCTGTTCAGATGATCCTGATCAAGATCACACAATGCTACAATATCTTACCTCTGGCAATCCGGCAAAACCAACTCATGTGCTGATTGCCCATTCCCCAAACCAATATGTGCAACTCTCAATTTATCACTGGGAGCTGCCTTCAAATCAATGAAGGAAGCAGGGCAAATCCCAATGCTCCCACTGCGCCTCTTTTGAGAAATTCCCTTCTGTTAAAATTTTTACTCATAATGCGATGGGTTTAGTTAACCCAATCTAAAAAAATGCGTTGACATTCACTTCGTGTTTTATATTTGAATCAGACGAAAAGCAAAGAGCGCCCGACAAACTACTTAAAATTTTTCCTGATGACCACAGAACAACTTTCTCAAATTGCTGCTAATTGGTTTGATGCCTTCAATAAACACGATCTGGATGCTTTATTGGCACTGTACGATGATCTCGCAGAACATTACAGTCCGAAGCTGAGGCAGGCTAACCCGAAACACAAGGTTTGATCAAAGGCAAAAACGCCTTGCGTAGCTGGTGGAAAGATGCTTTCGATCGCTTACCTTCTTTGCAGTATGAAGTATTACGACTTACTCCTCATGATAATCGCATTTTCATGGAATACCTTCGCCATGTAAAAGGAGAGGATGATTTATATGTGGGTGAAATGCTGGAGGTGAAGAATGAGTTAATTATTGCTTCTGCTGTTTTTCATCGGTAGCGGGTTTCTTTTTACATTACTTCAAATTCAATGTTCTGATGAAATTCATTTATGGTACGATCGCTGTATTAGCTCTTTTTTCGTGCACCACCAAAAAAGAAAAGACATACGATATTGGTCAGATTAAAACCAATAAAGGAGAAATTCTCTTTTGGTTTCATGAAGAAACTCCTCGTCATAAAGAAAGCTTCATGAAGCTTGCCAATGCCGGCTATTGGGATTCATTAACTTTCAATCGGGTAATTCAGAATTTTGTAATTCAGGGAGGATGCCCCGATACACCGGAGGGGTTTGCAAACTCGCCTTATCTTCTTAAACCGGAGTTTGTAGATAGTCTCAAGCATGTGTACGGAGCGGTAGGTGGTGGGCGTGATGATAATCCCGACAAGCTTACTGCGGGTTGTCAGTTTTACATCGTACAAAACAAAGAAGGTCTTCCTCGTCTGGATGGTGATTATATGATCTTCGGTCAGGTCTTTAAAGGATTGGATATTGTCGATCAGATCGCTGCTGTTCCGACAGACACAACCGATACTCCAATTACACCTGTAACTTTGGATGTCAATATCATTCAGATGACAGCATCACAGTTAGAGCAAAGCGGCCTGAATAAAAGCTGGATTAAAGAAAATTGATTTAAAGATGTCTCAGCGAAAAATAACAGCTTCTATTTTGACCAGCGAACTTGCGTTTACTACGTCACGCAGTAGTGGGCCTGGAGGTCAAAATGTAAACAAAGTTGAAAGCAAAGTGACATTGAAATGGAATGTGAGACAATCCGTTTTAATTACAGAAGAAGAGCGAGAACTCATTCTGAAGAAATTGCATTCCCGAGTCAGCACTGATGGAATTCTGATTCTTACTTCACAAGACAAGCGTTCACAACTTCAAAATAAAGAAGAGGTAATCCAGAAACTGGATACCACACTGGCTAAAGCATTCGAAAAGAAAAAAGCAAGAAAGAAAACAAAGCCATCCAAAGGTGCGGTCGAGAAAAGAATCAACAGCAAAAAACAGCACTCTCAGAAAAAACAGTGGCGGCAAAAGCTTGATTAAAACCTGTGGTCAATGAAAACAAAAGAGTGCCCATCATGTGCAATGAATATTCCGGACAACACCAAAGTATGTCCGATCTGCAGTTATGAATTTGCTTCCCATAGCGGATGGGTAAAATGGACGGCCATTATTCTGTTGATCCTGATTGTTCTTTATTACCTTATGAGATAACAAAAAAAATAGAAAGAATGCAGCATTGGCCGCATCCTTTCTATTATAGAATTTTCAATTCTTAAATACCGAATGAAACACCAGCCGTGATACCAATCACCTGATTATTCACTGATGAAGCATTCGATTTAGAAATATCAGATAATCCATAGGTATAACGGAAGTCAACAAGGATTCGTGTTTCGGGTGCAATCTCATAGTTCAGACCAAGACCTCCTGTAAGACCAAAGTCAAACGTTTTGTAGAAGTCTTTGTAGTTATCGAGTGTTTCCTTATTACCATTACCCACCTGGCCTTTCACACCCGTAAGAAATCCAAAAGATGGTCCTGCGAAAATATTCGGACGGAATGGACCTTCTTTATTAAAGAAGAACCGGCCTACACTTGGACCTTCAACATAATTCAATGTCGATTTAGCATTTCCTTGTTCAGCTCCTTTTTGCGCATAAAGCAATTTACCAGTAAACCCATATGTGTTTCTCACGCTGTAAGTCAGATTACCACCTACCAGAAATCCGGTTTTAAAGTTGGTATCATCCGCATCCCAACCGTGTTTGCTAAAATTAGGACCCGCTTCAAGTCCGATGCTCCATACACGTTCTCCCGTCTGTGCTTTTGCGTTGAATGGAAGTGCAAAAGCAAACAAAAGAGCGATCACTGAATATTTAAAAATCTGTTTTTTCATACTTTATTTTAATTGATTCTGTGGCATTACTACAATTATGAGTCCTCGGCTGCCAAACCGCATTTTTAAGGAATTTTACCTGTGTATAGAGTATTTCTTTCTACAAGAAATCAGGTGTCAGAGCTGGCACGATGTCTTTTCTAATCTTCTGGCTGCCTTCTATTATATTTGTACCCTCAATTTTAAATTCAGTACTTCATGAGGCTTGGACAGTTAGCCAGAAAACTAGAAATCCGTTCTTCGGAAATCGTTGAATTTCTATCCCGCAATAACATTCAGATTGAAGACGGTTCTAACACACGCGTTGAAGATGATCATACTAAATTGGTAATCGGCCATTTTAATCCGGCTTTACTGATAGAGCAAGAAATTACCGAAACAGTAGAAGCACAGATTGAGGTTGTTGAGCTGGCTGAACCGGAGAAAGAGGCCACAATATCCATTACAGAAGAAAATATAAATCCACAACCCGTATTGGAAACTTTGCCTGAAGTAATTGAGCAAAGCTCTTCTGAGAATGTAATTGAAATAATCAAAGCTCCAAAAACAGAACTCCCTGGATTAAAAGTACTGGGTAAGATTGAGCTCCCTGAACCAAAAAAGAAAGAAGTTATAAAACCTGCCGAAGAAGGAGTTTCTGAAAATCAGATTGAATCGCTTCGTAGTAATCGTACCCCACGGCAGGAAAGGAGACCCGCCAGAAATAATACTAAACGTGATGAGCAATGGAAAAATCCCATCGCTTTACAACGCGAACGCGAAGCACGTGAAGCGCAGGAAAAAAGAAAGGCTCAGTTAGAACTGGAAAAGGAAAAGCGCATGGTTCACTATCTCAAGAAAGTAAAGAAAGCAGAACAACCGGTGAGAACTGCACGCCTTGAAAACGAAGAGAAGCTGAACCAGTCCGGTCCAAAACAAATTGAAAAAGCACCTCGAACATGGATTGGGAAAATCATTCGTTGGTTCTCTACACCTACCCGCTAATCTTTAGTCTTTTTATTTGCTCTGATCATTGCACCGTAATCTTGTTTTTGACCCAGAGCAATTACAGCCATTGTAATCCGATTGGTTTTTGTGGCTGACGTTTTTGCACTTTCAATCCACTTGCTGAAATAGCTTTGATGAGATTTTGAAAGTGATTTAAAAAAATCAAAGGCTTGTGGATCATCCTTCAGGCACTTTATGAATGCTGGTGAAAGTATAAGCGCCCGTTCATCGACCTCAGCCTGAACTTTTATTTTATCACCGGATCTCTTACCGGTTCCTTTTCGCATGGAAGCATTAAACGGTAAAATGAATCTGCCTTCTCCCATAGGAAGGATAGCCAGCTTTTGAATAGGGAAACTGTCCAACATTCCTTTCACCCTAAACGAAACTTTGGTATCAGGCTTAAGCTGTGTTGCCTGCTTCTGACTGATCTCAATGTATGTCCAGCCGGTTTTATCGCCATTATCCTTAAATTGAAGCAGAGTAGTAGTAAAAACAATCATTACATAAAAATAAGTAATGACTCATCGTCCCGCTCGTTTCCTTATAAAAAAAGAAAAGCCACCGTTAAGGTGGCTTCCTGAAAATTTCAAGTGAAGTCTTAGAAAGTCATTTTTTCAATCTTACCGCTGCTGGTAGTGATTTCGAAAGTGATCTTTGAATTCACAGACTTTACAAGAGATAAATTATAGATTAAACCAAAAGTGCCCGTTACTTTTAACTGTTGTTCGTGAAGCATGCCATTTTCATTGTAAATTTTCACATATACATCTTCGCTGCCGTCATTAGTTACATTCAACATGTACTTACTATCATCATTCGCCATTTCGCTTACGTGAATGAAAGTGTTCACCTTGTTCATGTAATAACTTACTTTCTCTACTTGCTTTCCTGCCTTGTCTTCCAAAACAATCGTGTACTCACCTTGCTCCAGGTTGCTGAAGTTATAAGGGCGTTTGAAAGAAGATACGTTTGTAAGTGTTTCTGAAAACACAACTACATTGTTTTTGTTAAGAATGGAAACTTTTACATTACCTGTTTCCGTGCTCTTATAATACACATTATAAACGCTTGCAGAAGAAGAAGCAACTGACATCGATGGTGTCTTTGCAAAAGCTGTTACCGACAATACGCAGGCAACAAAAAGAGAAACGATTTTGGAGGTCATATTTTTTGTTTTTGTTTTTCGTTTGATGATGCAAAGGTGATTATTCAAATCATGCTGCCTTTAGTAAAGGCGTTCATTGTTTCTTCCACGTAAGAAATCAGGTAATACTTAAGCATCAGGATTTTCTATTCCCACAGTTGTAAGGACCAACAATAAATGCCGTGGGGAGGGACTTGGCATAATGTGGTTTGGAGAAGAAAAGGCTGGCCAAATAAAATTTGGCTATAACTAGTTGGTATCAGCTTCAGCCTTCAATTTTGGCCCAAAAAAAGGCTTTTTTGAACTCCGGGGTTGAGGAAAAAATAGGGTGAATGCAATTAAAAAAGTAAAAAATAAGATCAATCTGAACATTAAAGCGACTTTCCTACACGTCCAATTCCGTTATCGAAGGGCGTTCAAAAAAGACTTTACGTGATTGTTAAAGTCATTGGGGTTTTCAAGATTGCTCACATGCCCCGCATCAGCAACAATATGCAATGTGGAATTCGAGATGAGGTGATGCATTTTTGTAGCTGCTGCAAGTGGTGTCACCTTATCCTCCGCACCCACCAGAATAAGCGTAGGTATTTTAACATTTTCAATGACTGAGCACTTTTCTTTTCGGCTTGCCAATGCCATCAACGTCTTGCAGACATTTTCAGCTTTTGTATTAAGGATAGTGTTTCTGATCATCTTAACCTCTTCGGTGTCTTTTTCTATTGCTGCCGCTGAAAACAGATTCTTAACCGAGTCGTTAGAGTAGCTCTGTAATCCATTCTCTCTTATAGAATCGATCGCCTTCATACGCTTTGCACGTGCTTCATCTCACCCATCGATAGTCCACAGATAACAATCTTGTCTATTTTTAAATGATCAAGAAATGCAAAAAGATCATTGGCGAATTGAGGTATTGAAAAGTCGACCGAATTTCCAGGTGTTTTCCCATGGCCTCGTACATCGTAAGCAATCACGCGATATTCATTACTCAAAGCTTTCAATTGATTTGCCCACATCCATTTATCAAAAGGAAATCCATGTATAAATACAATCGTCCATTTTCCCGCTCCTATATCAATATAGCTTACTTCATTTCCTTCAATCAATACCTTTTTCTCCTTCAATTCCATAAAACAATGTTAATCAATGTTAATAACTTAAAAACTGATGCCTGTGGATTAAAATCAAATTAAACTTCAGTCGAAGATTAGTTGCCATTTGTAGATCACATAAAACTGAACGTCTAAAAGCCTGAAATAAGATTAATCCCGGCACTCTATTCGTTGTCTTACTGTCGTTAAACAAAATAAAAAGGACATGAAAAAGAATCTAATGTTTGTGGCGCTGGTACTAATGAGTGCTGTCGCCTTTGCACAAAAAGGAAAACATGGTCATGGACATGACCCTAAAGAAAGAGCAGCAAGGATGGCTGATCACCTGAAGAAAGAACTTTCGTTGAATGATGATCAGTATGCAAAAGTGAAATCGCTGAATGAGAAATATACCGAGCGCTATCGTGCTGTACGTAAGGATACTTCACTTACCAGGGGAAGATCAATGAGCCAGATGAAAAGGATAAGGGGTGAACAGGAAACAGAGTTGAAAAAAATTCTCACTCCAGAACAGACCACAAAATGGGATGCCTTAAAGGCAAAACGAGAAGCCGACCGCAAAGAACGCTTCAAGGATAAAAAGCCAAGACCAGATCATGATCGGGGCAATGGATGAATTTTTATTGTAATAAAAAGCCCTGACGACTTCGTCAGGGCTTTACCTTTAGACCAAAATGAAAATTTTAATCTACTTTGATTAATTCTACTTCAAAGATCAGTGTTGAATAAGGAGGAATCTGACCGCCCGCTCCGCGCTCACCGTAAGCAAGATCATAAGGAATATACAGTATCCACTTGTCTCCCTCATGCATCAACTGCATTGCTTCCGTCCAACCTGCAATTACCTGACTTACTCCGAATGTAGCCGGAGAGCCACGTTCTACTGAACTGTCGAACACAGTACCATCAACCAGCTTGCCGGTATAATGAACAGTCACACTGCTTTCCGCTTTAGCACCTTTTCCTTTTCCGGAAGTAATCACCTTATACTGCAAGCCACTTGCCGTTGTTTTTACCCCTTCCTTAGTTTTATTTTCGTTCAGGAATTTTACTCCCTCCTCTTTCATTGCTGCAGTTTTCTTTTCCATGTTCGCCTGCATATAGTTTTGCACAAACATTGAACATTCCTGTTCAGGAACTTTAAGAGTATTCCCCTGAAACACGTCTCTCATTCCAGCAGTCAGTGCATCCAGTACCAATGAATCTCCACCCTGCTTCCTCACTGAAGAAGCCATTAATACTCCCAGACCGTAGCTGGCTTTTTTATGTTCGTTGCTGATGTCTGTCTCTTTCGGTTTTTTCAGTTGTTCCAACTCTGCTTTTAATGCATTCACTTCAGCTTGCAATGTTCCCACCTGAGCCTGTAATTCCTTTTTCGACTGTGCAATAGAAGTCATACCTATGAATAGTGTTAATAGAATAATTAATGATGATTTCATGTTTTTAATAATATGGCGCAAAGAAAAGAATATTAATGAGAAGTGACAACGCTATTCAGACGAGTGGATTAACGGCTCAGATTCCTTCAGCCCAAAAAACACGTTTCACTCGCTCGCTTGTATTGGTGAGTATTTCATACGGAATGGTATTGATTGACGAAGCCACTTCATAAATCGGAAGGCCTTCTCCAAAAATAATTACTTCATCTCCTTCTTTTGCGTCAATATTGGTAACATCAACCATCGTCATATCCATACAAACATTTCCGACTACAGAAGCTCGTTTGCCGTTAATCAAAACAGCTCCTTTACCCTGACTAAATGCCCTGCTGTATCCATCTGCATAACCGATGGCAATAGTGGCAATTCTCATTTCTTCCTTCGCTCTACCCTTTCGGCCATATCCAATCGATTCGCCTGACTTGATTATTTTAATCTGCGAGATAATTGTTTTCAATGTCGGAACCGGCCAGAGTGATTCATCTTTTTTCTCTGTTGGATTCACTCCATAAAGTGCAATTCCTAATCTCACCATATCAAACTGCAATTCAGGGAAACGAAGAATACCCGAAGTATTCAAAATATGTCTGACGGGTTTAACACCGAGCTCATTCATCAACCGAAGTGAAAGCCGGTTGAATAATTCTCCCTGCTGCCTGGTAAAATCATCGTGCTCTGACTCATCTGCACCAGCTATATGAGAAAAGACAGAGGCAACAATTATATTCCTGTTTTGCTTCAACAGCCCAAGGGCTTCCGCTAAATCCTGTTCATCGAATCCAAGGCGATGCATTCCTGTTTCAATCTTGAAATGAATTTTTGCCGAACGTCCGTCAAGGAAAGAGATGAAAGATCTCAGCACTCTCAGATTATAAATTTCCGGTTCCAGGTTGTATTCCAGCAATGCATCAAAACTTTCCTCAGATGGATTCATCACCATTACTGGCAAAGTGATCTGACTCTTCCTTAGTTCAATTCCCTCGTCTGTATAAGCCACACCCAGATAATCCACTCGATGGTATTGTAACAGATTAGCTACCTCCTCACTTCCGCTGCCATACGCAAATGCTTTCACCATTACCATAAGCTTTACGCCTGGCTTTAACTTGGATCTGAAGTAATTGAGATTATGTACCATCGCACCAAGATCCACTTCCATTACCGTACCATGAATCTTACGTTGCAGCAGCTAGATTCGTTCAAAGCCGTAAAGATCTCGCTCCCTGATCAGAATAATTGTGAAAAGCATCCCTTTTAAGTTGTTGAGTGAAATCATCTGTTGACGAATAAAAAGAAATATCTCCTTTGAACTTGTTCCATCTATTTCTGCTTCTTGAAAATTCCCCTCCAATTAGAATTAAAGTTAGGAGTTAGATCTAGCCTTCAGAACCAATTTCTTCAATTTTTGAAACCAGCTCTTCAGGAGGCATTCCTGATTGAAGTACATCTGATAAAATCAGTGTCTTGTTCTTCTTTTGCTGACCTGCTAAAAAATCGAGGCTAATCTGCAGGCCACCCAAGTCATTATTGTAAGTGTCATCAATGATCTGGCAGCGATTTCTACCCCTTGCTTCATCTCCATACGCATGGAAACTCCTTGACAAGGGATTCGTTCCTGAATCACCTCGGCAGCTATTCCTAGACAGAATAGCAATACAATACAATGATGAATATTTTCGATTGATGCACTGTCACGAAAAGGAAGAGTAAAAGAGTAGTTTTTCCCTTCCCACGTAATCTTTGAAACTCCCTCATCAGAATGAATGTGTACGCGGGAAGACTTATTTTTTCCCCATGAAACTAAATTCCTGCCAGCATATTCATTTTCAATCTCCCTGGATAAATCAATCTGATCTTTACAATAAATGATCGTCTCAGCATTTTTGAAGAGTTTTAATTTCTCTTGAATTTTTTCAGTAGCGTTTTCAAAACCCTGATCATGTGCTGAACCAATGTTAGTAAACAATCCCACCGTAGGTTGAATAATTGATTCCAGTTTTTCCATTTCACCAGGCTGAGAAATCCCTCCTTCAAAAATTCCTAACTGATGATACGATTGCATTTGCCAGACAGACAGCGGAACACCTATCTGCGAATTGTAGCTGCCCGGATTTTTTACGGTACTGTAATCAGGTGATAGCAATTGATACAGCCATTCCTTGATGATGGTCTTTCCATTGCTTCCGGTTATGCCAATCACTGGTATTGCAAATTGCCTGCGATGCGACTTAACAACATATTGAAGCACATCAACGGAGGAAGGCGTCAGGAAAAAATTTGCTTCCGGAAACAGCGCAATGTCAATCGGTTTCTCAATCACAAATTGACGAATACCCGTCTGGTATAATGATTTAATGAATTGATGGCCGTCATGTCGTTCTCCTGCTATAGCAAAAAATAGTGCTTCATCAGAAGCAAATACTTTTCGGCTATCTGTCAACAGGTAAGTGATCTTCCTGTCTTCGTGTAACCGGAGGAGTTCTCCTTTGTTTATCTTTTGTAGTTCTGAAAAATTCATTTGTTAAAAGAGACGCGCTCCATTTGGCACGGGTTTATCTACAGAACATAATATCACATGACCTTGCTCATCGGGAAGTCCGGTTACCAATACTTCAGAAGTAAAGCCTGCAATTCTCTTTGGAGGAAAGTTTACAACGCATACTACTTGTCTACCAATAAGTTCATCAGGTCGATAGTGATGAGTGATCTGAGCGCTCGACTTTTTGAGTCCTATTTCGGGACCCAGATCTATATAAAGCTTAAAAGCAGGCTTTTTGGCCTCAGGAAATAACTCTACGTTAACAATTTTTCCTGCCCTGATGTCGATTTTATTGAAGTCCTCCCATGTGATCATTTGAAAATTTTTCTAAATTGGCGAACCATAACTCAAAGACGTGGCGTTGTGAGTTAAGTCCAGATATCAAATGAAGCTAAATTTTTCATATTTACTGGCTTTTGGTGTTGTTCTGACACTTATTACCCTTTTGGGTGCTACTCCTGCTATGGCTCAGGAAGAAGGAATTCCTGGTTACGAACTCCAGGATCCGGTTCACCCAGGAATAAATTCTGAAGAAAAAACGCTTTTGGCAGATCCTGAAAGCAAACCCTTCAAAACGGCTCGCGATTCAGTAGCAACTCCTTCCGCTATTATTCTACTCCCGCTAAAAAGGCAGAAACAATAAAGGCCTCAGGCAAGCCTGCCAATGAAGAAGATCCCCTCTCCTTCAATTTCCTCTATTACATTATCCAGAATTCAAAGCTTCAGACATTATTGATCAGGACTAACCACCTGTGTAATGCATTATTGGTTATTTCTGCCGCTTTTTATAATTTTAAACTGGTTACGCGATGAAAGGCCTACTTTTGGGGCTCACTGCTGAGCATTATCTATTTTAAATGCTGCTTTATGAAGCAAAGTGCATCGCCTGTTCCCGGAAAAATCGTTGAAGAAAATGGGATCCTCTTTACGGTACCGATTATCATATCCGGAAAAATGAAAGTACAGGCGCAGTCGCGGATGTTAATGGAAAGTATGAGATTCAGAATGTCTGCGCAGGCAAACTTGAGCTGGAAGTAAAATATCTTGGCTACAAAACAGTAACGGTGCTTCTGGATTTAACGAGTTCTACCAGTCAACATTTTTCACTCATGCCTGACGACAAAGTGTTGACTGAAGTTGTCGTTCAGGATCATTATGAAAACCTGGAGGCTTCGAAAAGTTATTCTTCATTGAGTGGTAAGCAGCTGGAAGAAACGAGAGGTAAAAATTTAGGCGAAGCCATGAAAGAAATGGCAGGCGTTTCATCCATACAAACAGGCCCGTCTATTTTCAAACCAGTGATTCACGGTGTTCACAGTCAGCGAATACTTATACTCAATAATGGAATACGTCAGGAAGGGCAAAGCTGGGGAGCTGAACATGCTCCTGAAATAGATCCGTTTATAGCAACCAATATTATTGTTATTAAAGATGCGGGCGCTATCAAATATGGAACAGATGCTATTGGCGGAGTTGTTATAGTAAATCCTGCTGAACTTCCTTCTACGAATGGAATTGGTGGAGAACTTCATTTGCTTGGATCAAGTAATGGAAGATCCGGCACCGTATCCGGAACATTGGAGGGTGGATTTAAAAACTGGAAAGGCTGGGGATGGCGTGTGCAAGGCACAGGAAAACGATCAGGCGATTTTCACAGTGCCGATTATAACTTAACGAATACAGGTTTTAAAGAAGGCAATTTTTCTGTTGCCACAGGCTATCATAAAGAAAACAAAGGAATTGATTTATTCTTTAGTCATTTCACTACGACCATTGGCATATTACGTGGTTCGGCCGTAAGCAGCACTACAGATTTAGAAACTGCTATGGAGAAAGAACCACCACAATACACAAATGCCTTCAGTTATCAAATCAAAGAGCCAAGACAGGAAGTGGCCCATGATTTATTGAAGATCAGCGGCCATATTACAAAAGGAAAAAATACGCTTCATTTTCTATATGGATTTCAATACAATAAACGACAAGAGTATGATTTCAGAATAGGTTCGTACAGTGCAACACCTGCCCTTGGCTATAAATTATTTACTCAAACACTCGACTTTGAGATCGATAGAAAGCAAAGTGAATCATGGAGTGCTTCATTCGGTATAAATGGAATGATGCAGGACAATAACAAGATTGACGGCACGAAAACCATTCCTTTCATTCCCAACTTCACCAACTTCTCAACGGGCGCTTACGTAGTTGAAAAATATAAACGCGATAAATGGGAGCTGGAGGGCGCTGGACGATATGACTTTCGATTCTACAGCGTTGCCGGTTTTGATTCCAACAATTCATTATATAAAGCCAACCTGAATTTCAATAACGTAAGTGGAACCATCGGAGGCAAGTATTACATAAATTCCAGTTCTTCTTTTATCTCTAATATTGGAAGTACATGGCGTCCACCAAATGTCGCGGAATTATATAGTTCCGGTACACATCAAAGTGCAGCAGCGATTGAGTATGGATTATTGTTGAACGACAATGAAGAAGGAGTAAAAGAATTTTCAAGTTCTCAATTTGAAGTGGAACAAGCGGTGAAGTGGGTAAATACCTATGCGTTTTCAAAAGGGCCGTTAGGTTTGGAGTTATCCGGTTATATTAATTACATCTTCAATTACATCTACCTGCAACCAAGAGGAGTTACCCAGAATCTACGCGGCATCTTTCCCTACTTCCGCTATACACAAACAGATGCATCATTTCTGGGCTCTGATGTTCTTGTTCATTACAGTTTGATGGATCACTGGTTATTTACCAGCAAGATTTCC
>JBGATZ010000101.1:0-12125 GCA_044228905.1 Cyclobacteriaceae bacterium | reverse complement strand
CTGGTTAAGAATGCTTCAATGTCGCGCATGATTGGATCAAGGTATTGTCCTTCATGCAGCCAGTTGCCATAGAATTGGGCCAGCTGATCTTTCCAGCTCAATTGCCATTTGGTCAACACATGTTTCTCTAAAGCATGGTGTGCTTTGATAATCCGCTACCGCAGCCGTCAAAACCTACACGACCTTTGATTCACTTATGATGGTGTCACCCACATGAATATCACGCGACCAATGCCGCGCGCACCGGCAATCTGTTGCAATGCCTGGATTGCTTCGGTAGGGTGAGAATATTTTTTCCCGTTGATTGAAAGTAGCTCTCCCTTTTCAAAACCAAGCTTTACTTCTTCACTGTCTTTCTTTGTTACCTGGGTTGGCCATGCTTCTCGGAAGCATTCCCATAGAGTTCAGGGTTTCCTTTCCACCAACGGATGTTCCCCAGATTCCTTTATTAATAGAGTATTTCGCTTTTTCGGCACTATATATAATGCCTTTCGTCTTCAGGTATTCTACTTCCGCCTCACGACTTAGTTTCTTGTCGCGGATAGGAGTGATGATTTCTGTGCCTGGTGCCAGGATCTGAATCATATGGTTACATAATTCGTTGCCCAGCACCAGTACTTCCGCCAAGTATGGCATCTGCTTTCTCAGTTCTTTTGCATAGTTAGCCAGCCAGTGCCTGAGACATCCGCCCATGCTCACACTCAATGGATAAGTGTTTGTTCCTTCAGCACGTTTCCAAAAATCAGCGAATTATTTATCATAATAGCTTGAATTCATTCACGGTCTTATGTGAAGCCACACCCAGGCTGATTGCCCGTTTCTCTGATGTCAGCTTTGTTCTTCTGCATTGAAACCTCGGTTTACCGTAAAGGTATGTACTTCATACCCCAGGTCTTTGGGATAATAAATGGCGCAGTAAGAGGTATCTAATCCACCGCTGAATGCTAAAACAACTTTTTTTCTTCATGACTGAAAGTTCTCACCAGGAGGCGAGATTATTATTTATGATTAACTAATTTAAATTTTACTGGTCTGTGTCAACACAGACCAAAATGGTTTGTGCCATCTGTGGCTCATGTACTACCAGAAAAACAGGAAGCTCAGTAATGACTTGCCTTGAGGTTCGTCATTCTTTTTCTTCCCACTCTTTAATAATACAAACTGCTTCAAACGCATAAAGCGCTCATAGATTTTGGAGTACATGGCAAATTCCTTTGCCTCCAAAGTCACCGGTGCAGGCTGTTGTGCAAGAAGGGCAGCTTTCTTTTCCGCTTCTTCCTTTGCTTTTTCCACCGGATCGTAGAGCATGGCAGTACACATACAATTCTTACGGCCCTTGCTCATGAGGATTTCGTAGTTCACACAGCTCTGGCAACCTTTCCAGAATTCATCATCGTGAGTCAGCTCCGAGTATGTAACTGGTTCGTAGCCGAGATCAGAGTTGATCTTCATCACGGCCAGGCCAGTTGTCAAACCAAAGATTTTAGCATCCGGGTATTTCTTGCGTGAAAGCTCAAATACCTTGCGCTTGATCTCAGTAGCAATGCCGGTCTTGCGGAAAGCAGGAGAAACGATGAGGCCCGAGTTGGCCACATACTTTTCGTGCTCCCATGCTTCGATGTAGCAAAAGCCCACCCACGTGCCATCAGGCATCAGCGCGATTACCGCTTTGCCTTCTTCCATCTTCTGTTCGATGTAAAGAGGCGAGCGCTTCGCGATTCCGGTGCCGCGTGCCTTGGCTGACTCCTCCATCTCGGTGGTGATGGTCTCAGCATATTTTTTATCATCGGGGGTAGCCACCCGAACAATGATGTTATGACTCAATGTATTAACTGATTAGTATGTGAAAATTGAAAACCGTGCAAAAAGCACATGCCAGCGCTCTATCTGATAGACCGCTGCGGGGAGATAGTAAAACGTATCAAATACGGATCTGCCTTCGGAAACTTCTGATCACCAGAGGAAGTGATGTAAGCTGGCTGCGGAGGAGACTTCCATAGAAGCCTGTGAGCGCTGCGAGTGTGAAGTTGTTTTTCAATTTCGTTGTTCTGTGTTAAGGGTTACAGATCGTGTAAAAGCATTCAAAAAAGTTTGTACAAAATTAAATACGTTTTTATTCAAAATCGTGGTTTGCCCTTAAAATTTGATTTTTAAACGATAAAATTTTTCAAAAGGTTCTCTCGCCTCACTCATAAACACCTTCCTAACATTCGGTAACTTGCTCTTCATGGCAACACGAGATAAACGAATTGATAACTATATCTTAAACTCAGCTGAATATGCCTGGCCAATTCTTGATCACCTTCGCGAGTTGGTTCACAAGGCTTGTCCTGAAGTCGAGGAGACCATAAAATGGAGTTTTCCTCATTTTCAATACAAAGGAATTCTGTGCAGCATGGCGGCTTTCAGGCATCACTGCGCCTTTGGCTTCTGGAGAGCTTCGCAGATGAAAGATCCCAACAAGGTGTTGAACATCGTGGGCAAGACAGCGATGGGAAGTTTGGGTAAGATCACGAGCGTCAAAGACCTTCCCTCGAATAAAATTCTTCTCAGCTATATTAAAGAGGCCATGAAGCTGAATGACGAAGCAGCAAAGCTGCCAGCTGTGAGTAAACCAAAGTTGACAGCGAAAGACATAGTTGTGCCCGATGACCTGGCGAAAGTGTTCAAACGCAATAAACTTGCTCACGCTGCCTTCAAGGGATTCAGCTACTCCAACCAGAAAGATTATGTGCAGTGGCTCACCGAAGCGAAGACCGAAGCCACCCGCACGAAACGACTCAGGATGGCGATTGTGCTGATGGAGGAAGGGAAGATCAGGAACTGGAAGTATGTAAAGAAATGAATTTAGTAGACGTATCAATTAGTATCTGACAAATAGAGATGAAAAGTAATAACAGAAACATTTGTTTCTTGGTGTTTATCTTATGGTCTATAGTAAATACAAGTTATGGACAGATAACCCGAGTGGAAATAAATAATGAGTTGTTATATCAACCCATTGATTCATTTGTCAGGACTATTTCGATGAAACCTACCGATCTTGGTGTAATTAAGATATACTTTGAAAGTGTGAATAACGATCCTTATTTGATAGATGAAATAGCGCATACCATTTCTGATCGCCCATTAGATTGTGAGATTGTGCTGGAGTTGGAATTAAATAGAGATGGGCTTTTTCTCAGACCTCCCAGCCATTATTTTGTTTATAAAGATCGCCCAATCCTGATCTATAGTGGAGTAGAACAGCTGATGAAGTTTAAAAAATCGGAAATCAAAAAATTTGTAAAGAAAATAAGTTATAGACTTCCGCCTGAAGGAACGATATCGTTTCCTTTACCCTGGATGAAGTTTATCATTAAGGGTAAAAATGTACAAATTATTCCTGCAAGGGAAGACGATAAATAATTATATGTCCATCGACTTTATCCGTCAAATCTGTAAAGACCTCAAAGGCGTCACCGAAGACGTGAAGTGGGGAAATGACTTATGCTTTTGCGTGGGAGAGAAGATGTTTTGTGTTACTCCGATTGAAGGAGTATTCAATGCCAGCTTCAAATGCACGGATGAAGACTTTGCTAAGTTAACCGAGCGTGAGCACATTATTCCTGCTCCATACATGGCACGCAATAAATGGGTGCGTGTAGAAAAAGCGTCTGTGTTGAAAAAGAAGGAATGGGAACAGTATGTATTGAAATCGTATGAGTTGGTTGCTTCAAAGCTACCGAAGAAATTACAGAAGGAAATCGGAATTGCTTAAAAATACATAACAATAGAAAGGCAAAGAGTTTACTCTGCGTACTTTGCGCCTCCGCGGTTAAATGAATTTACTTACACTCTCCCTGTGTAAACGAAGTCACTCCACCCTGATTCTTAGCTACGCATGCATTGGAATACTGTTTTCCATCACAGCCGCAAACCGGGCTGTAGTCCATCGTGCAAACGGCATTGGGATCGATCAATGACTTATCAATGCAGTCTTTAGAAGTGATTTCTTTTTTACAACTCATGAGAGTTGCAATGAATAAAATCAGAACGATATATTTTTTCATAGTAACAGACTTAAGCAATGCTAGTTACTATTTTTTTACAGTTCTATCAATCGCAGAGTCCTCGAAACGAGTGACTCTGCGAAGAATCCAAATTTAGGCTACAAGATTCGCTTCTGCTCCGAATGCGTGATCAACCACAATCTTCCAGGTGCCATCCGCTTGCTGCTTCATTACTTCAATTCCCTTTGCAGCAATTTTTACTTCACCACCATCGGTGATGCTCCATTCTGATCTGCCAACAGCAAGATTGCCAGTCTGAAGACAGTACACCGTTTTGATTTCCATTTTTCCTTTGATAGAGAGAATGGCTTTCACTGCTTCTTCAAATTTAGATTTACCGGATACCGGTTTTCCAGGTTCGGGTACAATAATTCCCTCTACATCGTACATGCTTAATACCGTTTTTACATCACCGGTGTTGAATGCAGCCGCTAATGTGGCATGTGCATCTTCTGCTCGTTTTGGTAAGTTCATTTTCTGATTTGTTAAGTTTGATAAATAATTTTATCAAAACTAAATCAGTGTGAAAGAGAGAAATTGTATAAATCGGAAATGGAATTTAAGATAATGGTAAACTAAATGTAAATGTGGCTCCTTCGTTTACTTTTCCTTCCGCAGTCACCTGTCCGCCATGTCTCTGCACGATGGTTTTTATTAAAGCCAGCCCAACACCTGTTCCTTCAAACTCATTCATTTTGTGAAGACGTTGAAATACTGCGAACAACTTACCTACATATTTCATATCAAAACCTGCACCATTGTCTTTAATATAATAGTGTACCTGGTCATCTTTTGTGAATGATCCAATCTCAATGACAGCTACTTCTTTTTTTTGTGAGTATTTGATTGCGTTGGAGAGCAGATTGATCCACACCTGTCGCATCATGCTTAAATCACCAACTACACTATTCAGGGGATGAATGTTGATTTTGTATTTTTCTTGGGGAAGTGTGGAAGTTAATTCATTCACAATGTCCTTGACCACAATGTTCATATCAATTTTCGCAGTGGATAATTCTTTTCTGTTCATTCGGGAGAATTCCAGCAGGTCATCGATAAGTTGTCCCATTCGGGCTGCATTTCGTATGATCACATTTGTTACCCGTTGCCCTTCTTCATCCAGCTGTGCACTGTAATCATCTTTTATAATCTGAGCGTAACCTGTAATTGCACGAAGAGGCGCACGAAGGTCATGTGATACCGAATACGTAATAGCCTGAAGTTCCTTATTCACTTCGCTGAGCTGCTCCGTACGTTCCTCCACTCGTCTCTCTAGCGTTTGATTGAGTTCTGCCAGTTGTGATTGTGCTTTTTTTATCTCGCTGATGTCAATAAGAACGATCAAGACTCCAAAGATTTCATCCTGTTCATTTTTCAGAGGCGTGATGCGAAGCAGGGTATCTTCTCCCGTAATGGCCTTGATTTCTTCTGATGTTGTAATTCCCTGATAGGCTTTATCAACCAGCGGCTTGTAAAACGCATATCGTTCCGATGTGGCGTTTTCAATCAGTGTTTTTCCGATGAGAGATTCCTTTTTGATACTCATGTGATTGAGTAAATCGCCCTCTGCCAATACATAACGCTCCTCCATGTCAAGCATAACAATGACTGAGCCAGGAATATGTGAAGCAATGGCTTTATAGATCTTCTCACTTTCTGAAAGCTTTGCGGTGCGCTCACGTACTTTTCCTTCTAGCTCCTGATTGATTTCAATAATCCTGTTCTCAATTTTTTTTCGTTCCCGGTTGTCGAATACCGTTGAACGGCTTTTGAAAAAATCCCTGTTGTGGTCAAATAAGGCTACTGAATTTACAATTACAGGAAAAGTGGTACCATCTTTTCTGCAAAAATCAAATTCAAGATCGTTGATATAACCTTCCTTCTTATACCGGTCAAAGTCTTCCTGAAAGGACTCGAGAAACACTTCTTTGCTTTGGGGGGACAGTAAATCTTCAAACTTCTTTTTGCCAACCACTTCTTTTTCGCTGTACCCCAGCCAATTGAGTAATGTCTGGTTAATGTTGGATAAATAGATGTCTGAATTGACTGATAGATATCCACATGGAGCATTGTCGTAAAGGTCACGTGCTTCAAGAAGTGATCTTTTGAGGTCATCTTCAAATTTATTTCGTGCGTGAAGGGTTTGATTGATCATATAAAATAATGTAAAGATGATCAGCGTTATTGCTAACGAAAGACCGATAAATGAATACTGCAGTTGTTTGAGACTTTGAGCATTGGTTGTATTTCTGTTTCCAAATTCTTTCTCTTCATGATCCTGTATTTCTTTGATATGTTGCCGTACTTCGTCCATCATTTTCTTGCCCGTACCACTGCCCACCAGGCTACGTGCTTCCTCAAAATCTCTTTTTCGCGCTTCAATTACTGCCATATGCCAACTCTTTTGGCGGTCAATCAATTTGTACAAAGTGTCTATGCGTGTTTGTTGTGAAGGATCATCAATGGTTAATGAATCCAGTTTCTTCAGATAGCTGTTCAATGGATTAATCGACTGATACAGTGGATCGAGAAATTCTTCTTTTCCTGCGATTACAAAACCACGTTGGCCGGTTTCAATATCAATGATGGCTTTGAGTACGAGGTCCGCATTGCTAATCACACTTCGCTCATGAGAAGCCAGTTGATAATTGTTAATTAATTTTGATGTGCTGGAGTAAGAAAATATTCCAAGAACGATCAGAACAATTGCAGTAATAGCAAATCCGATGAGTACCGGACGTTCGAAATGGAGTTTCATATTGTTTTATAGAGCCACTATAGTTAAGCTATGATATGTAAATATCGAACAACAATTAGATGTTTTGTTGTTCCATTCTTGGGCTTGGATCCTGAATTATGTCCCTATTTAGGGACATGACTATAGTGAGGGCATATTTTGAAATGACCTTAAAATCTACTGAAGTGTTGATTATCGATGTTTTTGTTAATTCGACAGTCATTTAGTCCTTTCATCGGGACATGACTTGTGGAGGAGGAGAGTACACTTTACTTTTACATCAGATTAAAGCCAACTATAGACAAAGCAAATCCCTCAGGTCCAGGACTTGGGGGATTTCTTTTTCATAGGGAATTTTTAATTCCATTGGCTTGCCTTATTCAGATCCTGAATAGTTTCATCAGTTAGTTTTAGTTGTACTGCGTTTGTCAGAGCATGTAATTGCTCAGTGCTTGTTGCACTCGCGATGGGTGCTGTTACTGAAGGTCGTGCAATGAGCCATGCGATGGCCACACTTGCCTGAGTGGTATTGTATTGCCTAGCAATATTATCGAGTGCGTCAAGAATTTTAAATCCGCGCTCATTGAGATATTTTTTGTTGCCCTGCCCGCGTGCACTTTTAATAAAGTCAGCTTCTGACCGATATTTCCCAGTGAGAAACCCCGCAGCCAAGGCATAATAGTTAATAACGCCAATATGATTTTCCAGGCAAACATCTTCGAGTTCTTTCTCAAAGCCTTCACGGGAGTATAAGTTATATTCCGGTTGTAGCGTTTGATAGATGGGATATCCTGATTTCTTGCTCACTGCTATAGATTCTTTTAACCGTTCAGCAGAGAAATTACTGGCACCTATTATTCTCACTTTTCCTTCTTTGACCAACTGATCATATGCTTCCAGGGTTTCTTCTACCGGTGTGCCTTCTACATCCCAATGTGTTTGATAAACATCAATGTAATCGGTTTGTAATCTTTTAAGTGATGCCTCCACACCTTCAAGAATACGTTTTTTTGAGATATCTTTTTTACCCTGGCCCATATCGCCACCTACCTTGCTAGCGATGACAACTTTATGGCGGTTGCTCCTTTGCTTCACCCAGTTGCCGATAATGATTTCCGATTCTCCTCCAGTATTCCCGGGCTTCCATCGGGAATAGACATCAGCAGTATCGATGAAGTTGAACCCGGCATCAGTAAAGGCATCCAGTAATTTAAAAGAAGCAGATTCGTCTATAGTCCATCCAAATACATTGCCACCAAAGGTTAATGGCGCTACTTCTATTCCTGAATTACCTAGTTTTCTTTTTTTCATTGAATAATGTATCGGAGTTTAATGATTAAATAGAAAGGAGCCCCAAGACTCCTTTTTTATTAATTATTTCGTAGATCTCTATGATAGTTTAGTGTACGTCTATCCATGAGTCACCGGGTTTCTTTTCTTCATTATTTTTTCTTCTTGAATGATTTGGTGTTCCCCATCTGGCTGAACTGAAGAACATCGTTATCAAAACTAATGAGAAAATTAAACTGCTTATCGTAAAATTTATTTTCGGTCGATTTAATCAACGGGATCGGATTCTGATGTTGATAGGTGAGTGTAAGTGCTCCGTTTGCCTCCTCCAGTTTTATCTCCTGCCCCGCTTCACTCAGATAATTCCCTTTCAGTTTTTTGATTTCTTCGGCAGAAAGCGGAGCCGCTGTCTGCGTTTTTGGAAGATAGTCTGGCCATTGATATTCAATGGCAATGGCTCTCATAATTTCTCCAAGTAATTCAACCCCCTCATTGGAGTTAACCATGATAATTGCTCCTTTCCCTAAATATTTGTAGGCAACAAAGTCAGTTACGAAACCTTCATCCCAGCCTCCATGACCAAATCGTGCTGAATCACCTTTGCTACTGAGAAAGAATCCAATGCCAATGTGATCAGCTACTTTCTGAGGGGTCAGCATTTCTTCAATAGTTTCTTTTTTATAGAAAGAAGATTCTCCTTTCAATGCTTTTTGTACTTCAATGGCGAGTGTTGCAAGTTCAGATGGATTGGTCCATAGTCCGGCTGCGGCCATTTCAGGGTAAACATGATAACGACCTACAATTGGAACACCCTTATAAGGAAAAGCTGTGGAGGCAATTTTTTCTAAACTGTCGGGTAATGGCTGCATGTAAGTACTGTGCTTCAATCTAAGCGGAGTGAATAATTCCTGCCGTGTGAGATCAGGAAAAGATTTGCCGGTGATATCCATGATCGTTTGCTGAGCTACTGTTGTGCCGCCACCTGAATAGCGGAATGCCGTACCGGGTAAAATATTCACCTTTACCTCCGCTGTATTCGCTGGCGATTGGCCACTTAATAATTGAGGAACAGTAGGGATGGAATCCGTTTTCAGATAGCCTGGAAAACCATGAACGGTCAGTCCGGCAGTGTGACTTAATAATTGCCGCAAGGTCAGTTTAGGTTGCCAGTTATCATGCGCAGGTACTTTCCATGATTTCAGGTATTCATTTACATCCTTATCTAAATCGACAACACCTTTTTCCTTTAGTTTCATTACTGTTAAAGCAAATGTTGGCTTGCTCACCGAACCAGCTTCAAACAAGGTTTCAATATCCACTGAATCCCGGGTGACTTCGTTAGCGAAGCCGAAACCGCGTGCCCACTCAATCTTTCCATCATTGATTACTGCGATACTGATGCCTGGTGTATGGTATTTCTTAAGTTGCTGATTCAGTGTTTTGCTTTCAAATACTTCACTGAACTCAGTCTCCACCTGCAGATTAGAGATGATCCGCTGAATACGTTGTTCTATTTCAGGAGAATACTCGGGATTGTTATACTTTTTTTCTTTTTTCTGTGGTGAACAGGCTGCAGCACATAAGACAAAAGAGATGAGATAAATTCTTTTCATAAGATGGGATTAGGTGTAGAGGGGAATACTTAGTTATTAACGTAAGGTTACAATAGCTGAACCGGGATTTTATTTTACACCTTTATCGGGCTCCCACCAGCCTTTCATCTTGCGGATATAAATGATTTGCCCTGTGTGATAGGCATTGTGAACACTTATGTTTGCCAACGTAGGATACCATGATTTTAATTTTTTCTCATCGGCTGCACTCACCGCTTTTTCGAAAGCATCCATTACGCTATCTACCTTGTTTACCGTGTTCTCCCAGTCTTCCTGATTAAACGAAGTAAATGTTTCATCATTGTTGCCGCTGAATTCTTGAACAGGCTGTTCGTTGAATTTTTCAAGCTCCCGTTCATTCCAGAAGGCGATATGATGGGCAAGCTGCCCAATAGAATGATTGCCACTGCTATCACGCCACATGGCCTGTTCTGCCGTTAATCCTTCTAAAGCCGGGTTGACTGGCACAAACCACTCTTTATTAGAGTGTGTATTTTTCAACTGTTGTAATAGGATGGCTTTGGCAGATACATCGCCAATGCCCGATTCGGTAGTGTTGTTTTGAGTACATCCCACAAATACGATGGCAGTTGCGATAAACAATGTTGATGTTTTCATAATTGGATTTTTTTAGCAGGAGCTACGGACAAACAATTTAGTGAATGTTTATCATCTTCTATTTATGAATTACAGCTTCCGCGTGGAATTTATTGAACAGGAGTCAGATCGCAATACCGAATCTCTTTTGGAGGATTGCTTTCAGGTGGTCATCGTTTTCGATGGTCAAATCATGCCGCATTTCTCCATCACGCTCAACAAACTTATTATTGAAAATAGTCATTCGGCCAGTTTTTGTAGGAAGAGTAATGAGTGTATTCTGAACGAAATAAGAATCAGGATTGATTTGCTTGTCGAGGCAGGAAGGTTCAAAATTTAAAATAGTTCTTGGTGTAAGGGTGAACGCGTATCGTTTTTCAAAATCAATTCCATTGGATGACATTTCGAGCTGATAGCCAAATTGCTTGTCTTTTTCTATTCTGAAAGAGTTTCTTCCATCAAACTGGATTTGGTTTTCAATAAGCCTTAAGGGTGTAATGAAAAGATCTCCATAGCCCACATCCACTAACCAACGCTCCTGAAGATCTACAATCAATGACAGGTGATCAAATTCAGGACCGAAGATTCCCTCCGCAGTAAAAATGCGCGAGGCAATCAGGGTGCTTTTGAAGCCCAGTTCTAACAGTAGTAAGTGGAAAAGATAATTGAGTTCATAACAGAATCCATCCTGGTAACGACCAATGACTTTATCAAAGAGCTCGTCCGGTTTCAGAGAAAATCTTTTTCCAAAGTGAATGTTAGAACAGCCAAACGGAATACGAAAGACATGATCTGAGTGAAGCTGCCGTAGTGTCTCCTCATCGATCAAAGGAGTGGAATTGAAGCCAATGCGCTTCAGGTATTGTGTTACGTTCATCTGAATGTTATTCCTTTTTGCCCATCATTCTCCCGATGCCAATAAATACAAGTGAAAGCAGAATGAATAGCATCATAATGATGCGCTATTATAGAATACTTGTGAGTAACCCAGCTGAGATACATTGACGAAAGGATAGGGATAAAAATCAGTGAAATTGCCATGAAGTAGAATGATCAGCAGATACATAAACGGATAGATCAGCCACACCACAGCGTCTTTCCATTGTAGTTCTTTTTTGGAAACAAACAGAAACCAATAGATGATGAAAAGTACAGGGATAATCAGGTGAAGGAGTTCGTCTACTAGTCGTTGTAATCCATGGGGCGCCCACAGCTGACGTAGTACAAAGTTGTAAATCAATCCGACTACAAAAATGTAAACACAAATGGCGGTGAGTGTAGCTGACCTCGACAAATACGATTTAAGTGCAGACTGACTTTTTAGTACGAGTACGGTTAGTGTAATAGCAACCAGCAGGTTAGTTAAGATGGTGAAGTAGCTGAAGAATTGCAATAGTGTGTTCAACACGGGAAGAACCCGGTTCATTAAAATAAGATAAAGTTGTCCAATTACTCCGAACCATGCGAGGAATGCAGTAATTGTACTATAGATGACGCGGGAACGTGAATTAAGGCGTTGCATGCAAGATTACTTAGCTGTCAAATTTAATTAAAAATGTAATGCCTGTATTAGGCGTTAAGGACAACTCTGTTTGAATGATTGCCGTATATGTTTTGAAAAAAAATCCTTATGAAATGGCTATACGTTGCATTTGTTATTGTTCCTTTTTTCGTTTCCGTTCAGCAAAACCGGGAAGAGTTGTTAACGGAAATTAACAAAGATATCTGGATCCCTTTTATTACGGGAGTAAACACCAACGATGCAGATCTTTATAATAGCGTGAATGCGGACGAATTTTACTGGGTTAGATCAGGTAGCAAAACACGGATTATGAA
>JBGATZ010000100.1:0-11919 GCA_044228905.1 Cyclobacteriaceae bacterium | reverse complement strand
TATTAAGTCCGTTAATTTCCGCCTGGGTTGTTCTGGGAACGAGTCAGTACTTCCTTAACAGTGCCTTTCGCGGTAATGGATTTCTCATTCCGCTGGCCCTTATTTTAGTTATGCTGACGAGGGCCAAGAGCTACTACGTATCCTCTCTTTATCTTCTTCCCATTGCCTACGGCTGTGTTCATCTTGAGGCTATTTATGCTTCACGAAAACGAATGATCCATTTTTTAATTGGAATCGCCATTATTCTATTTGTACTCACGTTGCCTCTCTTTGTCCCTGTACTTCCAGTGAATCTATTAACACGAAGTGGTATCTCCGAAATCCGAAGCGACTACGGGGAACAGATTGGCTGGTTAGAACTTACCCAAACTGTTTCTGAAATTTATCATCAGGCCAGGAAGCGCGATGAGGCCATGGCTATCATTGCGGCGAATTATGGAGAATCCGGTGCATTGAATTTATATGGCAAGGAATTCGGACTACCATCTGCTTCCTGTGCGATGCCTACTCAGTATACGTGGGGATATACTCCGGAAGATCCTGTTGCTTTTTTATTTGTCGGTTATCAACCGGAGTATCTAAAAACTTATTTCAGGGAAGTTATCGTACTTAAGCAGATCAACAACCGCGAGGGTGTTGATAATGAAGAGCGTGGTGAATTTATCTCTGTTTGCCGCAAGCCCAATATTCCTTTTAAAAGCATCTGGAAGGAGTTGAGGCATTGGTGACTTTTAGCGTGGTGCCGTTATTTACTTTGTATCTTTTTGAAATCTTTTTCGTCAGCTATCTGCTTTAATTTTCGTGTGACCAATGATGCAATCTGCTTTTCATTTAGTTTTAACAACTGTTCTATCGACATTCCTTCCTTCAAGGCATGAGCTATAATTTCATAGCCGATGTAATAACCTGCACGATCCGGAAACTGATCGCGGTCTTTTTCATGCCGGATAGAAAAAAACTGATACTGGTATTTTTTGTCTGTTGACGTGATCGTTTTTAACAGTTCATTCGCGATTTCCTTTTTCAAGGCAGGAGCTTTTTCAGCCAGTTCGTGGCTTTGAAGAAATCTGGCAGGGTCTGCCTGTGGATTGAGGAATAGCGGAAAATAGGTTGCCAGTCCTTCTGCGAACACCTGCAGATACAACGGGCAATTTACTGCACTGGTAAAACTCGTGTTGATTTGCTGATAGACTGCATGATTGAGGTGTGCGTGCAAGTAGTGAAGGTATTCATGTTGAATGAGATATTCGAGATCTTCTCTCGTTCCCTGGATGTATGATTCTACATCCAATCCGATGACGAGGATGTATTCTCCTTTGAATTGACGAACCTGTCCATTAGTACTGAATAATGAAAGCCCTTTATACACCGGTGGATTGATCTTTTGCGTCCAGGATAATCTTTTGTGAATTGTCTGTTGGGCCGAAGAGAAGGTAAGGAGAAAGAGGCTATCCAATTCGATGATTCGCTTGTGTAAAAGTCCATCGACATATTGAAGGTACGTTTTGTAGAATGCCTCCTCTTTACCAGGTGCTATCAGTTCATAATAATCCTTTGAGGGCTCCACCACTTCTTTCAGAAACAGTTGCACATTTCCAATGGTATCTCCCTGCTTTTTATTTTTGAAATATTCTCCATAAGCAGGCATTAAGTCATGCAGTTTAGTTTGTTCCTGTGCAAAGGAGATATGCTGCATCAGCATCATCGAAAGAATAACCAGTAAAACCCTACATTTTCGGGTGAGTTTAAGAAAGGGAGTGATCATCATTCCGTTCACGTACAAGCAGGCATAGGGTTGCATGGAATTGTTTTCCTTTCTATGGATTCGGGCTGTCTGAATACCTTTTTCTCAAAAAATCACCTGTTTACTATCTCTACTTCAGCGTGACATTTTCCTACTTCAACTACCTTCTTTGCTACTACGGGATTTTCCGCTTCGACCAGGTGCAACGTCATTTCGATTTTCAGCTCTCTGCTACAAACAAAAAAAATATTATGATTTCATTTTCACGATTGCCCGACACTCTTTCCTCAGGAACCCGGATAGACTGGGTAGATTCACTACGCGGCCTCGCACTGCTGGCCATTTTATTTGCTAATATTCCTTTTGCTGGCTGGGATCACACGTCTATTTCACGAGGCTGGATGGTTGGTTCCATGAAAACAGATGATGAGCTGAGCTTCCTGTTCCAGATGCTGATTGATAAAAAGTTTATAGGAATATTCAGTATGCTTTTCGGATTTGGATGTTTTATTCAAATGAAGAGTGCCGCTGATTCCGGAAAGTCTCCTTCCTCCTATTTATTAAAACGCATGGTGGTACTTTTTATCCTCGGCTGCGTTCATGCTTACTTTCTTTGGTTTGGAGACATCATTCGGTATTATGCTATTGGAGGTGTGTTGGTGATCTTTGTTTATCACTGGAGGCCTTTACATATTCTATATCTTGGAATAGGCGTCACCCTTATGACTGGTGCAGCGTTCATTGCTTCGGAGGTTTTTGAGTTGCCCTATTCCTACGATGCAGCCATTATTGTTGAGCATGGTCTTACTTCCTCCTACCTCCGTTACCTTGAGATCAATTTCATTATTGATCCGATTGCTTTACTTATCACAGGTCCCATTATCGGATTGTCGGGTAGCTATCTTTTCTGGAAGCTAAATCATGGGACACTGGAACTGACACCTGAAATGCTGTGGCTTCCCTTTCTAATAGTAGCCAGCTTTGTTTTCCAATCCCTTTTTTATATCTGTGTGTTTGCCTGGCTTTACTTTTCATGGAAAGGAAAAATACTAACGGTCTTCCGTTCTGTAGGTAAAATGTCGATGACTGCATATGTGCTTCAGAGTATTTTCTATGTGATTTTCTTCTATCACTGGACGGGTGGGTTAAAACTCTATGGGGCTGTGACTTTAACAGAGGCTTACCTTATTGTTTTGGTGTTATTCGCGATTGAAGTACTCCTCTGTCGCTTGTGGCTTCGGTTCTTTCATCAAGGTCCTATTGAATTTATCTGGAAGCGAGTGGCTTCCAGGCTGAATGCAGCCTAGCCTTTTCCGACTTATTCACATTTAAAAACAAAAATATGAGATTACTATTTCTGCTATTCATTTCATTCAGTTGCTTAATTGTTTATGGACAATTCGATCAATTCAAGCGTGAGCGGGTTTCAATAAAAAATGGCGAACACGCCATTGATGGTTTATTACTTATGCCTGAAACAACAATGCCTTCACCAGCGCTTATTTTTTTCGGAGGCTCAGGAGAGTGGGAAATCGCTGATAGTTTCCTGAAAGATCCGAAAGAGTCGTATGGCAATTTTCTTAGTTTTTACTTTCATGATTATCTCGTTAAACAGGGAGGTGCAGTTTTATTGTTAAACAAAAGAGGTCTCGGAAAATCCAGCGGCACCTATGGAAAAACTACCCTGGAGGATAGGGCCTCGGATGGGCTGGCTGCACTTAACTATCTATATAACGATGCGCGAATTGATCAGCGAAGAATTTTTCTGGTTGGACATAGTCAAGGGGGTTGGGTCGTGCAGCAACTTGCTTCCGATTTACGCATTGCCGGTGCCATTTCATTTGCCGGGCCTACAGTAGGAGTAAAACAACAAACCATTACTGACTATAGAAATCAGTTCGATTGTGAATACGGAAAAGGTTCCCGCAAGAGCAAACGAAAACTCCGCCATAAAAGAAACGAGTTGGCGTTGGGAGCTGTGATTGGAAAAATGCTTGGAGGAAGTGCAGGTGAATATGCACGAATTCACCGGTATAGCAATGAGCAGGCATTACGGGGAATCCGTAAACCGACTTTACTTTTGTTTGGAGAAAAAGATCTTCTGGTTCCTCCGCAAGAAAACATCGATCACCTTAAGACCTTGTTTGATCATCATGTTCCTGCTGTTATTACGACCTGGACGCTGCCGAATCTTAATCATGCATTCCGGGAAGTCGATTCTCCCTGCACTGGGTACATGGAATCTCTTCAGATGCCTGAATCGAAGGAGTTAAAGGAAAAGCTGGAGGTGTGGTTAAATGACCTTTTACAATCCTCCCTTCAATCTGAGAAGTAGACCGTCCTGCGTTGCGGGTGCAAACGGTTTCTTACATATTAATTAAAACCAGTGAGGGGAAAAAGAGCTCCCTTCACTGGTTTTTTGCTGACTCGTGGAGTTCTTTTTACAAAGTTTGTTTCCCTCACTTTAACGAGGAATTGTTAAACCTAACACAAACTATGTATGAAAAAAATACTACTTCTTTCCGCCGCACTGTTTGCCATGGTCTCATTACGAGCCCAGGATGAAACCGAAAAAGTAAAAAAGATGCTTGATGCGGAGAACGCTTTTGCCCGAATGTCCAAAGAAGAGAATACCAAGAAAGCGTTTCTCGAATATCTTTCTGATAGTTCAGTGATGTTTGACCAGTCTCGTCCGGTAAAAGGGATGAAATCCTGGCAGGAACGAAAAGAAAATAATTCGGTGTTGTTCTGGTGGCCGGTGTTTGCCGGTATCTCTACGGATGGGAAATTGGGATTTTCAACGGGACCTTGGGAATTTTCAGCGTCAAAGTCCGACAAGCCTTCTGCTTTCGGATATTATGCCACCGTGTGGGAGCAGCAGCCGGATGGAAAATGGAAGATGGCTGCAGACATTGGCGTTTCACTACCTAAAGCCGAAGATAAAAATCCACCTCTAACTATTTCCAAGGCAAAGAAAAATTCCAAAGAGGTAAGCGCTGCGAACGCTCACAAAGAATTGCTTGATCTTGCTGTCAGTTACGATAAGCTAATCAATGGCAGTGATCGCAGTGTAGCACCCTCTTATTTTACTAAAGACGCGCGATTGCTGAGAGAAAATGAATTCCCTTACCTTGATGTATTCAGTTATACTGCTTCAAAGAATTCGAAATTTCAGTTTACCACTTCCGGAGCTGGTATTGCTGTTTCCTCTGACCTGGGGTATACCTATGGCACCGCCAGTTCTGTCGTGACTGAAGGAGGTGTGTCAAAAAATATCCATCACTATTTTATGAAAGTCTGGAAAAAAGAAAACAATCAATGGAAGATTGTACTGGATGTGCTGGGTGGTGCGTAGGATAAAATGGGTGTTGTGTGGAGCAGGCCTTCACACAACATCCATTAATCTATTTAATCCTCACAGATCTCTGCGGGGTTGTTATGGCGTTTATGCTGATAGAATTTTCTGGCAACCGGAGATCCTATTTCTTCACGAAAGCGTCCCGGGCTTACATGGTACAATCTCTTGAATGCTTTGGATAGCGAGGACTTATTGATGTATCCTACTTTCGCAGCAACCAGGTCAAGGGTATCGTCTGTTGTGCGTAAGAGATAAGCAGCCTGCGTTACACGCTGACGATTAACATAGGTCCCCACGGGAGTACCTTCCAGAGCAAGAAATATATCACGCAGGTGATGATAAGAAATACAGGCATGATCCGCCAGTTTCTCACCGGTGAGCTGTTCATCTAATCTTGAATTAATAATTTGTTTTATGAACAATACTTTCGCACGGTAATACTGCCGCGTTTGATCTCGTTTAATTTCCAGCACACGCATACTCTTTATATCTCACACTTTAATTTGAATTCTCTGTTCGTATGTATGATGATTGCCTTTTACTTATAATTCGTAAGGACATTGATTGATTTGGTTTCTCTTCTCATACTGATCAGTCATAGCCTTACCAGGCGAGCGCTATAAACAAACAGCGCTCGCCTGCAACAAGACCTGGGATTATTGATTATTTCTTCAGAATGATTGCATCATAGAAATTATCTCCTACCTGAGGGCCGTCGGTCACTGAAGTCCAACTTTTTGCATCAGTTGAAGTAAATACTTCCATGTTATGGCAAAGCGCGATGAATTTTTTACCATCGAAAAGGATTCTGTTTGCGGGTTTAGCGAGATCATAAAATTTGGATTGACCGCTCCATCCCTTAGTAATGTCAGCAGTAAAGAACACGTCGCTGAACTGATTAACGGCCACGTACATTCCATTTCCAAACACCACAGACTGGCTTTGCTTTTCTGCCGGGTTCTTCATGAATTTCCAGGTCACTCCATTATCCAGTGAGTAACCCGTCTTGCTTGAGCCTGCCGCTACAACGACCATTGATTTTCCATCTGTTGCCATGGCTCCCAATCCACCGATGGGAAGAGTTGCTGCATTTCCATATTCTGCATACAGGTCATACACTTTAACCACTTTAAGTTCATCGCCTTCTTTTTTGATAGAGGCCATTTCCATGCTTCGATTTCCTCCTGTTACATAAAATGTTCCATTGATGAAATTGACTTTTGATGGTGACTTTACGAAATCCACGCCTTCATCCAATCCCTTAGGGTTAGCTTGTGAAGAAGCCGTTTTCGATTCGCTGGATGATCCAGATGAACCAGAAGCCAGGCTTTTTAATTTACTAAGGCCTTTGCCTCCTTTCTTCTCTCCTTCCGGAGTGGTGGTGGAGGTGGTGGCGGATAATTTAGCGGGTTGATCTTTACGGATATAGGACCAGTTCACACCGTCCGTTGAATACAGTACACGAAAGGGAAAAGCGAGAATAAAAACACCATCGCCAAAAGCAACGTGAGAAAGATATTTCTCTAATACATTATTACTTCCGGTATGTCCTACCAGCGGAATTTCTTTCCATGACTGACCTTGATCAGCACTTACTACCAGGGTACTTCCTGCCACGACAATTAATCCATTTCCCTGCGCGATTGAGGTGACGAAAGCACCTGGAACACGGGAATCCATACTTGCATCCCATAGGTCGCTCCATGACTTACCATCGTCTTCGGATTTCATAATTTTCTTTCCGGTTGGAGAAATAATGGTTTGTGCAACCGCACCCACGGTCATCATCAGCATTACCAGACACACGAGCAAAACATTGTTCTTCATTTTCATAACTACTTTTTTTAACTGTATAACATTTTTAGATTGTTTCCCTGATTCCTTGACCCAAACCAGATTTCTTCCACGCAGAGGACGTCGTGTTTCAGAAAAAATTTATCCACAGCAGAAGGAGAATGGCCTGATAAAATTTTGAACTCATTGGTCATGTGAGCCAGATCGTGATACCCAGTTTGGCGCGCTATTTCCGTGCAATTCAATTCATTGTTTCGTTCAAAAATTCTGTTCAACGCGTGCATGTATCTTTTGAGGCGCATGAATGATTTCGGACCAAATCCGATGTATCGTTGAAAGGCCCGCTCCGCATTTTTTTGATTCACGTTCAATTCATCACATACCGCTTTTATTTTTCCCGAGTGATCAGAATGAAGCATGCCGCTGAATAATTCCTTGAACATTTCATGGTGTGCGGTGCGTTGATAATTTGAGCCTGATCCGGCTGCAACGAGGTTGATAAATTTTTCGACCATCTCCCCTTGTGTTAAGGGGCAGGTCACTTTCACCAGTTGCTCAAGAAGAGCGATGCTTTCTTTTGAGAAGATGTTACCAAGTGGCTGTGAGCTATTCAGTAGTTTGGCACCACTCGCTTTGGACAAAACAAAGAACTGGCCGGGATAAAAGATGATGACCATAAATTTTGCGACACTGTCGCTACGTAAAAAGAAGCTCCGGTCATGAGGTCCGATGAGACATCCCTTCTCGAACCGTTGCATTTTTCTATACTGGGCATCGTAGAGCTCCAGTCTGTTACCTGACGTTCCTACGATTACTGTACACGCTGCTGAAGGCAATACAATCAATGATTTCTGATGTAATTGTCGGAACATTATCTTTTGAACCAGGTGAGTGAATGCTCCGGGGACAGGCAGGTTCACATGCCTGTCGACTACATTGCTCTCCCAACTTCTCCTTAGTGCCTCGCGGGACATCATCGAAATATTCATCGCGGTTACCATCAGCTTTGATTACTTGTAACTGGCTTACGATGGCTTGAACGAATACGCGTCTTCCTGATTTCAGAACTGATCTTGTAGGAAGTAATAAAATCGGGATGAAATCCTTCGTTGCCCTTCAACGATACGTGCTGTTCCGGTTCAAGTCCTTTAATGATCTCTCTTGTGATGCGTCCATCTAAAGGAGTCGCCCCGATACTGAGTTCATGCAGATATTGGTAAAGATCTTTTATTGCATCTGGTGGCAAGTATCCATTGGCTCCAGCGGCGAATGCGGCCATAGCCGTCTTTGCATCGAGGAAGGGAGAAAACAACAGGATCTCTGTAGCGGGGAGAATCGTTCTTAGACCAGCTACCAATTCACAGATAACCGATCGGGTATACCCCACACTGACTACGACTATCTGAGGCGAAGCACCCTTCAACTTCCCAGTGAGTTCCGGTTCAATCAGGAAACCTCCCTCCAGTTGATAGCCTTCAGAATATTCAACGAGACCAGAAATAAAGTTCAGTGATTTCCTTTCTGAAGCGATTACCGTTATTCTTTTCCGAAACATTACCATGGGTGATATTGGTTGCGGCAGAAAAATACCTGGCTCTTCGCAGGCGCGGTAAATAATTCAATTATGACGGGGCTAAAGACCTTCAGGATTTTTGATTGGCGAGCTTCCTGCAGCAGGGGGATTCAACACTGTTTCATCTGCCGGTACATCCCAGTAGTCCATAAAGTTATAATTAATCATTACATCCTTATGAACCGAAAGGTCATTCAGCACCAACGTATTGCCATACGATCCTCCCCCATTTGAACTATCATAGGTCCATCCATATCTGCGGTTGTCATAATAAGAAAGACCACGAAATACCAGTGCGGTTCTTCTTTCGCGGATCAACTCATTCACGGCCTGTGACAAGGAGAGGTTTTTGCCTACTACGTGAGTTACTCCTGCCCCGAGGAAATCGCGTACCTCATCAATGAGTTGCAATCCCGCTTCAATATTTCCACTGCGGATATTTGCTTCTGCCAGCATGAGTATATTCTCCTCGTAGCTTCCGGCTATGACAAGTTCATATTCATTAGGGGTAAGTGATCCATATACATGTACACCAGCCATTCCTGTACCTCCATCAATCATAGAGTAACGGGTACTGATTGTGTAGCTATTTTTATAGGTACTTCCCGTTTCGAAGTTATTAGCCAGTCGTTTATCTCCGGGATTAAAATTCTGAATGAATCGCTCGGTAATTTTAAATGTAGAGCTGGTATTTACTGCTGCTGTGAGCGCAGGCACGGTACCTCCGTTAGCGGTGAAGAAGTCATTCTGACCTGTGGCCCGTCCGGTAAATACAAAGTCTCCTTTTCTGATTCCATTCGTTGTAAAATTCTTCACTGCTGTCCAATCGGCACTTGTCATTGGAGAAATAGTTGACTTTGCAATTGTAGCCGCAGGATTTCCATTCACATAAGGGGACAATTTATTGAGCAGAATATTCCGGGCCAGCATGGTATTTACATTCCGTTTCCACATCTCCCGAGATAAAACTCCACCCCGACCTACCTGTGTGAATGCAGGTATCAATTGACCAAGAAGGCTGGTGTAATCGCTTTCACTGGTGATGGCATCAAGCGCAGCTACCGCACTATTGAAATTACGATTCGACTCCGCAATGATGTCTTCATGAGAGACATATTCATTACTTGGCACTCCTGGTTCGGTGAGAATTAATCCGGAATAGTACATTGTGCCTATTGATGCATAAGCATATCCCTTCCACCAGTACGCCCAAGCCCTAATGGTATTCCGTTTTGATTCCACATCTCCGGTAAACTCAATTTCGTCTGCGAGTTTCAACAAGTAATTCCCTGTATTATTCAGTGCATACATATTGAGCCATTGATAATAAATCGCATTATTACCGGCGCCTGTTGCTGCGCGCGTGTTATAGGAACGAATAATATCTACTGAGGACGAAGAGGTGTTCAATACTTTTGTCCCATTGAGAACGTAGTAATCAGGAACCCCGATCGTAGAAATCTGATTATTGGACGCATCTGCTCCCACTATATCAGCCATCACTTCCTGATATCCCCAGGGAAGAGAGAAGTAACTATTTCCCAACCATAGATCGCCATTCTGAAAACCGTTGTAGTAAACACCACCCTGTGCAAGTGCAATCAGGCCGGATTCTGTTTTAACATTGGCCGACAGTGTAGGCGCATTTGGGTTTCCTACATCGAGTTGATCGGTACAGGCAAAGGTAATGACCGTACAAAAAAGTATCTGTAGTGTATGCTTTATCTTATTTCTTTTCATATCCATTTTCATTTTGTTTATCAGAACCCGATGTTTAATCCAACCTGGTATGATTTGGTGTTTGGCAATGTGCTGTTGTCCACGCCCCTGTCAAAAGAAGAGTTCACTGTTCCCGAACTTACTTCCGGATCAAATCCTGAATATTTTGTGAACGTCATGATATTTCTTCCTGTGAGCACCAACTGAAGTTTCTTCAAAGAAGGAACGCTTATCACTTTAGCCAGATCTACGGCAAGTGACACGTTACGCAGTCGAACAAACGAAGCGTCCTCCAGGAAGAAATCTTTGGTTGCGTTGTTACCTGCCCCACGGGTGCTTCCCCACAGGTTGTAATATGCACTGGACCAGTAGGCAGGGAATGCTCCTGTCTTTCCATCAATTGTCACTTCCTTATCAAAGTCACTGCTGATTCCATCGCGATACATCCACTCTCTGGTTTGATTGTATAAGTGACTTCCGTAAACCCAGTCGAACTGAAAGGAAAGGTTAATGAAGTTCTTATAGGAAAGGTTATTGATGAATGACGCATTGAATTTCGGATTCGGGTTTGCGAGTGGAGTGGTCTCGTCCGCGAATTGCATCTGGTAATTCGATTTATTCACCACACGTCCATCTACGATTTCATACTTGCTTTCGTCAGAAGGTTGAATGTAACGGGTTCCGTCTTTGCGTTTATAGTCCAGGCTTGTTAATGCCTTGTAACCATAGATCTGTCCGATTGCCTGTCCGGGTGTCAATACCAGTGCAGTACTTCCCGCGGAAGAGAGCAGGATGATATCTGCTCCACCCTTGATCGCGTCAATCTTCGATAACTGATGTCCCCAGTTTGTAGTGAAATCCCAATTGAATTTTTCTCCACTATAAACAGGGATATTCAAAGAGAACTGATATCCATCCGAAGACATATCGATCGCATTGGTCAACAACCCAGTTGAACCCAATGAAGGTTGCACCGATACCGCATAGATCACGTTTTCACTTTTACGTTGCCAGTAGGTGAATGACGCATTGATTGCATTCAGCCAGGAGCCTGACTTAAGTGCAGAGACGGTGAAGTCCGTTCCGATCTCCAATTCTTTGGATACTTCTACATTGAGATCTGCGTTATTGGAGGTGGGTGCAAATGAATAGCTAAGTGCTGATCCCAGGTTAGCCTGTGTCAATACCGGGTAGCGGTCAAACGAACCGGGCTGTATCCCTGCTTCGCCATACGCGGCTCTTAATTTGAAATAAGACACGGTATTATTCAATTCACTGTCTTTCCAGAAAGTGGAAGGAAGGATGTGTCCATCAAAGTGAGGAAAGGTAAACGGTTTTGATCCACCACCGAATGCCGAAGACCAGTCACTTCTAAAGCCGCCTGTTACTCCACCAAAGTCACCAAAATCCACTTTCTGATTTACCAGGTATCCGTAAGTAACGAAGGGCTCCTTATAATCTCCGTTTGTAAATGTGGTTGTACTTAACGGCGCGACGGCCTGCGTTGCCGTTGCCGCTAGATTAAACGGAGGGGTAAGGGGAAGACCAAGTCCATAGGTATCATATTCTTTGTACACTCGTTTTCTCCAGTCCAACCCAACCTGAGTACTTGTCTGAATAGGAATATTCATGTGAAAGTCTTCCTGGAAGTCTGTTCTGATGAATGCATTTGCCAGAAAATTCTGGAAGGTGTTATTATACGTCCATACATCGATTTCACCTTTGTTGTCT
>JBGATZ010000099.1:0-12064 GCA_044228905.1 Cyclobacteriaceae bacterium | reverse complement strand
AAATAGTTTTGGTAATCGGTGATGTGATTTTGTTTCAATTCACTATATGATTTATTCCGTGAATTAGTGAGATACTCTTCGGTAATTTTCTTTTCATCTACGCCATCCTTATCGGGACATTTGTCAAAACCATTGAAGCTTGTGGCCGCAGAGAGATAGAGAATTACTTCGGTAGCCTCCTTTACATTGAGTGATGATTTCGTTGAAGACATTGTGCCATCGGTGTTTTTTGCTTTGACACGAAGTTCAAACCGCATTCCACGGCAAGATGTTGGATCGTTATAGATTACTGCTTGCTCCATTGTTTGCAAATAGCTGGGGTCGGTATGAGATGGCGCTCTCCCATGAAGAGCCAGTTCATAATCGTTCATCACTTCATTCGTATAATACAACTGACTCGTAGCGCTGATGGAGAAGTTCAGTGACTTTGGTTTGCTGGCCGTAAGTCGTATGACGATTAACTGATCCGGTGCAGAGGAAAATAGCTCGCGCGTATATTCAATGTCTTTTACTTTGAATCGGGTTGTGGCTGTAGCGTTTGAAATATCCAGATCGCGATAATAATCTGTAGGCTCTCCATTGAAAGCAAAATTTAATTTCAAATCACCAAGCGGTTCATATGATTCGGTGAAAGGCCCTTGCAGCTTCTTTGTCAATTCTTCGGCCAGCGGGTAATCTTCTTTTTCCAGTGCTTGCCGGATTTCACTCAGATATTGGGGCGCCATTGGATTAGGATTGGTATTCACCGGCCCTCCCGACCACAAGGAAGATTCGTTTAGCTGAATTAATTCCTCTTTCGGATTCCCGAAAATCATTGCGCCTAGTCTTCCGTTGCCGATAGGCAGTGCCTCATTCCAGTTTCGTGCGGGCTGCTTATACCAAAGACGAAGGTTATTTTGTGCATTGAGTTGAACTGACATTCCTATAAATGCGATAAGGAATATGCAGTTGATAAACGGAGTAGTCCTGGAGCTTTTGATGAACGTCATTGTTTTAAGTTATTGCAGATTAGAAGTATTTCTCTTTTATTCAGGGCTTGAGCAGATCTTTAATATAGTATTTAAATTTTTCATTTCTTAAAAGCAGATGTATGGTTAGAAAGTTAATGACAACATTTGTGGCAGTTGCCTGTTTTTACTCCTACGGTCAATTACCCAATACCTTATCGCAGGCTGATAAGATTTATGGTCTTTCTAAATTCTGGCAGGAGGTCAACTATAATTTTGTGTATCTCAACAAGGTTGATCGTGTCATGTGGGACAATGCCTACAAGCAGTTAATCATGAGCGTGCAGGCTACTCAAAATGACTATGAGTATTATCGTGAACTGCAGAAATTCTGTGCGCTGCTGAAGGATGGTCATACAAATGTTTTTCTTCCACGTATGAAATCGATGGAGCAGATGATATCCACTTTTGGAGAGTATCGGTTATTTGTTGAAAACATTGACGGCCGGGCAGTTATTGTGAGAACAAATCTGAGCAAGAAGGATGAAATTCCCATAGGGAGTGAAATCATCGAGGTGAATGGACTATCGACCGAAGAATATATTGCCAGGCATGTTGCTCCGTATTTGTCTTCATCAACCGATTATGTGCTAAAAGATCTAAGCATCAGACGACTGCTTCAAGGGCTGGAAGGCGACCAATATGTTCTCAAAATCAGAAAACCAGGAAATGATCTGTCATCGCTTACACTTACCCATGCACTAACAAAAGAAGAAGCCGTATTTCCTGAAATGGAGAATCGTAAACTGATTGATTTTAAGTGGATGGATAGCCAGATTGCTTATGTATCATTAAATTCATTTGAGAATTGGGATGCTTACAACCAGTTTGAACAACTGCTTCCGGAGTTCCGTAAGGCAAAAGGTATTATTATCGATCTTCGCTTTAATGGTGGAGGAAATACCGAAATAGGTGCCGGTATTTTGCAGTATTTGATTAATGGTAATAAGCTTTACGGTGCACGAAGCAGCAGTCGTTTTCATGTGCCTGCATTTAAGGCCTGGGGTAAATTCCAAAATCCGAAAGACACTGCTAACAACGCAGACGTAAAAAAAATGATACTTAGTTATCACGATAATTATTTTTACCATTTCGAATATTACCCTCAGTCAAACGATGCCAAAGGAAAACGGATTATCGTACCCACTGCAATACTCATCGGTCATAATACAGCATCAGCTGCAGAAGACTTCCTCATCTATGCTGACAAGCAATCACACATGACAAAAATCGGAGAGAATACGTTTGGCAGCACTGGTCAACCCTATATGTTTGATTTGCCAGGTGGAGGAAGTGCACGCGTTTGCACAAAAAAAGATACCTATCCGGATGGCCGTGAGTTTGTAGGCTATGGCATAAAGCCCGATATTGAAGTGAAACGAACTTTGGATGACTATCAACGGGGGAAGGATCGGGTGCTGGAAAGGTCGATTGACTACTTGAAGAAAAAGATTAATTAAGAATGACTAGATTGCTTTTAGCCCTGCTGGTGTTTAGTAGTTTGCTTGTGTATTCACAGGATAGTTCAGTCTTAAACAACAAAAGAGAGTTCAGACAGATTGCTGGTCAGATTGAAATTTATAATCAGCGAATGCAGAAACTCTGGAATGAAAATAATCAGACCGGTTATGAGGCTTGTAGGGATTCTTTAAAAGCGATCATTACCAATAGTTATATAGATAACTATACATTTAAGGATATCAACAATAAAAACTACAGCACACAAAGTAAAAAGAGGCCTTTGTTTCTGCAGGTTACGGCATCGTGGTGCAAGCCGTGCCGTTTTGAAGTCACTGCGTTGAATCGGATAGTCGAAAAATATCACGATAAGGTAGACTTTGTCCTTCTGTTCTGGGATACCCAACCCGGCCTGCTGAAAATTGCCAAAGAGTATGATCAGCGAATTTATCTGGTTCCTTCACTTAAGGAGCAGAATGAGTCGGGTGGCCTGGAGATTTCCGGATTCAAACATACCCTGGGATTTCCCTGCAACTATCTTGTTACTTTGAATAATGGACTGGCTGGTTTTTCTCAGGGAGCGATGATGCCTGTGGATATGATTGATGATCATGGAAAAGCGATTAAGGTCACGGCTGAAGAGGCGGATCAGGGAAATTACAAACGACTCGAATCTGAAATCATTGAACTGATTAACCAATGAACGATTTAGAACGTCTTGGTCAGATTGCCTCTGCCTTTGCTCAACTTACTCCTGCTGAATTTAAAATGTCGATTCCTTATTGGCAGGAGAAGGCATACAAAAAAGATGATTATTACAACGAACAAAAGAGTGTCTGTAAGTACCTGGGCTTTGTGATGGACGGTGTGTTTCGTTCATATCTCATTGACGACAAAAGCGGTGAAGAGAAGAACGTGTTTCTTTATTCCGGAAATCAGTTTGTGGTATCGTTTAAGAGTTTTATCAACCAGATTCCCTGTGATTATCACACGAGGGCGCTGACCGATTCAACGGTGCTTTGCATTCACATCACCGATCTTCTTTTTTTATATCAGAAATCGCACGCGTGGGAACGATTCGGCCGTCTCCTGGCTCAGGAGGCTTTTAATGTAGTGATGGAGCGAACTGAAAGTTTTTTGTTTAAATCTGCCGAAGAACGATATCTGGATCTGATCAAACATCACCCTGATATTTTTAATAAGGTGCCCCTATATCATATTTCCTCGTATTTGGGTATTCAAGGGCCTTCGCTGAGCCGAATCCGGAAAAGACTTTCAGGCAAGTAACCGATTTTAACCTGGGTTAAAGAGATTGTGGTGTGAGCTGCTGCATCTTTGAATCAACAAAACACAACAGCTATGAAAAAGTCAAAAACAATCGTGTTCGTTCATGGATTATTCGTTAACAACACTTCCTGGTCAGACTGGAAAACTTATTTTGAAGCACAAGGGTACACCGTTTATACACCAGCTAATCCGTATCATGAAGGAAATCCGGCTGATCTTCGCGCCAATATCGATCCCCGGTTGAACAAAGTTACCTTCGAAGAGGTGGTGATGAACATCGTTAAACTCATTGATACTTTACCCGAGAAACCAATCGTAATAGGTCACTCGCTGGCAGGGTTGGTCGTACAGAAGTTAATTGAGATGGATAAAGCTGTTGCCGGTGTGAGTATCGATGGTGCGCCTCCTAAAAATATACTGGCTCCCTGGCAGACAATTAAAACGGTGCTTCCAGTAGTGAATATCTTTAAAGGGGGTGCTTATATGGGTACGCGTGAATGGTATCATTATGCGTTCTTCAATAATTTCTCCCGTGAGGAAAGCGATAAATTGTTTGATGAAATTGCAGTTCTGAAAGCAGAACGATAGCCATAGATACATTAACTAGATCATTTGCTAAAGTCGATCTTAAAAAACCACACAACCCGTTGTTGTTTGTTGCAGGGGAAAATGATCACATCTTCCCAGCCAGTTTCACTAAGCGAATTGCCGGTTCTTACAAGGACAAGAACAGTGTGGTTGATTACAAATCATTTGCGGGCAGAAGCCACTTCATATGCGGTGAAGAAGGATGGCAGGAAGTAGCGGATTATATTTTGAATTGGCTCAAGAAATAGTAAATACCGGTTAGATGAGTTAAATTAGTTGACGCCATTTAATCACTTAAAATGAATAAGAATAAAGTTCTGCTGGCTTTCGGACAAGTGGCGCTGATTTTTGTAGGAGTCTCCGTTGCCATTCTATTTGAGAATCTGAATCAAGAACGAAAGGACAATAAGCTTGAATTATTATTGCTAAGCGAGATGTTAAATAATGTTCAGGCGGACACTTCTTCGATTCATACCGCTTTGGGCATTATGGATATGCAGTTAGCTGCCGGAGATCGGATTTTAAAAATCTTAGCAGGACCCGGAATGCATTTGGATTCTTTGGGTTTTTATATGGAATACCTCACGTGGTATAATGTTGGAATATATAGCGCAGCTTCATATGAAACGATCAAATCGAAGGGTTTGGACTTAATTGAAAATGACAGTCTAAGACAAAAAATAGTTTCCTACTATGAAGCAGATTTGAGGTATATAAAAGAAGTGGAGGAGGTTAGCTATAACCTGGGTTATCAATATTTCGGACCTCGTTTAATAACCAATTTTGAAAACAGTTATACTGATAAATCAAAACCTTTAAACGCATCAAAGCTTCGAACCGATAATGACTATAAGCAATACATTCTGCTTTCCAACAAGCTTAAAAGATTTGAGAAGGAAAGATATAAAGAGCACCTGACCAAGGCACTTGCTATTATAGATAGGATTCAAATGGAGTTGGAGAGGCGAAAATAAAGGCGTTAATGATAACAACGATTTCATTTTTTCCAAAGCTTGTCATTTACCACCTGACTTAATACCTGGTCGTGATAGTTTCGACTAAGGGGAATCCGAAAGGACTGAATAATAACCTCACTGTTCTCAATCGACTCAATCTTTGAAATCGCTACCAAATAAGACTTGTGCACGCGAATGAAAGATTGCTTGTTAAGTTTTTCTTCGACTGTTTTAAGTGTTAACAGCGTCATGTATTTTCCTTTGGTAGTGAAAATGGCGACATAATTTTGTAAAGCCTGAACGTACAGGATTTCATCAAAATAGATGCGTTCGTATTTATAGTCACATTTCACAAAGAAGTAGTCGGATTCTGATTTGATCTGATCACCCTGAGAAGAACGACTCAGTAATTGATGGTAATCTTTTGCTTTGTTGACTGCTTTAAAAAACCGATTGAATGTGATCGGTTTCACGAGGTAATCCAGCACATCCAGTTGAAAGCTTTCCAGGGCGTAGCTGGGATAAGCCGTGGTGATGATTACCATTGGGGGATTGGTTGTCATTTTCAGAAACTCAATTCCATTGATGACAGGCATTTGGATGTCGAGAAAAATAAGATCAACCGGATGTTGATCCAGCAATTTTGTTAACTCTAGTGGATTATTGCCCGTTCCCATAGACTGAAGGAAATCAACTTCCTTAATGTAGTTCTCAATGCACTCGCGGGCCAGCGGTTCGTCATCAATCGTTAGGCATTTCAACATATACGTTAATTAAGCTGGTATTTGTTCCTGAACAATTTCTTCCTGTAGTGTCAGCTGCAAATTGACTTCAAACTGAGTTGAAGTTTGGTTTATTTTTAAACTGTAGTTTCCCGGATAAATCAAATCCAGTCTACGCTGTACATTTTTCAAAACAAATCCACTGTGCTTCACTGCATCGGTAGAAGGATGAAAAGTAGATGAAATACTATTTATAATGAATAGTTTAAGTTGATCATCTTCAAAACGAAGATCGATGTGGATAAGGTTGGGGTGATGACTTTTTCGTGAAACATGCTTAAAAGCGTTTTCTATGAAAGGGATCAACACAAATGGAGCAATCGTAAAGTTACGTTGCGCATACGGATCAATGTGTACTTTTAATTCCACCAGATCATGATCCTGTCGCAATGCCTGGAGCTCAATAAAATTCTCTACATAGACCAGTTCCTGATTTAATGGAATTTGCTGTTCATTACATTCGTATAGCTGATAGCGGAGCAGATCAGAGAACTTTGCCAGCGATTCTGAAGCCATCATTGGGTTTTTGTGAATCAGTACGAAAATTGAATTGATCGTATTAAAGAGAAAATGCGGATTCATCTGTGACTTCAAAAACTTCAATTCAGTTCCCAGCTTTTCTTTTTCCAGTTCCTGCTGTTTTCTCCTGCTTTGAATCCAGTTTTTAGCCAGCTTGATACTCATTGCCAGCATCATGCTGGTGAGGGTGGATGGTAATGTATATACCTGGAAATAATGATAAAAATTCCCATGTCCGTATAGCTCCAAAGTTGTACTGTTTTGCATATACGCGCTTAAAAAATAGCCGCTGACTATACAGGAAGCTGCGGTAAAAATAGTTATAAGTAAGAGCGAGATGTATTGCCAGTATTTTCCTTTCTCGAGGTAACGTGGAATAAGAAAATATAAATTGAAATAAACAGCCATTGCCTGGAAGACTACATAGAAGATAAATTTCGGTGAAGCGAAAATAAAACTTAGAACTTCTATGGGTTTTCCCGAGTTGACGGCCGTCCAGATGTAATGGTATAGATACCAAAAAGGAATGTGATAGATTTTGTATTTGAAAAACCAGTGATCGTTCTTTCTTTCTGCCTGTTGTAAAGCAGGACTTTCTATATTTCGAATATCAACCGATTTTGCCCTGAACATAATTCAAGATAGAATAACTTTTTCATTTAACCCGAATGAAGTTTCCGCCATAATAGAGTCCTGTTGGTTGATCCTTTTCATTGTATTGAACAGACTTCATCTCATATTCGTTTTCTGAAATCCATTTATAGGTGTAAATGCGATAGCTTCCTGGGGTTTCTCCTTCGAAGGAATTCTTTAAGGTTACGTCCCCGGAATCATTTATACTTCCGCTTCCAACGCCAATACGCGAACTGCCAAAGCTCGATAGATGCCTTACTTCTTTAGTTACCGGGTTGAATGACCAGTAAATATGTCCATTGGGAGGCACTCCGTCAATAACGGAGAGGATGCTGTTGTTCGTATTCAGCTCTTTATTGGTTGTATGATGATTTACAATTTTAATATGCTCTGTGCCTTGCCCCCAGTTTTGTGTCCAGTTATCATCTTTGAGCGTCCACTCGCCAACGAATTTCTTAAACGGATTTTGCGATTCAGGATACTGATTAAGATCGATCCGATTGAAAATCACCTGCCATATTTTTAATGATCCATCTTTCATTCTTTGGAATGTGATGATATTATTTGTTTCAAAAGGTGTGATTGCATCACCATTGAAGGGATGAAAAGTTCCCTTCACTCTTCCTCTCGTCAGCACCAGATCAGGATAGGAATTTAATGTGATCAGTTCGTGTGTCATCATTAACTTGCCAAACCCCGCCTCGGCTTGTAATACCTGAGCCAGTTGAATTTTATTTGTAATAGCCCGGCTACCCTGAGCCATGTGCACCACATTATCTGCGTAAACACTTGTGTCAGTAACATCCTTGTCGATGAGCTTTAGAATCGCTTTTACTTTCCTTGTGTCTTCTTCAATGGAGACGTAATCAGGTTTCTTTTGTGAATACCCATGAATAAAGGTAATTACCGATAGAAGTGCAGAGAGCAAAACGGGTGGAGAAGTACGGGTGTTTTTCATCTTGCTTATTTTATTTGGATGATTTCCGCTGTGCAAAAAGCCAATTGCTCAGTTCTTTTTCCCTGGAAGCATTCTCCCAGCTATTGTGTTTCACTCCTGGATATTCGGTGTATTTTACTTTTGTTCCACCTAAACGGATTATCTCCTGGTAAACATCCCGTGAGAGCCGCACGGGAACAACGTCATCTATCTCGCCATGGAAAATCCAGAGTGGCGTTTGCAATAGACTCTCCGCAGCTTTGACATCTGATCCGCCACAGATGGCATATCCGGCTGCAAACTTTCCCTTCTCTTTCGACAATACAGAGAACACTCCAAATCCGCCCATGGAAATTCCATAAATGTAAAGCCGGTTGCGATCGATGTTGTATTTCTTTATCAATGAATCCACCAGGCTCAAAGTTTTGCTTGTAGCTGGTGTGTGTCCTTCATGCCAGGAATTGCCCCAACCCTGATTGGACTCCAGGCACTTTGGGGTAATCACAAAAGACGGATTTTGCTTTTGAATATCTTCGTGATAATAGGCGATGTCCCTTGATACCGTATCTGTGCTTCCATGGAGATAAACAATCAGCGGATATGATTTCTTTTCATCATAATCAGTTGGTATAAATAGTCCATATCGCATTGATTGATGGTGGTTTTGAACGTAGTTTTTGTATTTCTTTGAGAGCTGTGCATAGCTAAGTATTGGCAATGAAATACTTAATAAAAGGAGTATTGATTTTATCTTTTTCATATTTGTTATTTTAATTCCAGTACGGTATCTAATATTAATCATACATTCCAATATGTCTGAAAATCTTCAGAGATCCGTTCGGTTCTCTTCGCCAGATGGCCAGGTCTTTTCCGGTAAATACTCCTGAAAAATCTCCATGACGGATAATAGCAATATGGCTCGCATACTCAACTACATACTGGCCCAGATCATCAATGCGGTCGTTGCGAACATCCAGCTTTTCGAAAACCGGAAGTCCTTTTACATGCTCTTCTAAAAATAAGTTGATTTCTTTCTTGCCTGTCACCGGTTCATGACGACTGTAAAGAAATTGCCCATCATCGGCATAAAATTGCAACCATACCTGGTTGTCATGTTCGGATACCGTTCGTTCCATTAATCTATTCAGCGCGGCTAACTCAAAACTGATCGCATTGTTGATCGGTACGTGAGCTTGCAGCGCTACGTCAACATAAGGCACTTCGTTGAACTTTAATTTATCTTCCCACTCCAGCGAATGATTATAATTCCATGCTTGAGTAACTAAACTCAGCTTGCCATTTTCCCTGATCCATAAATCAAGGTATTTCCCTTTTATTTCAGCAGACTGTTTTGTTTGCTTCAATGTAATCGCCTGAGTAAACGAACCTGTTTCAATCACTCTTGTTCCCAGATCGATGATCTCGCTTTCTGTTCGATCATAAGAGGAGACATCAAACCGATTACTGAATGCCTTTTCATAGATTAAAACATTTTCCTTTCCGATTATTGTTTTTTGAAATTCAGGCATCAACCGTACAGCGTTGTCGTAGTAGCTTTGAACCTGTTCTGCTTTGCCTGATTTACTTTTAATGTAGTCAGCTCTGAATTGCTTCAGCCATTTTAGTGTTTGGTCATCTGCTTTTGTATTCAATTGAGCAAATACTAACTGAGCGCAGAAGCAAAGTGGTATGATCAGTGATATGCGTTTTCTGTTCATGGTGAGTGGTTTAATTTTCCAGGTAATTGTGCGTGCCGATTTCACGATATAATTTCAATGAATGATCGGGCTGCCGTTTCCAGATCCGGATTCCCTTACCTTCTGTTCTGCCTTCCTGGTTTTCACGCGACCATTTCACCTTGAACATGTCGTATTCCAGTACATAATTATCTGCGTATTCGAAATCATAGGTGTAACACATTACAGCTTGAAGAGTGATCGTTCCTCTGTTGGAATAACCATTGAGGTAAGGCTTGATCCGATCTATCCCTTTCACGGTTGGTTCAGCAAAAGGCATGATGACCGCATCCTCTGCAAAGAAGGAGGATCGCAGATCACCGTTTCTTGTTCGTACCCCTTTTTCCATCAGTGCGTTGTAGGCCTTCAATTCGAGTGGAATTTGTTTTTTAAGAAGTACTTCCGACTCATCCGGTTGCGCCTGATTTAAATAAACCAGCTCTGAAGGATTTTTAATGGAGTGAGTAAATCCGAATGATTCACCGGTTATTTTTAAATTATTGCCGGAATCTGTTTTCCAGATCGTCCAGTATTTTCCTTGTTGAATCCGGAGCGTGTCGGAATGATTGGAGTACTTTTTAGTAAATGTTCCGATTTCAATAATAGTTTGATTGAGCTGAATAATTTCTTCGGTTTTACGATTGAATGATTTTATCTTCTGGCGTTGGAAGATCTCGTTGTAGTACGCTTTTATTTCAGTGGTACCGGCCAGCATTGTCTGGTATTCAGGCATACAGATTGCATCCGAGGTGTAGTAACTGATAAATTTTTCTGAATCATCGGCTACTTCCGAGGCTGTTCGTAGATTTTCCAGTTCCTGAATTTTTTGTTGGAGGTGTTGGAAGTCAATTCTATTTGCATTTTTCTGGCCGATGCATTTGCAGCATAGCATTATTATGACGAGCACACCAGCAGATCGTATGGACATACTTTCAAACTATTTTAATATCCGAAACTACAGTTCAGATCAGATACTAAGGAAAGGGATTGACCACAAGTAGACGCTGGTTGATAAGAGGAGGGTTTTAATTGATGTGATTGGTGTAGCCGTAACATTGCTGCCCGGTACGCGTATATTTGGATAACGTTATTCCTTCGAATTAAACTGATGAACAGACGGACTTTTATTAAACGCTCTTTTGCAGGAACTGCAGGGATTGGTGTTTTAACAGGACTCTATACCTGGCAGGTTGAGCCATTCTGGCTCGAGTTTGTAAGAAGGAAAATGCCTGTCAAAAATCTTCCGGACCATTTGATAGGAAAGACGCTGATGCAGATCAGCGATATTCATGTAGGGAACCGATTTGATTATCATTACCTGATTGAATCGTTTATTAAAGCTCAGAAATTTGAACCCGACTTTGTGGTCTACACCGGTGATTATATCAGCTATGAAAATGCGAAGCAATTTGATCAGTTGAATGAAGTCTTAAAGTATTCTGTGAAAGGCAAATTGGGTACGGTTGGAATTTTGGGTAATCATGACTACGGCCTCAACTGGTCACAGAAGTCAGTGGCGAATAAAGTTTCTTCCCAACTTGAAAAGGCAGGAATCGGTTTGTTGAGAAATGAGCAACAGAATTTTAATGGCTTAAATATTATCGGGTTAGATGATTACTGGGGATTGAATTTTGCTCCACAAACGGTCATAAAAAATCACAATGCATCAAACGCAAATCTTGTTCTTTGCCATAACCCGGATGTGTGTGACCTGGATGTGTGGAGTGGATATAACGGATGGATTTTATCGGGTCATACACATGGAGGGCAATGCAAGCCTCCGTTTTTGGATGCTCCGGTATTACCAGTTAAAAACAAAAGATATACTCAAGGAGAAATTGATCTTGGTGATGGCAGAAATCTTTACATCAACAGGGCACTTGGACACTTATGGCAAGTGCGTTTTAATGTAAGACCTGAGATTACTGTTTTTGAACTTCAGCGGATTTAATGGAATAATCGTTAAAATGAAGGCAGCATGAGTGCACTGGCCATCTTACCATTAAGATAAAATTCCATTCCCGTAACTCCATCGCGTTTTTCTATAGAGAAGACTCGTGCAGGAGTAGTAACAGTTGGCCCTTTTTCGCCCCGTATGATTTTAGCAAAAACGTTGATGGTACTTTCTCCTAACTCTACCTTTCCAATTTCGATAGTTGTA
>JBGATZ010000098.1:0-12065 GCA_044228905.1 Cyclobacteriaceae bacterium | reverse complement strand
TTCTCCTTAGCCACCGCCTTATAATAAATGGGAAAAATGGAAGAAGAGATTACAAGTGAGTAAACTGAATTAGCCCAGTCATACATGCACCAGGCACGAATAGTACGGGGATTATTCAATTCTATAGACGAAGCAGTTTTATTCATAGGCACGTTATTACCGCCAAGTTATAAGATTGTCAGGGGAAATAAGAAAGGAAACCTAAAAAATAAAACTCAATCAGAAGACAGTGTGGCAACTCGGTGATTTGTCGGTTATACATTCAACAAAATTCAATTATAACATCATTTCAATAAGTAAGAACCCGTTCTTCCTTCGATGCGGTCTATCCCTCTTCAAAACCCAATTTTACTTACGTAATTATTTCAGTAAAAATACGGATGACAATCTCCTTCGCTTTTATTCATTTTACTATCACAAACACATCCATCAGGATGATTTAGGGTTAAGTGTTAGATCACTCTAGGGTAAAAGAAAAAAGCAGAACGGGCGGTTCTGCTTTTTTTGTTCAAGGATCTTCCCATTTATTGTCGACCTTACGCATAGCAAATTAAACTGATTCTCCGTGGAAAATCTTAAAGCAATTCTAACTGTTTGCTTCGCAGAATAACTTCATTGATCTCCGGTTTATCCAATTGTAAAATGTTTTTTTGACAATCTATCTAAAACTCAAAAAGCGCCTTTTGGGCGCTTTTTGATTATCAGCGGAGAGTAAGAGATTCGAACTCTTGATACCCTTTCAGGTATACACACTTTCCAGGCGTGCTCCTTCAACCACTCGGACAACTCTCCTAAATATTCCTTCAACCACTAGTCCAGATAACTATCGGTAAACTCTGCTAATAAAGCTTGCGAGAACCGTCCTGTCAAAGGGCCACAAAGAAATGGATAAAATTTAAGGCAAGCAAGTGTTACGAGAGGGTAATCTCACCCGCAATCGACTTTTGAATTTCCTGGCTCACTTTGACAAGGGGATGCTCGCCCAACAAAAGCATGAGTTTGGTCACGGCTGCTTCGGTGGTCATATCCCCCCCACTAATCACCCCTATTTCATTGAGTTGCCTGCTGGTTTCGTACCTGCCCTGTAACACCATTCCACCAGGACATTGAGAGATGTTTAATACAATCAGTCCTGTTTTGATAGCTCCACTAATCAACTCAATGAACCACGTTGCAGAAGGAGCATTACCCGATCCGAATGTCTCCAAGACCAGCGCTTTCAATCCCCGAGTTTTTACAATGGCCTCAACTGCGGCTTTGTTAATGCCAGGGAAGAGTTTCAGAATAGAAACTGAGTCATCAAATGTTGAGCGTAATGCTAATTTATCGGCAGCGCCAGGCCGATGAATAGCTGACAACTCATAATCGATCTTTACACCAGCCTTCGCCAGCGGTGGATAATTCTCTGACTTGAAGGCATCAAAGTGCATGCTCTCCACTTTACGTGCTCGATTGCCACGCAACAATTCATAGTCAAAATACACACATACTTCGGGAACAACGGCTTTGCCATCCTGTTTGGCTGATGCAATTTCCAGTGAAGTAATTAAATTTTCACGTGCATCCGAACGTGGTTCGCTGATCGGCAATTGGGCGCCAGTAAAGATGATGGGTTTAGCAAGATTTGGTAGCATAAAGCTCAACGCGGAAGCAGTGAATGCCATCGTGTCCGTTCCGTGCAAAACCACGAAACCATCATGTTCTTCATAATGATCGTAAATGATTTTACCTATCGTTTGCCAATGCTCCGGTTGTACGTTTGATGAATCGATAGGGTGATCAAACGAAATGACGGTCAGCTCAAGGAATAAATTACGAAGTGTTGGAAGATGTTCCAGGATTAAAGAAAAATCGAAGGGAACCAATGTACCCGAAGTATTGCTCACCATACCGAACGTTCCGCCTGTATAAATGATCATCACTTTTGATCGTGCACGCTCAGGTGAAGCGGTGTTGATATTTATTTTCTTATAACCTTGAACCATATAATTTGGATTACCGATTGTTACTGTTAAAAAGTTTCAACGCATTAACCGTTGTAGCGGTTTGAATTTGCCTCAATGACATTTGTTTGAGATCCGCCACCCGTTGCGCAATGATAGGAATATAGGAAGGTTCATTTTTCTTTCCACGATGAGGTACCGGTGCGAGATAAGGACTATCTGTTTCCAATACCAGTTTTTCCAAGCCAAGATGAGGAATGACTTTGTCAAGTCCCCCGTTCTTGAATGTAGTCACGCCACCTAGTCCGAGATAAAAACCCATGGAAATAATTTTCTGCGCTTGCTCCAATGAACCGGTGAAGCAATGGAACACACCCGTTAGTTTTCCATCGAGCAAAGGTTCGAGCAATTCAATGGTTTCGTTCATTGACTCACGGCAATGGATCACAATTGGTAAATCGTATCTCTTCGCCCATCCAACTTGAATTTTAAACGCTTCCTTCTGTTGTTCCCAAAACGTTTTGTCCCAATACAAATCAGTACCTATTTCTCCTACTGCTGCAAATTTTCTTTTCGATAGCCAGTCCTCCACAATTACCAGCTCTTTTTCAAAGTCCGCGTTCACCGAACAAGGATGCAATCCCATCATGGAAACGTAGTGTTCGGGGTCCTGCTGTTCAATTTCCATCATTCCGTCAATGGAAGCATGGTCTACGTTTGGCATGTAAATCTTCCCAATATTTGCCGCTAAGGTGCGGTCAAACATTTCTTTTCTGTACTCATTGAAATCTTTGCTATAAACGTGCGCGTGTGTATCTACCCAAAAACCAGAATCATTCATTGTAACAATAACGCTTTAAAATATTTCGCAAAGATAATGATCGCAACGATCACAGAGATAAACGAGGCAAACAATACCGCACCTGCTGCGACATCTTTTACTTTCCCCGCCAACGGCTGTTTTTCTTTTGAAACTAAATCGGTGAGGTTTTCGATAGCGCTATTGATCAGCTCGGCACAAATAACCAGGCCAATCATCACCATAATTACCAGCCATTCTATTGACGTAATCTCAAAATAAAAACCCGCAGCAATCACAACAATGGCAGCCAGCAAATGAATCTTCATGTTGCGTTCTTCCCTTACTGCAACTTTCAAGCCTTTAAATGCTACTGCAAAACTTTTGATCAAATTCATATTCCTAATTGGTCCAGAGCCTTGCCAAGCAATCCGCTTTCAGTGTATTCTGTAAAGCCCTTGTATTGCGGGGATAATTTTAATGCCTGACCAAGATTGAATTCACTTTGCTTCATTGAAAAAGCAATTTTTCGCTTTTGAAGTTCTTCCGCAAGAAACTCCTGTTCGGTTTGTCCGGGCGTAGGAATGAAGATTGCTTTCTGATTCAATCGTGCCAGGTCCATCACCGTGCTATAACCCGAGCGGCAGACAACCAACTCTGATTCTTCAATTACTTTATTCAATTCATCTGAAGGAAGATGATTGCCAAAAAAAATATTCTTGTTTTCGTGTTGAAGAAGAACTTTTTCTCCGGGTAAGCCTCTCACAAAAAAGACTTTACCAGAAAAATTGATCAGCTGCTTGAGCAGAATTTCTTCCAACACTGTTCGCTGTGGTTCCGGTCCGGATAAGAGAATGACCAGATTGTATTTCTTCTCCATTCCTTTCATCCGACTAAATCGTGACAACATTCCAATAAAGCTTGTGCTGAACTTTCCGTTTTGTGAAAGCTTTCCTGTAATTGAATTCATCTCTTCATCCGGAACCCAGCAATGAGTAAACCGGTTGATCCATTGATGATTTAATTTATTCACTGAAGGTTCAAGCCACTTCAATAAAAACGGCATCTGAAGATTAATCTGGTGAGTAATAAACACACAAGGCACTTTATCTGACCAGCATCCCACTCTGTTATCTGAAATGATCAGATTAATTTGATTCTCTTCTACAAGTTTTTCGATCCGGTTATGTTCGAGTTTCTCTGTTTTTAGAAATTTAGGAGCCTGAAAGAGTAAGCTCAATGAAAAAGGAAGTGTTTTTGAATAGTGCATCCGATAAGCGGGCAATTCAAAAAAGGTAAGCGCAGGAAATTCCTGTTTCAGTAAGATTAGTGCGTCACCACTTGAAGCAATGAATACTTCAGCTTTCCTATGAATCAATTCACGAATAACAGGAATACAACGAGTAGCATGGCCCAGTCCCCAATCGAGTGGCGCAATCAGAATTCGTTTTGGTGAGGAGTTATTCATCAGGCAATACCGCGAAGGTAAACCCTTTATTGAGGAAATGTTCGATGTACTGCGGCAAAGTATAACTCATGTTTCGCTCCGCCTTCAGACTGTCGTGAAAAACCACAATAGAGCCAGATCGTGTTGCTTTGATGGACTGTGTGAGACAACGTTGTGGCGAAATATTCTTGTTGTAATCAGAGGTCAGCACATCCCACATTACAATTCTATACTCTTTTAAATTTTCAATCTGACTCCGTTTGATTCTGCCATAGGGTGGACGAAAGAGTTTATTCTTTTCAGATTTATTAATGATCAGTTCTTCTTCACAACGTCTTACATTTTCAACGTATTGATTCAACTCGGTACTCCATCCTTTCACGTGATTAAAGGTGTGATTGGCTGCTTTATGTCCTTCATTAATAACCCGTTTAAATACATCCGAATGCTTTCTCACATTATCTCCAATACAAAAGAAGGTTGCTTTCATATTGTAAGAAAAAAAGGAGTACGAAATATCATGAGCGGTTAAAATTACGAATTACAACTGACGATTGGGAAGAGCTCCAATTCGTAATTTCAAAATTGCAATTGTTACTTGTAGTTATGCTTGTTCTATCCGGCAGGTAAGGATCGTGATGTCATCGCGATAGCTATTACGGCCTTTGAAGCCATCCAATGCCACAATGATATCCTGGTGAATAGTCTTCAAATCTTTTGCATGATTCTGATCGAAGTAATCGATCAATGATTGCTGACCAAACTCCTGTTCTGCTTCATTCATCGTTTCCGTCAATCCGTCTGTATAACAGAACAACGTGAATTCATCCAACCCATCAATAAATCCTTCATTGATGAATGGCAATGGTTGCATCGCACCCAATACGGTCGATCCGTCTTCCAATAAACGAACGCCTTTTCCCTTTTGCCAGAGTAATGGAGGATTGTGGCCTGCATTCACATATACCATCGTCTTCAGATTGATGTCATAGATCGCACCAAAGAAGGTGATAAACTTCTCCCCCTTAGTGTTTTCCATTACCTGGAAGTTCAATGCTTCCACAATTTCTGTAAGATTAGGCGTTTGTCTTAACAATGTACGCAACGAAGCCTGGAAGTTAGACATCATCAGTGCCGCTGCAATTCCTTTACCACTTACATCCGCCACACAAATCAAAAACTGATTTTTGTTAATCGGTATGTAGTCGTAGTAATCGCCCCCCACTAAATCATGAGGCAGATAGCTTGCTTCTATTTTTAAGCGTGGCGTATTAGGAAGCTTTTCCGGGAACAAAAACTGCTGCACATCGCTCGCAATTTCCAGCTCCTTACGAAAGGCTTCCTGGGCCAGTTGTTTGCGCGCTAGCTTTTTATTTTCTATTGCAACGATAATGATGTTACTCAATGCCTGAATGAATTTGATATTCTCAGACTTGTCGTGTTCACTTTGCTCATCATTGACCTGCTCATCGATCCCTCCGACAAACACAAGGGCGAGTGTCTCCATTTTATGCGCCACGGGGATAACCATATCGAACTCCTCAAAATCACAATTATCGAACTCACTGATCCGATGAATATTCTTCACCAGCTTCATACGCTCGTCCAGTCTGGTGCGGGCGTAGTTTTTCTTGGTGCCGAACGTAGCTTTACATGCCCATACTTCGTCCAGGACGAAAAGAGCGATTTTGGTGAGGTTGAGATTAGAACGAAGGGTAAAATTAAAGATCTTATATAACGATTCCTCCGGCAAATTGCTGTTGATTGCCTGCGTGATTTCCAGCAAGGCATTGAGTTCCAGCTCTTTCTTCTCTACCAGCTTCTTCAGCGAAAGTTCGTTCATAGATGTATTGAAACAAAAATAATCAGGAATACCCAGATTATTGGGATTAATCCTATTAGATGTTTAGGACATCTTTGGCCCCACTCGCCTCCCCTTCCATTGATAGCCCTTTACCTGCGAAAGAATTCCAATCACCACAACGTAAAGTGAATAAGTGAATTGCAAAATGAAGAAGGGAATCCAGCGCCACCCCAATTGAAGAGTTTTACTAACGGGGATTAGGAAAGTAGCTTCGATCAACATCTTCGTTCCCCAAAAAAGAGCAAGCCACCTCCAATCAAATTGTCCTGAGAGAGTTAATCCAACGAATACCAAAAAACTGAGATGAAATCCAATTACAAACAATGCCACTGTTTTGGTAATGATCGATGAATTGTATTTCCACTTACCTGCCCAGCGAAGCCGCTGACTGATCCACTCAGGGAACGAAGCTAATGCTGGCGTAGATACGATTGCTTTTTGATCATCCATAAACCGAATACTGTCGCGCCATCTGGCAGCGATCTTTCGCATGAGAAATTCATCGTCACCGGAAGGGATGTCCTCATTGCCTTCATAACCGTTTACTTCAAGGTAAGCCGACTTCAGAAAAGCAAGATTAGCTCCATTACACATAGTAGGCAAATCCAAACTTAATGTTGCTCCGGTTGTTCCCATCAAACTCACAAACTCCATCGCCTGTATTTTGGAAAATAAAGAAGCAGACTCATCAATACGAACAAGTCCGGTTGTCATTTTGACTTTGTCATTCTGAAATTGGGCATTGATACTTTGCAACCAATCAGGTAATACAAAGCAATCAGCATCGGTCGTGACAATGATTTCCCCTTTTGCCTGACGAATACCAAAGTCAAGCGCTGCTTTCTTTCCTGTTCTATCTGCTGGAAGCTGAACCAATCGGATCCCGGATGATTGAAATTGTTTTACTAGTTCAGCAGATCGATCACCGGAATGATCATCCACCAAAATCACTTCATGCTTTTCTGTGGAGTAGCTTTGTTTTTGAAGGCCAGTCAATAAATCTGAAAGATTGGTCTCTTCATTACGGAAAGCAATGACCACAGAAAGAAAATGATTCTGACTCAGTCTTCGCTGCTCATACCTTTTCGCTTTAATCCAGCCCCACACCAGTAAAAGTATTGAAGCATAATAAAGCAGGAACACAACAATGAAATAAGCGGTCATTATTACTTTGTCGCTAAATTGCGAGGGAAAGCAAAATGGAGAAAAAAGCTGTTAAAGAAAAGATTATTCTCGGTCTCGATCCCGGAACAAGCATCATGGGGTACGGCATTATTCTCGTGCAGGGGAATAAACTCACATTACTTCAATTCGGAGTCATTCATTTGAGCAAGCTTGAGTCACATGAGTTACGGTTGAAAAAAATCTTTGATCGCGTGCTGGCCATCATTGATGAATTTAGTCCGGACGAAGTAGCTCTGGAGGCTCCATTCTTTGGAAAGAACGTACAGTCGATGCTAAAACTGGGACGAGCGCAGGGAGTGGCCATGTCTGCTGCACTGCATCGCGAAATCCCCATCACTGAGTATGCTCCAAAAAAGGTAAAGCAATCTGTTACAGGAAATGGTAATGCTTCGAAAGAGCAGGTAGCAAAAATGCTGATGCAGATTTTCAACATCAAAGAAATGCCTAAGCTTCTCGATGCTTCTGATGCACTAGGTGTCGCGGTATGCCATCACTATCAGAACGGTCCGGTAAAATCGAAAGCAAAATCCTGGGAGTCTTTTTTTAAAGATAACCCCAACAGGCTTAAATCGAAGTTAGGATAGGTGATTTTACGGACAGGTTTGGTGATTTTACGCAACAATATATAAAGCTGATTAACAGCTATTTAAAATGAAGTTATACTCCCAAAGGGGTAAGTTTTGAACGGTAATGATTAAGAAATAATAGATGAATTTGGGTGATCGGAACATAGTATGTTTGTGTCGCTATTAATTCTAACCCCAAGAATCAACAGTCCCCTCCATCAGTCACGAGTTGATGGATAGTAATCAGGCCCAATCCCGATTACAATTTTTCTCAAAGCTCTCTTTTCCTATATGTCTATAGTGAAAGAGAGCTCAGAGGAATCTTCAAAATCCAAATTTCCTTTATTTTTTAATCTTCAGTATTTCCTGGATAATTCGTTCTCCCGTTTTTCCATCCCACAATTCAGGAATCGTTCCTTTCTTCCACTTGCCTTCATTTAATTTCTGAAGCGCAGCTTTCAGTGAATCAAAGTGATCCCCAATCATCTCATTGGTTCCGACAGTGATGGTCTCGGGGCGCTCTGTGTTATTTCTAAGCGTGATACAGGGCACACCCAATAATGTGGTTTCTTCCTGAACTCCGCCTGAGTCCGTGATCACCACTTTGGCATCTCTTAGCAGATAGATGAACTCAAGATAGCTTAGCGGATCGGTTGTGATGATATTTTTGAGGTTGCCGGCAAGCTTCTGGAAATTCTTTCGGGTTCGAGGGTGCACGGGAAAAATCATAGGAATTCCGGCCTGCTCATCAATAACATTCATCCATTGACCAAATTTTTCAAGGTCGTCTACATTCGAAGGGCGATGCAAAGTCAGTACGCCATACTTCTTCGGGTTTAAATTGTTCACCTTCCACAGCTCTGGTTGAATTGCGTGGGACAAATGAGTTAACAAAGTATCAATCATGGTATTACCAACGAAAAAGATCTGACTTTCGGCTGCGCCATTTTTCCGAAGATTCTCATTAGCTACTTCAGATGTAGTAAAGAAATAATCAGCCAGTGAATCAGTCACCATTCGATTGATTTCTTCCGGCATAGTCATATCAAACGACCTGATTCCTCCTTCGACATGTGCCACCTTTGTATTTAATTTCTTTGCTACAATAGTGCACGCCATCGTAGAGGTAACATCACCCACCACTACTACTAAATCAGTGGGATTGGCCATCAGGTCTTTCTCAAACTCAATCATAATCCGCGCAGTTTGTTCCGCCTGCGAGCCCGATCCAGCACCAAGGTTCACGTGAGCTTCTGGTATATTAAGCTGCTCAAAGAAAATCTTACTCAGCTTGTCATCATAGTGCTGACCAGTATGAACCAGCCTGTAAGAAATCGCTTTTCCTGAAGCCTGGGTTTGTTCTATTGCCCTGATCATTGGGGCAATTTTCATGAAGTTGGGGCGGGCACCAGCAATGAGTGTTATTTTCATCTATGGATGTATTCGGGCTGCAAAATTCCCTTTCTTTGCGACAAATTAAAATTTGAGACGTGCAAAAGAAGATTTTAATGCTGCTGAATGCCCCTTACCCGGCTGATATACGGGTAAAAAAGGAATCGGATGCCCTCATCCGTGCAGGCTTCGAAATCCATTTGCTATGCCTTCGTAAAACGGGTGAAAACTCATTCCAGGAATTCGAAGGAATAAAAATTCATCGCATCGATGCCGGCAAAAACAACTACCAGCTGGCATTTTGGGATGTCATCATGTCAATCAATTTTGTTCATCCTTGCTTCAAATCAGCAATAAAAAAAATCACTACCCGTGAAGGAATAAGAATTGTTCACGTCAACGACCTTCCACTTGCAGGAACTGCCCTAAGTCTTAAAAATAAATTAGGGCTTAAAGTTGTGTTGGACATGCATGAAAATTATCCGGAAGCATTACGCACATGGTTCAAATGGAAGAAAAATCCAATTGTTCGGATCAAGAATGCTTTGTTTATGAATCCCGCTCACTGGACGAAATTTGAAAAGAAAGCATGCGAACAATGCGATCACGTAATTGCTGTTGTCGAGGAAATGAAGGAGCGGGTAATTGCCGAGCATAACATCGAGACCATAAAAATAACTGTTGTTACCAATACAGAAGACAAGGGTTTCATCAATCAAAAATCAGATCCGGCTGTTTACGAAAAACTAAACGGGAAATTCATCCTGACTTATTCTGGGGGAATCGGACCCCATCGCGGAGTGGACGTTGCCATCAGAGCCATGCACTATTTAAAGGACAACGATCAAATCCAATTGGCAATCGTTGGATTCGGAAGTCCTTCTGTAATGAACAGCCTGCACTCGCTGGTAAACGATTTGAATCTTACCAATGTTCATTTTTTCGGTTATCAGCCCTTTTCAAAATTCTACTCCTACATGCACTTTGCAAGTGTGAATGTAATCCCTCACCAATCCAATGGCCATACAGATAATACGGTACCTCATAAACTATTTCAGGGAATGATGGCTGGCAAACCATTGCTGGTCAGTTCAAGTGCTCCCCTTAAACGGCTGGTTACCAAATACAATTCAGGATTGGTATTTGAAGCGGGCAGCCCGGAGGATTTCGCAACAAAAGTGAAAACCCTTTATTCCCATCCTGCATTGGCCGTTGAACTGGGAGAAAAAGGAAAACAGGCCACACTTGATGGAAATTTAAACTGGGAGACGACCCAGAAGGAATTAATTAAACTATATAATACAATCTGATCATGGCTGCTGCCTACGATATCGCGCGTGAGATTTCCCAATCTTCATTTTATATGAAGAAGAATCTGATCCGTAAGAAATCATTTTCCACCGGGTATATTTTTTATCGTATCGCACGACCGCTGCTAAAGGTTAACTATAAAATCTTTAAGCTCTTCAATCCCGAGCGCCCCTGGACAAGTCAGGCTGCTATTCGTGTGTTCGAAAAAATACTTACTAAAGAAATGATTGGCTTTGAATATGGAAGTGGCAACAGTACACTCTTCTTTGCCAAACACCTGAAACACATTACAAGCGTAGAGCACAATGAAGGATGGTTCAGGATAGTTGAAACAAAACTTCAGCAACGCAACCAGAACAATATTGATTATCGTTTTATTCCACCAGCCACTCCGATTACAGAACATAGCTATTCATTCTATAAAGATTACCCGCTATCGGAAAATGACTTTCAGATTCGTAAAGAGTATCATGACTATTTCACTTTTGTGAAAGAATATCCGGATAATCATTTCGATTTCATTATGGTTGACGGAAGAGCACGTGTGGAGTGCTGCCTCAATGCTATTCCAAAATTAAAACCCGGAGGAATTTTCGTTCTGGACAATTCAGACCGGGAACGATACAAACCTGTATTCAAAGTACTTAAAGACTGGAAGATGGTGAATACGACTACCGGACTATTCGATACTACGTTTTGGTTCAAACCCTGATCCGTGCAGTTCCTTTACAAAATCATTTATCACCCCGCCCTAAACCCCACACTGTTATTTATTAACAGGGTTTTATCTCCGTTTACTTCGTTCAGGTTGCCACCTTCAGGAACGATTACATTAAACATAGACAAGGCAACCCGGTTCAAAATGATGACCAACCAAACGAGCTATGTCACTAAACTACTCTATTGGAAACAGGCTGCTTCTTTTGAATACACGCCCGTGTTCCTGGAACTCATATCTAAGTGCGAAAGCTTCTTTGATATTGGAGCCAACACCGGATATTACTCCCTACTTGCCACTCAGGTAAATAAAACGGTAACGGTAAACGCATTTGAGCCTTCATCCGGGCCTCTGTATTACCTGACTCAAAATGTTTCGATCAATAATCTTCAGGATAGAATTACTATAAATGATCTGGCCATTTCGTCATCAAATGGAGAAGCAACATTTTACGAAGTGCCCAATCAGAAGTATAGTTATCTTAAACACAACCTGGGTGGTGTTGGAAGTCTGAAGCAGGATCATCTCAAAAAACCGATCACTGTAAAAACAGAGACACTCGACCATTTTGTCGCTACTCACCAAATAAGCAATATTGATCTGATCAAAATTGATACGGAGGGGACAGAGAATTATATTCTTGAAGGTGCCTATCGTACCATTGACACTTTCAAACCGATTATCATTTGCGAAACATTATTTAATAAAATCGAACCAGAACTTGAACGAATCATGAAAGAACATGACTACCAATTCTTCAATCATTCCGGAGGTCGATTAACAAAAGTAAAAACATTGATACGATCAACTGATGACGGAGTGCGCGACTCCTTCTTTGTT
>JBGATZ010000097.1:0-12215 GCA_044228905.1 Cyclobacteriaceae bacterium | reverse complement strand
TGAACGCAAACTTCCCAGGAGGAAAATGAGAACGATTACTACAATCGAAACACCTTCAAATAAGGTATGACCTACTGTTTCCAGTGAGTGGTTAATGAGAAAACTACGATCATATAAAACGCGAAGATGAACGCCTTCCGGAAGTTCTCGTTCATGCATTTCTTCAATCTTTGCTTTCAGTAGTTTCAATACTTCACTTGGATTTTCCCCTCTGCGAAGAAGAATAATTCCTTCGGGTGAGCCGATCTTATCAATATTTTCTGAAGGTACTGTATAACCCAACACACCTGAAGGTGCAGGTGGATTGATTTCTACATCCGCGACATTGCGTACAAACACCGGCACGCCATTAACAGAAGTGAGTACGATATTCTCGATGTCTTTTTGAGTTTTGATTGCGCCAAGCCCACGAATGGCAAAACCCTGGCCACCGCGTTCGATAATGCTTCCTCCTGTATTCTGATTATTCTTCTCAACTGCATCAATCACACCATTGAGGGAAAGATTGTACTTGCGGAGCTTGTCCGGAGAAATGAGAATGTGAAACTGTTTGATTGGGCCGCCAAATGTGGTGATATCGGCAATTCCAGGAACCTGCAACAAATAGGGACGAATCACCCAATCCTGCAGATCGCGAAGTTGCATGGGGGTGAAGGAAGAAGGAGCTTCTACCACATAGCGGTAAATTTCTCCTACTGCGGTAGTGAGTGGAGCCAGTTCGGGTTCTACACCAGGCGGAAGGTCAGCACCGGAAAGCCGCTCAATAATTTGTTGCCGTGCAAAGTAGTCATTGGTGCCGTCCTGAAAAGTTAATTGTACTACTGACAGGCCAAAGATGGTGCGTGATCTTCTATCCAGTACCTGCGGTACGTTGTTCAATGCACGCTCAATAGGAATGGTGACTTGTTGTTCTACTTCTTCTGCAGCTCTTCCATTGTATGGAGCAATAATAATGACATTGGTATCGGCAATATCCGGATAGGCTTCAATCTTCAGTTTGGTAAAACAAAAATATCCTGCACCCGAGAGTAGGAGCGCCAGTGCAATGACGGTCCATCGGTTGGTAAGAGAAAAGATAAGGAGATTACGAATCATAAATTACCAGCGATCAACGGAATGTGTGGTGATCAACCCACCTTTAAATACTTTACGAAGTTCAGTCAGTGTATGCTTTACCTTCTCCTCTTCATCTACAAATGTGATGAGCATAGGCAACTCATCGAAAGAAAAAAGAAGATGTGGTTGTGTCACGTGCTGGTTTTGACCAAATCCAAACGAGCCTCTGAAGGCGGTGGCTCCGGATACTTTTTTTCTTAAAAGAAATTCCATGATGAACTCTTCCAGCGTTTGCGATCCGTGAAGGTCATCTTTGTCAAAGTAGATGTTAGCCTGAAGCATTTCGTTTGTTTTTAATATCCAAAACTCAGCCCTTTCAGCTGCATAGTACCAGCGGTCACTACTGTTTCATTTTCTTTCAAACCCTGGAAAATGACGATCTGATTATTGAGTTGATCGCCTGTCATTACTTCCCTACGCTCGAAGGCAACAGGAGATGTTTTTACAAAAACGAAATTCTTACCCTGCACATTTACCAATGCTTCCTTTGAAATCGATACATAATTTCCTTCGCGAATTCCGAACTGCACGCTTGCAAACATTCCTGCTTTGATTTTATTGTTGGGATTAGGAATACTCACGCGCACTTTAATCATGCGGGTGATCGGATCAACCACTTCACCCGTCTCTTCAATTTTTCCTTCAAATACATCCTGAGGAAAGGAACTGAACGTGATTTTACAATTGCCTTTCGTTACCAGATTATCAATTTGAGTTTCCGGTATATCACAAATCAGCCATACCGAATGAATTTTTGCTTTGATTAATTGTTCAGGATCCAATCCTGCCAGTTTTAGTTTGGCTTCATCTTCGATAATGGCAGCACGTTCATTGGCCAGTTGTGTTTCCGCTTCAATCACTTCCTTACCGGTGGACGCGCCATTTGCAGCCAGATCTTTGATGCGGGCAAGGTTTACCTTGTAGGTATTGATATTGATGACGTGTTGAAGAAATGCGGTGTAGTTGGCGGTGAGATCCGGATTCTCAAATAGTACTAAGTTTTGTTCTGTGTTTTCCACTGACTTTACAATAGTTGCTATGACACGAGCCGGAGTTTTTAGTTGAGCTTGTACAGACGACACTACCACTTTCTCTGATCTGAATCCTTTGGATAAAGCGGAATCAGGAAATGTAATGTGCACGCCATTGTCTTTGACCTGGATCTCGGGTGGTGTTATATTCTGAGCCGGAGGACTTTTGTGACCACATGCTGCCAGTAATAGTATTGTCGTCAGTAAAAAAAACGCTTTCAATTTCATTCGTTTTATCATTCAAATAATTGATAGATCAACCCCGTGCTATGTAGTAACTCCACATAGCTTTTCCTATAAGCAAGTACTTCATCGTAATACAACTGCCGGGTGTCAAACCAGGTGCGTTGTGCCTCCAGAAAGTCTACAATGGTTGTTCCCCCTTTGAGATATGCATAGCGAACGGAGTTGAGTACGTTCTCTGATTCCGTCAGAATCTCTTTGTAACGATTCAGATTTTCGCGTTGTGTATGATAGCTCATGTAAGCGGTTTGAATCTCCGCACTGATTTGCTTTTTGATGCTTTCCAGTTGTTGAACGTTTTGTCGCTGAGTGGTTTGTGAGCGGGCAATGTTTCCCTGGTTGCGATTAAAAATCGGGATGGCGATTGTACCAAAAAAACCAACATAGGGAACCGTGTTTTGCGGGTTCCAGATCATCCCCAATTCAGGAACTGGATAGGCCAACGACTTTTGATAACGCAGATCATAATCGGAAAGAAGTATTGCACTTTGCGCGGCCTGGATATCTGTGCGGTTTTTGAATCCGTATCGTAATAAAGTATCCAGTGAAAGGCCACTTAATTCAATTACATCCGAAGAATCGCTTACATCGACAGAAATGCTATCCTGTTTACCCAGCAGGTAATGCAGGTCTTTGAGAGAGTTGATGTAATTCTGTTTGATGTTTCGGGTTTGCAGCTTGTATTGCTCAGAGACCAATCGGGTACGAATGAGATCAGTTTTAGTAATGACCTGATTTTTTAATCGCAGCTCATTGATCTTAACCAGGCTGTCGATGTTTTTTTGTGCCTCATTGTAAAGATCCAGTTTTGACCGGAGTACCCAGGCATCCAGCCATAGATTACTCACTTCGAAGGCAAGATTGCGCTCCAGCTCGGCATAGTTCTTTTGCTCTACTTTTACCCCTTGTTCACTGAGTTCAATTCCTGATTTGCGTTGAGAAGGCAACCGGAATTGTTTGGTGAGCTGCCACCATACCTGGCGGTTGTGTGAACTATAAAAATGAGTTCCTTCCGCAAAGTAACGGGAGTTGACCAATTGAAGGGTCTGGTTATTCAAGGTAAGATTTGGTCTTAATTTAGCGGAGACAACATCTGTTTGCGCAATGTCGATATTATAATAAGCCGTTTTGAGGACCGGATTCTCAGACTTGGCAATGTTTAAGGATTGCTTAAGGGTAAGCGACTGTTGTGCCAGGCAAGGGAAGGAGAACAGGATTATACATAGAAGAATACCATGAGTAATTCTTTTATTGCTCGCCAAGGCCTGGTGCATAAGTATGATATAAGTACTAAATGATACTTTAAGATAATTAAAAGCTTACGAAGTCACCGGTTACTTATTATTTAATCCTTTTATAAAAGCCTTCTGCCGAATACATTTTCTGCCTGTCGATTTGATGGTTAATAAATGTATTTCTAATAGGTGTTTTGACGGAATGATATTAAGTTACGAAAAATGAAGAATAATATGAGAAAGTGGAGTGTAATGGCTTGTCTTTTGGTTTCATCGATTGCTATGGCGCAGGAGCAACCGGCACAACAAGTACAACAACCCGCAAAGGTGTCACCTCAGGCTACTACGCTGGAGGGCAAATACACACTGGATGATCGTTTCAACCTGGTAAAAACCAAGGCACAGACCTTTCAGGACTATAAAGTGATCAAGGAATTTGTACTGGATGGCTTCTGGAGGATCACGAAAGACTCTGTACGAAAAGGCAAAGCAGATTTGCGTGAAGCAAATGCAAAAATTGCTCAATTGGAGAGCGATGTGCAGGTGGCAAAAAATAACCTCAAGCAAAAGGAAGACTCTGTTGCGGGGATCACTTATGACAGCACACACATTTCAGTATTAGGAATTCCATTTACAAAAAGCGCTTTTTTGATTTTAGGAACTATTGTGGTGGTGGGATTGGTCCTGGCCCTGATTGCTTTACTTGGTGCATTACGGATTTCACGAAGCAGTATGAAAGAACGGGCGTTAACCGTAGACTTGCTCACCAAGGAATTTGATGAATACAAAAAGAAAGCACTGGATAAGGAAACCAAGATCCTTCGCCAGTTGCAGGACGAACGTAATAAATATCACGCCTCTCCGAGATAATCTGGAAAGCTGTCAGGTTGAGTTCATCGAAACCTGAATGGATAAGCTTGTTGGCCTTCGATAAACTCAGGCTGACAAGCTTTTTTATTTCTACCCAATAATTTTCTACTTTTGCATCAGCACTAAAGAAATAGCCGCTGAAAACGCTTCTTACATATCGCCTTGCAGGAATAATGATTGCCTGAGTACAGAGAATCTCTATTCTCTGTAACGATATATTTTCCTGTTCAATTTTAAGATATCCTCCCTTCGGGTGAAGGATTTTCTGTCTATTAATTTATTTCAAAATGACATTACTAACCGAATACGGATGGAATCATTTCCATTCTATTAATTATAACAACACGGATAAAGCGCTTTCAGCCGGAAGAGTATTATCGATCAAAGGATTCAAATACTTCATCATTACCGAAAGCGGAGAAATGGAAGCAGAGCTTTCCGGTAAACTGCTCTATGGCGCAAACAATGAAGAACTACCCAAAGTAGGAGACTGGGTTTTATTCAAGTCTTACGATTCACTGGCTTACCTGATTGATGTGTTGCCGAGAGAAAACGAGCTTTCGCGTAAAACACCAGGCAAGCAAAACAGTAAACAGATTCTGGCTACCAATGTGGATCACGCACTGATCGTACAAGGACTGGATGAAAACTTCAATCTCATGCGACTGGAACGCTACATCGTTCAGTTAGGCAATTGCAACGTGAATCCAATTGTTGTATTGAATAAAGTGGACCTTGTTGCAGATCCTGAAAACTTCATCAATGAAGTAAAACGACTGAAGCATGATTGTCCGGTTTACTTATGCAGCACTCTAACTGGTTTGGGATTGGATCAATTGCAAAATGAGGTGTTAGAGAAATCAAAGACCTACATTTTGATTGGTTCCTCGGGAGTGGGGAAGAGTTCTTTACTCAATACATTGATGAATTCAGAAACACAACAAACCGGAGCAACCAGTGAATCGAACAACAAAGGAAAGCACACCACCACTACGCGTGATTTGTTTGTGTTACCTAATGGGAGTTTACTGATAGACACTCCCGGCATGCGTGAGTTTGGATTGACTGCTGACGAAGGACAATCTTCGGATGATTTATTTCCTGCGTTGAATGAGTTTGCTTCGCAATGCCGCTTTGGAGACTGTAAGCACATCAATGAAGTGGGATGTGGAGTGTTGGCTGCGCTGGACTCCGGTGAGTTGGATGCAGACATCTATAACAGTTACATCAAACTGATGAAGGAGCAAAGACGCTTTGAAATCAAAGCCGAAGACAAGAAACGTTTAAATAAACAATTCGGTAAGATGACAAGGGAAGCGAAGGCTTATCGAAAGAAGTATAAGAATTAATTTTTTCAGAACTTGCACGCGTTGCAAACGCGCGCAAGTTCTTTGGTATGGTCGTGTTACTAACACGTGCTTAATATATCTAAAAATTATTGATACACCCTCACGTAATCCACTTCCATCTTTTGTGGCCAGATGGATTCATCTACCCCTTCTTTGCCACCCCAGTTGCCGCCCACGGCAATGTTCAGGATCAAATGAAAACGCTGATCGAAAGGCCAGCCATTAAAATCATCTCCTTCTACACGTGTTACGGTGTGATATAATTTCTCGTCTACATAGAAGTCCACTTTGTCTTTTGTCCAGTCTACCGCATATACATGAAATGCTTCCTGACTGCCAGGTATAGTTACTTTCCCTTCCTTCTGCGTGCCTTTGATGTGATTGTATTTTCCGGAGTGCAGCGTTCCGTGAATCACATTCGGATCGTAACCTACTTCTTCCATGATGTCGATCTCACCACTCTCCGGCCAGCCACCATATTTCCAGTCGGTAGATAACATCCAGATGGCAGGCCAGGTGCCTTTTCCTTTCGGAAGTTTTGCTTTGATCTCAATACGACCATACGTCCAGTCACCTTTTCCTTTCGTGACCATTCGTGTCGAAGAATAGTGTTTACCGTTGATCTCTTCTTTATGTGCTTCAATCACGAGCAATCCATTTTCCACTCTTACGTTTTTACTATTAGTGGTATAGTATTGAAGTTCATTATTACCCCATCCGCATACGTTAGGGCAACCATCGCCCAGGTCGTAGCTCCATTTGTCAGTGGCTGGTGCTCCTGAAGTATTGAATTCATCGGACCAGACCAGTGAGCGTTTTGAATCTGATTTCGGTTTTTGGGCTTCCGTGCACGAGAAGCAAAAAGCCACAATTAGCATTGATAGAGTCATTTTCATACCCCTCAAGCTAAATATTTTTCCCGAACTTGTAACCATTGTAAGAGGCTGAAGTTACCCTCTTTGAAAAATCCGGACTTGGAAACACTTGCTGATAACTCCCTGATGATCAAGGTGCGCGATGGCGACCTGGATAAGTTGGGCTTGCTTTTTGAACGATACAAGAAACCGTTGTATGGCTTCTTCTATGGGATGAACAAAAGTCAGGAGTTGAGTCAGGACCTGGTGCAGAATACATTCTTCCGGATTATGAAATACCGCCATTTGTTCCGCGGAGATGGCGATTTCAGAACATGGATGTTTCACATTGCGCGTAATGTGAGTCATGACCATTACCGGAAGGATAAGCTGAAAGCAAAAGATGATGTTGAAAAGTGGCATGACAGAATCGGGCACGATGAAAACCGATCTGCAGAAATGCAACAGGATGAAGAACACCTGATGCTCTCCATGGCCATGGACAGACTGCCAGCCGACAAGCGAGAAATCATTTTGCTTAGTAAGTACCAGGATAAGAAATACAAAGAGATCGGAGACATCCTGGGTTGCTCGGAAGGTGCGGTGAAGGTGAAAGTGTTCAGGGCATTGCAGGAATTGAAAGTGGTGTATCAGCAGTTGGAGAAGAGAATGTGAATTAGAAGTTGGAAGTTCGATTTTGGAAGTTCGAGTCCAGAATCACGAATTAGAAAGTTAAGAATATGGAAAAGTCAAGAATGGAGGAACTGGTAGCAAAGTACAACGAAGGTCTTGCAGATCCTGCAGAGATCAAATTGCTGGAGCAATTGATCGAAGAAGGAACGGTTGACCTTACCCGATTGCATGAACTCAGCAAACTCGATGATCAGATGATGAAGTATGAGATGCCTTCGCCTTCTCTTCAGGTTGATGATGCTTTTTATTCCATGTTGGCGGACGAGAAACGCAAGCAAAAGAAACCTGGCTTCTCTTTTCAAATTGACTGGAGTGTAGTTCTTCCAAGATTGTCGTTTGCTACACTGTTACTGGTAGCGGGTTTTGCCGGAGGTTATTTCCTTCAACGTCCATCTTCATCCAATTCTGAGGTAGCCGTGCTGACACAGGAGGTAAGTGATCTGAAAGAAATGATGATGCTTTCACTACTTGAAAAAGAATCTGCAGCGGAACGATTGAGAGCAGTGAGCCTCACCAGCGACATGACGAAAGTGAGCAATAAAGTAACGGATGCTCTATTTCAAACTTTGAACAACGATGAAAATGATAATGTGCGGTTAGCTGCGCTGGAAGCACTCAAGCCTTATGTGAAAAATAGTGAGGTTAGAAAGCAACTGATAGAGTCTATTGCGCAACAGGATTCTCCGTTAATGCAACTGGAACTTGCGCAGCTGATGGTAGTTATACAAGAGAAGAAATCTGTGAAAGAGCTTCAGAAGCTGATGGATAACGACAAAACTCCTAAAGAGATCAAGTCAAAGATTAAAGAAAGCATTGATGTGTTGATTTAAATAACCGAAGACATGAAAAAGATTTTAAATATGGTAATTGTACTGAGTCTGCCTCTGGTTTGTGCTGCTCAGACTTTTACGGAAAAGATTACGAAAGAACTTACGTTCGAAAAGAAGGGACCACAAAACGCATTGATGGTAATGAATATCGATGGCGACATCAAGGTGGAGGGGTACGATGGTGATAAAATTCTGATTGAAGTAGAAAAGACGATCAACGGAAAAACACAGGCCCGGTTGGAAAGAGGAAAAACAGAAATTCAACTGGGCGTGATGGATCGCGCTGATACGATTATTGTATATGTGCAAGGTCTCTGCAACGAGTTTGGAAAATTGGACCGAAAAAGAAATGGCAATAGTCGTTGGAATCATTATGGCTACAACTGGAATGATTGCGGAAGAGGACAAGGTAATTGCAATAACAAGGACTATGATTACGAAATGAACTTCACGATCAAAGTGCCAAAATCCATTAACCTGCTGACCTCCACAATCAATGATGGCGATATCAGTATAACCAATTTTACTGGTTACTTGCTGGCGGAAAATATTAACGGAAGTGTACGGCTGAAGGGAATCTCTGGTGCAACATATGCTACGACAATCAATGGAGATGTAGATCTTGATTACGTGAGCAATCCTCCGGCTGACTCGAGATACTACACATTGAATGGAGATATCAATGCGAACTTCAGGAAGGGACTATCTGCCAATCTCGCCTTCGAAAGTTTCAATGGGGAATTTTATACAAACGTAAATCGAATTGAATCCCTTCCGATGACAGTTGAGAAAAAAGCAAACGGTGAAGGAATTAAGTATAAAATTGGAGGGAGTAGATATAAAGTAGGCAGTGGCGGTGTGCTGCTTGATTTTGAGACCTTCAACGGTAATGTGTATTTAAAGGAGAAGGAAAACTAATTAGGATGTCTGACCTGAACTTGTCGAAGTCCTGCATTAAAGTAAAATTGAATAATAAAGAATATGAATACGAACGCGAATAAATCAATAAAGCAATTTTTTTCTGTCCTGGCTTTTGTCATTTTATCATTGACAACGTTCGCACAGAATCAAACCAGTGGAAATGAATTTACTATTCCGCTTAGTGATCCCGCGAAGCGAGGAAAGCTTAAAGCACACCTGAATTCAGGATCAATCACTATCAAAGGAACGGCCCGTAAAGACATCCTGGTGAAATACGTGGCTAAAGATGAGGACGATCACAGAGAAAAGAGTAAAGACGGCTTGCGTAGAGTAGGAGGAGGAAGCGCGGAACTGGAGGCAAGCGAAAATAATAATTATGTAAAGATCAGCTCCGGTTCATGGAATAGCGAAATCGATGTGGAGATTGAAGTGCCTGCAGGAATTGATTTGTATGCAGATACATATAATGATGGTGAACTGATGATCAGCAATATTCAGGGCGAATTGGAATTGAAAAATTACAATGGCGAGATCACTGCACTTAATGTGTCAGGCTCAGTGATTGCCACGACTTACAATGGTGATATCAAAGTTACTTTTGATAAAGTGACAGAGGGTGTTCCTATGTCGTATGTCACGTATAACGGAAACGTTGATCTTACCTTACCTGGAACAACGAAAGCTTCTTTCAAAATGAAAACAGAACAAGGTGATATTTACACCGGATTTGATATGAAAGTAAGTTCCAGTGGTCTTGTACAGAATAAGGACGGAAAGTCTGGTACTTACAAAGTTTCGATTGATGAGTGGAAACGAGGAGAGATTAACGCAGGTGGTCCTGAATTCACAATGAAAACCAATAATGGAGACATTTTTATCCGAAAGAAGTAAATGTAGTTGTGAACTTGTCGAAGACAGAATAACAGAAAGCCCTCCATCGTGAGGGTTTTTCTTTTTATCTTTCCTTATGCTCAGAACCGAATCTGCCCGACTTCTTTCCCTTGATTTTCTCCGGGGCTTTATCATGGTATTGCTGGCATTGGAGGCAGCCGGTTTGTATGAACACCTGTTTGATTTGTCTGAAGGCTCTTTCATTCAGAATTTTTTCCTGCAATTTTTTCACCACCCCTGGCATGGATTACGATTCTGGGATTTGATTCAACCCGCTTTTATGTTCATGGCAGGAACGGCCATGGCATTTTCGCTGCAAAAGCAGCAGCAACAGGGAATGAGTTGGGCAGAGTCATTTCAGAAAATACTTAAACGTTGTGCATTGCTTTTCTTCTGGGGAGTATTGGACTACGCAGTACGTCCGCAAGGATTGTCGTTTGAATTGTGGGATGTGTTGACACAATTATCCTTTACAACACTGGTTGCTTTTTTGATTTTCAATTGGTCAACTTCTGCACAGGCCGGAATGATCGCTTTTTTACTATTATTAACCGAAGTGCTTTATCGTTTTACAAACGTTGCTGACTTTGATCATGCATTTGTGGATCAGCACAACTTTGGGAATTATATTGATCTCCTTTTGATGAATAAGATCAACTCGGGAGGCTGGGTGGCAATCAACTGCATTCCAACGGCAGCTCATACAATTGGTGGGGCTTTGGTTGGTAAATTATTGTTAAGAGAAATTTCACAGAAGGAAAAGATCAAGAAATTGTTAATTGCTGCGCTGGTTTGTTTATTGATTGGATATATTCTGGACTGGACCATCACTCCAATTATTAAGCGGATTGCTACTACTTCCTTTGTACTGGTTTCAGGCGGATGGTGTTTACTCGCACTAGCTTTATGTTATTGGTGGATTGATGTTAAGAAGCATAGGAGTAACCTTGAATTCTTCACGATTGTAGGGATGAATTCCATTTTCATCTATCTGTTTTTTGAAATTGTAGGGTCGAGATGGTTCAATGGATACGTTTCAGCCATTACCAATGGATTAATGTCGATGGCTCATTTTCCCGAAGGATTGATGCTGGTCATTACCTCACTTTGTATTTTTTCTTTGGAGTGGGGATTGTGTTATTTTCTTTATCGAAAGAAGATCTTTTTCAGACTTTAATCTGAATTCGACATTATAAATGTCGAATGGCAACTGTATCTTCGTGATTCATGGCTCCCATTGAACTTATTAATGTAGCTCACCGCTTTGGTGCAATTCCGGTACTCGAAAATGTTTCTGTTTCGTTTGAGCAATATAAGATTACAGGAATTATCGGACGAAGCGGAAGCGGTAAGTCCACGCTGTTGCAGGTGATTAATGCTCTCATAAAACCTTCTCAAGGTCATGTACTTTTTTATGACAAGCTGGTTAATCATCTTAACCCCTACGAGATGCGTCAAAAAATGGGCTATGTGGTGCAGGGGATTGGCCTGTTTCCTCACTTGACGGTGGAGGAGAATATTTTGCTAAGCTCAGCGATCAGTAAAAGGAAACCTGAGCCTGCGCGGATCGACACACTCATGAAGATGGTGAGTCTTCCCGTGGGTTTTAAGAAAAAGTATCCGCACGAATTGTCAGGAGGAGAGCAACAGCGGGTAGGTATATGCCGCGCATTATTTAATAACCCTCCTGTGTTATTAATGGACGAGCCATTTGGTGCACTAGATTCGATCACCCGTTATGAAATTCAACAGGAAGTTTTGCAGCTCCAAAAGCTGGAACCTCGTACTATATTATTTGTTACTCACGATATCCGTGAAGCAGCGCGAATGGCTGATAATATCCTGGTTATTGATAAGGGAACTATTCAGCAATTCGATAGGAAAGAGAAGGTCCTGGAATATCCTTCCAATGACAGTGTTCGTAGACTAATTCAAACATCAGCATGAAAAAAATACTTTTTCTTTTGCTGAGTTTGGTTTCGTTAAATATGAACGCGCAAAAAATCCGTGTCGGAGCGAAACATTTTAATGAGGGTTATATCGTGAGTGAGATCATTGCACAGCTGCTGGAACAAAACGGAGTGGAGGTAGAGCGTGTTTATCACCTGGGAGGTACTATGGTGGCGTTCTCTGCCTTAGAGCAACATGGCATCGATATTTACCCGGAGTATACAGGTACCAT
>JBGATZ010000096.1:0-12350 GCA_044228905.1 Cyclobacteriaceae bacterium | reverse complement strand
GCAACATCCACTCTATGTAGCGGGCAGGCGGATGCGAAACCTTATGCCAATTTCACCACAGATAATAAGCAATGCATTTTGCTTGGGAGCGAAGTTACCTTCACTGATTTGTCGGCCAACTTTCCAAGTTCCTGGAAATGGACGTTCGAAGGCGGTGATCCAGCTACCTCCTCTTCGCAAAATCCAAAAATCAAATACAACACTCCCGGAAGTTTTGATGTCACACTTACCGCCACCAACGCAAAAGGAGATTCAACAATTACACTGACCGATTTCATTATCGTAACTGAGCAAGGTCTTTGCAATACATTTACAAATTATAAATCTGAGTATACTCCTTCTGTGATTAAACTATCCACCTTTGGAAATTATAAGGGATACCTCACTGGTCACAACAGTTTAAAAAGTAAGGCCTTTTCTGAATTCTTCTCCAATGATTGCGGCTATCAATATATCAGCGGAGTGAATCTGCAATTTGGGAAACTATATACTATGCGAGAGGATGCTACCGTTACGGTGGTTGTCTGGAATGCACGCGGTGCACAGAATAGTCCCGCTGCCGTTATCGAAAGAAAAGAAGTATTGTTCAAACAAATCAAAGAGGACATCGCCAACAACCGGGTCACTTCCATTACGTTTGACAGAGAAACCCCCGTATTTGGTAAGCCATTCCAGGTAGGTTTTGAAATCAGTTATGATAATGGAGATTCTCTGGCCGTAAGATCATCTGCAAATGGTGAAGCTACCAATGCCACCTCCTGGATACAGGATGCCAATGGAAAATGGAGTCAATACACCATTTCTTTCGGAGCTAACATTGCGTTAGATATTCAACCGCAAGTAGGGGTCAATCCATCTGTACAGGTTGCTGCCTCGAAAACTTTGGTTTACCCAGGCGAAGAGGTTACTCTTAACGGACGCGGGGCAAGCATTTTTGTATGGACAGCAGAAGATGGATCGATACAAAGTGTAATCGGCCCGCAATTGGTAGTGAGGCCTGATAAAACAACCACCTACATTACCACCGGCTCCGGCCTGGAACTATGTAACAACGTTGCTGCCACCACGATCTATGCACGGGAAGGAGAAGTAACTGCCGTAGAAGAGTCAATGAAGGATCTTCAGCTCTACCCTGTTCCGGGAACATCGAATTTAACAATCTCATTCACGAATGATTTTCAGGGTGAGGTCGGCATCCAAATGAATAATGTTTACGGACGGACCACCGCTCAATTGAAATTCACCAAATCTACCAATCAGTTTACCAGCGACATTGATACTTCTTTACTGCAATCAGGGGTGTATGTTGTTACGGTTAACATTGGAGGCCGTAAGTTTACACGTAAGTGGATTAAAATCTAAACAATAAAAAAGACCGTGCAGAATTGAATCCGCACGGTCTTTTTTATTTTGCTCCCTATCCTTATTTCCTAAATGGAGATTTGAGTTTTACTGTTCCTCTTGGAAAAACAAGAGCATTGCCAGTATTCGTTCTACTTCCTGTAGCCGGAACTGAGATCTCGGAAACACTGGTGAAGTTTATTCCACTTTTTACAATAGTCTGTACAATTTGCGGTGTAGTTCCTACGGTTGTATCATCGTATTTATTGATGTTCGCAGTTGTATAGTTTTGAGATTTAACCAGCGGCTTATCCAATGTATACGTTGTATTTCCCACTTGCCCGACAAATAATACAATAAAAGGAAGTGGATTAGCAGTTCCACTGTAATAGATATGACTGAGTCCATAAGTAGCGCTTGGAAATCCGCCAGGAATGCTGAAGTACTCTACACCTACATTTGTCGAGTATTCATCAGCCGTGCCCGTTGTCCAGGATCCAAGGCCAGTTGACGTGGTGCCTGCCCATAATAATACGTCCATATCCACGTCAAGGGCAACTGTTGATGCCTTTCCCTGTGAATCAATATTCCATTCCTGAGCGACAAACAGATCATCTTCATTTATAGTCAGCGTGTAGACGTTGTTTGTTGTATTTATAGTTGCAGGGCCAGACACCACAGCACCTAGTGTGATAATAATGGTCTTGAACAAATCATCATTCTCAAGTTCAAAAAACTGAAAATCCTCGTACAAAGTTAAAGTGATATATGCTTCAGCTGATCCTTTATCAATGGTAAGTGTGGTGCCATCAATATCATAGTCTCCCACCGCAGATGCTGAATTCTTCACTGCCGTGCCAGAGAGGGTAAAATTGATGACCGTTGTTTCTGACACCGGCCTGTCTAAAAGCAATTTCACTTTAAACTCCCTTCCGGTTGCGGTTCCTGTTGCCCCAGTGCTGGAGGCGTAACTTTGCCAGATCAAAGGGTGGAAAGACTTAATCGTACCATCCGATTCGGTGGTCGTCTCTTCCGCTTTTTCAAAAGAAATATCTGTATTTGGTGTTGGGTCATCTTTACACGAATTCAACATCACTAATGCTCCGCTAAGAATCAACACTCCTGCCAGTCGTCTTCTCATATCAACAATGGGTTTTTGGTTTATACAATGATAGTAAATGTACTGATTGTCTTTTAAAATCAGGATATCCCTAAAGTTAGAAAGAGATTATTAACCGCAAAAGAATGATCATCCTACCTTATTTGGCGGTATAAATTTCCCCAATCAGAGATTTCAGGCTTATCCTGAAGCTATTTTTTTATCAATTTTTCAACCTTTGAATAGGAACCGAATTGCGATCGGATAAAATAATTTCCGGAACTAAGATGACGAAAGGAATAGGTAACAGTAAACTTACCCGCTTCCTGATGATGTTTTTCTAATCGGTCTATTTTTCTGCCTGTCAAATCATATACGCTAAAGCTAACCAGACCCGGTTTATCGATTGCATACTCTATTTGAAGGTCGTCAGTTAATGGATTTGGGAATGTTTTTACGGAAAAAACAGATTCATCACGTTTATCCTCCAGACCTGTTACCACCTTTGGAATATTTGCATCAAGCCAGTTCAGACGATTAGTTATCCATGTCTTCATCCAGTCGACCTCTTGCTGAAAGGTTTGCCCCACAAATCCATTTGGCCATACATATTGACCAAGCACCGGCCACTTCTGAAAATTGCGCTGTTGTGATTCTGTATTGAGCACGGCAGCCGTTGAATCTATAAAGTGAAGAATAGTATTTGTAGCATATGGGCCTTTTCGTAATTCAGTCCAGCGATTCGTTACCTTAGATTGAAATGATTCGTCCTGAAATAGTTTGTCCCACCAAAAAGGAACCAGCCATCCGTCCTCAGGACAAACTAAATTATATGCAATCACAAATCCCTCTGTTTTAGGCATCATACAAAAATCAACATTGCCGAAGCCTAGATTGAAATCCCATGCCGGTCCCATAAATAGTTTTCCACCATCCGAATCTTTTTTCTTATACATGAATGTGCTAATCCGATAGGCATCCGGATTTCGGGTGAGTTCATTAATAAGAAAATAGTCAATAAACGAAGGCACATCAATGTACTTCGCATATCCCTCAGCCGGATCTTTAAATTGTTGACCATTCAATGCTGTTTCAAAAGCATCCACGTAACCTCTCAGATAATTTTTCTGTTCCGTTGCGATGTCTTCCTGCTTTGGATATTCATATTGGAAGTACACTTGCTGACTTCCCTTTCTATTGAGGGGAATGAATTTGGAATTCCACCCTTCTCCCCCGCCACCTTCAACTTTATCGATCTTAAAAATATAGCCACCCGTTAAGTCATCTCCGGTAACCTCTTCCGGATCAAGCTTGGCAATATCTACTCTGTTCTTGTCTCGCTTTACTTTCTCGAGAAGAACGTAAATACCCTGATACTGTCCGTTGAGGACAACTTCACAGTAGCGCGATCTCGATGCATACCTTCCCTGATCGCGTGCCAGTTTATAGGCGAGTACATCACGCATGAGTGTTTTATCATTGTAGGGGGCAAACAACACCCAATCATCTTTCTTAGGCAATCCGAGCAATGAAGCATCGATCCCTTCTCCAGTTGCATCTTGCAACTCGATTCCATATTGTTTCTTGGGAAACATTTGAGAAGAAGAGCCTCGTATTTCAATTCCTATTTTTCCACTAAAGTTATTGAACGGGTCATTCAGATTATTCCTCACTCCCGCCCCATTATAAATAATTCCCATATCCGCGGTGATCTTAGGTTCATCCACAATAGTTTGCCCGGAAGTATTGATAACGATGATCGGCAAGTCGGATGAAGTAAAGGATACCTGGCCATGCATCAAAGTTGTAGATAGAATGCAGGCAGAAAGGAGAATGGAGAATCTTAAGTTCATACTTTTCAATTGATTCTAAAATATACACATTTCAATCGTTAGCAGAATCATACTTTATTCCAAAGACTTAAACTCAGGTTGAAGGGTTTTTAAAGCTTGAGAAGATCCTTTTCGGTCTATTGTTTACCTATCATCTATTTTTCAATCGATGTCGGAAAATATTAACAATTCAAAAAGTCATTTTAATTCTCAGTGCTCTTGTAAAATCATATTTTAACAATCGAATCATTTCTCAACCAAAAAAAATTGAAGAATCTATCCCGGAGAGAATTTCTTACACGCAGTGGGCTAACCTATTCAGGGTTGATGTCGTTGGGCCTGTTACCGTCTGCACCCACACATGCATTTAATCTTCGCAATACATCTCCGAATAAAAATAAGCACATCATCATACTCGGTGCTGGAATAGCAGGGCTAACTTCTGCTTATGAATTGAATAAACTTGGATACACCTGCACCCTTCTGGAAGCCCGCAATCGTATCGGAGGCAGATGCTGGAGTGTTCGTAGTGAAAGTACTAATACAGAATTAAATCAGCCCGCACAAAAAGCCCAATTTGACAATGGGCTATATTTCAATGCCGGCCCTTCACGTATCCCACATCATCATCAATTAACGCTTGATTATTGCAGAGAGTTAGGTGTTCCCATTGAGGTGTATAATAATATCAATGAGAGTACTTACTATTTCAGTGAGGGAAAAGGACCATTATCAGGAAAAAAAATAAGAGCTCGCGAAATTCACAATGACGTGCGTGGCTATACCAGTGAACTTCTGGCCAAGGCCATTGATCAGAATAAGCTCGATCTCGCGATGAGCAAAGAAGACATTGAAAAGGTAGTTGACTATTTACGTGCTGAAGGTGGGCTTGACATTGATAAGTTATATAAAGCATCAGCACGCAGAGGTTATATCGATCCTCCAGGTGCAGGAAAAAAAGCAGGCAAAATCGGAGATCCGCATAAGTTGACCGACATTATCCAATCTTCATTGCTTGACCCCGATTTTTACAACGTCCCTGAATACACTTATGAATTACAAATGACCATGTTCCAGGCTGTGGGTGGAATGGATAATATCGCAAAAGCTTTACAGTCTAAACTCCCCTACGTAATTCATTATGAAGCCGAAGTAACAAGTATCAAAAATACTTCTGCCGGAACAGAAGTGCTATACAAAACAAGGGAAGGAAACAAATCTATTACGGGGGACTATTGTATTTGTACATTACCTCTTCCTGTTCTAAGCAATATAGATCATAATTTCTCTTCTGATGTAAGTCGTGCGATAGATTACAGTTCATACATCGCTACAGGTAAAATCGGACTTCAATTTAAAAGAAGGTTCTGGGAAGAAGACGAGCATATTTATGGTGGAATTACTCATACTAACAATGAGCTTACACAGATTTTCTATCCGTCTAATGATTACCTGAGTAAAAAAGGAATACTAATCGGCTATTACAATTTCAATGACAAGGCGAAACGAACAGGTACGCTATCTTACTCTCAACGTGAGAAACTTGCGCTTGAAAAAGGGAGATTAATACATCCGCAGTACGACAATGAGTTCGAGAAGTCATTCTCTGTAAGCTGGCACCTTACTCCGTATAACCTGGGAGGATGGGCCGTTTACACTTCGGAGACAAGAAACACTTTATATAAGGCACTTATCGAACCTGATCAACAGGTTTATTTTGCCGGTGAACACACTACATATCTCAATGCGTGGATGGCAGGTGCGTTTGAATCAGCCCGAAGTACCGTCACTGCTATACATGCCAGAGAAACAGGACAACGATTACAATACCCTGCTCAAAAATAAAAACACCTAAACCTGAAAATATGAAACCAACGATGACACGCAGAAACTGGATCAAGGCCAGCGCCCTTCTATCGGGGGGAATTGCAACTCTTTTCAACGGATTCAATAATCCCCTTGAAGCAAAGCCTGTAGCCAGTGTTACACTCACCACTCTAAAACAGGTAAAGGAAGAAGACATTATTGCTGAGTTTCCGAAGTTGAAAGCACGCCTGCTTGCCAATGAAAATCCCTTTGGCCCGTCTGAGAAAGCTAAGAAGGCCATTCAGGAAGCCACTGCATTCAGCTATCAATATCCATTCAGAGTGTTGACCGACCTCAAAAGGCAAATTGCTGAATTTGAAGGGGTGAGTGAAGAACAAATCATGCTTGGTGCTGGTTCCTCTCCGCTATTGCAGGGAGCAGCTCTCTACTTCAGTCACAAAAACAATGGTGGAAATATTGTTACTGCCGATCCTTCTTACGATGATCTTCCAGAAAAAGCACAGGGTTTCAATAATACAAAATGGATAAAAATACCTCTTACAAAAGATTTTTCTATTGACCTGGATGCGATGGAGAAAGCCATCGATGACAAGACAACGCTGGTTTACATTTGCAATCCCAATAACCCTACCGGAACAATAGCTGATACTATGAAATTAAAATCGTTCTGCGAGCGTGTGTCCAAAAGAGTACCCGTATTTGTAGATGAAGCATACATCGATTATCTGAATGATCCGAAAGCATCTTCCATGATGGAATGCTTAAAAAAGGGTCATAATCTTTTTATCGCCAGAACGTTCTCAAAACTTTATGGCTTTGCAGGATTGCGCGTAGGCTACGTGATCGCTCCGGCCGAATCAATTAAAGCGATTGATCCATACACTGCCGGCTGGGGCAGTATCTCTGCTACTTCAGCTGCCGCAGCGCTTGCCGCCTATAACGACAAGGAATTTCTTACTGAAGCATTGAAAAAAACGATTACCTCAAAAGAGTATTTATATAGCGTATTAAAGCAGGAAGGGTACACATACATTCCTTCTTACACCAACTTTGTTATGTTTCCTGTAAACATGGATTCAGAGCGATTTGCAGAGGAAATGATGAAGCGAGGTGTGGGTGTACGTTCATGGAAATTCTCGGGTAAAGAATGGTGCCGTGTGAGCATCGGCCTGATGGAAGAAATGCAGGCCTTTGCAGAAGCATTTAAACAAATATCCTAATTCAAAAACTCAAATCTCTATTAGTCATGCGTCTGCTCTCTCTCTTTTGGTTTCTTACTATCTCTTTCTTTTCATTTGCTCAGGATGTTATCCATCCCCGTCCTTTAACAATGGTAGAGTATGAAAAGTCTAAAACCTTTATCATCAAAGATCTGGATAAGGATACATACGCCAAATTTGAAAACACGTATATACTGGATCGCTATGAGATGAGAAAGCCTTACTTCATAACAGGAGACGATGGCATGAAAAAACGAATTGACCTGTACCGGTTCATTGCCAAGGAAGGAATGCAGGAGTTGGGCATTATCATCTTCTACACCAACGAAAAAGGAAAACTCTATACTGCATGCCTTCCCAATTTTACTGCAGAAGCTAAAGTTTGGGAAAAATACTTTGAAGACATTCACGCTATTGATAAAACAGAAAAGAACTACGTTCTGAAGTTATCTTATATCCTTTCTAAGGAAATAGGATTTCAGTTATATAAAGCAGTCAATCAGGGAAAAGATCTCTCAAAAGAATCAGCTACCTATGGCAACGACATCTGTTTTCCTGGCAACCAGGAGGTAAGCCTTGCCAATGGAAAGACCAAATTCTTATCAGAGGTAAAAGCGGGGGATCTGGTCGTTACGATCAACCCTGAGACTAAAAAAAACGCTATAATTGAAGTGAAAGAATTAGCACAACATGAAGCCAGAAATTACGCGATCACCAGGCTGGTGCTTACCCGGGCTACCGAGGTAGTCAGCATTGAAGGTCAACACATTTCTTTCTCATACAAAGTGATTGAAGCCACACCTAATCACCCTATGCAAACGAAATCCGGAAATAAGGAAATAGGAAGAGTAAATGAAGGCGATGAAATTCTTTGTATCAATGACCAGTCCGGGGAGTATGAGTCTTACACTGTTACTTCTAAGAAAGAATATGCCGGAGGAAATCAGAAAGTCTACAATATCATTGCAGGTGATGGAACACCTTTTTTAATGAATGGAGTAATGGTCTTACAAAAGTAAAAAAAAGAAATTCTGAAGAACGCGGATTAATATTAGTAAGTGGCGTTTGGGTAACTCAATAAACAAAGCCATAGCGTTTATTGAAACATCAATCGTTGATCGCGACAATCGTGATCAACGATTTTTACTTTAAGACTCATCTGTTAATTTCGCAACATGAAAAGACGCGAATCCCTTCAACACCTTGCTGCGCTCGGATTACTTCCTCTTATTCCTTCGTCCGCCTTTAAAACGGATAAAATGGCCACCCGTTCTATACCCAAAACCGGTGAACAACTTCCGGTTGTTGGAGTAGGTACATGGGAAACATTTGATGTCGACAAAAATGCCCGCGATCTTCATTTACTAAAAGAAACTCTTAAAGTTCTTACAGACAAAGGTGGAAAAGTGGCAGACACTTCACCCATGTATGGATTTGCTGAAAAAACATTAGGCAATTTATCCTCTGATCTTGAGCTGAACAGCAAATTATTCCTTGCCACTAAAGTATGGACACAGGGTAAAGAAAAAGGTATCGAGCAGATGAACAACTCATTTGCCTTACTTCAGCGAAAGCAAATCGACCTGATGCAGGTCCATAATCTTGTTGACTGGCAAACTCATTTAAAAACATTACACAACTGGAGAGAAAAAGGTAAGATCAGATACATCGGTGTTACGCACTACCAGGAAAGTGCCTATAAAGATCTCGAGAATATTTTAAAGACTGAGTCCATCGATTTTCTACAGGTAAATTATAATCTCAGTGATCGTACAGCGGATCAACGTCTGCTTCCGCTGGCACAAGAAAAGAAAGTAGCAGTAATTATCAGCCAACCATTCGGCTATGGAAAACTTTTTCAACAAGTGAAAGGGAAGACGCTTCCCACCTGGGCATCGGAGATTGAGTGTAGAACATGGGCCCAATTCTTTTTGAAGTTTATCCTCTCCCATCCTGCCGTTACCTGCACTATTCCTGGTACAGCTAATCCGGAACACATGCTGGATAATGTCACGGCCGGATTCGGAAAACTTCCGAATGAAAAACAACGTGCACTCATGATCAAGGAGTTGAATTAATCAACTGCTTAACCGTCAATTCCTATTCGTATTTCAACGTCTCTGCGGGATTAACCAGTGCCACCCTGATGGCGTGATAGCTGACAGTAAGCAATGCTACCAATAACCCGGTAATCATGCTTATCGCAAACAATTCCCATCCTATCTCAATCGCGAATTGGAAATCGGATAACCACCATTTAGTCATTACATACCATGAAGCAGGCACTGCAATCGCGAAAGCAATTAACGAAAGCCATATATATTGTTTATTCATTAAAATGAAGATCGAAGTCATCTCTGCTCCCATTACTTTCCGTATACCAATTTCCTTTGTACGATTAACTGCATTGATACCTGCCAGGCCAAACAATCCCAGGCAAGAAATCAAAATTGCAAATCCGGTTGATAAGCCAGTGATGCTCATCCAGCGTTGCTGGGATTCATATTGCTTTGCCACGTCCTGATCAAGGAAAGTATACTCAAAAGGCTTATCGGGTGAGATTTCATTCCAGATTCCTCGCAATTTCTCAACGGAAGAAGGTAAGTCTCCGGGAGCTACTTTTACTAGAATATTCACCAGGTTGCCAACTTTCTGTGTATTGATCGATAAAAACAATGGCTCGATTTTTTGGGCCAATGACTGAAAATGATAGTCTTTTAAAACACCTATTACCTTTGAGCCACGACTTAGCGAATCCTCTTCCCAATTGATGTATTCATTGAGTGGATCTTTCCATTTCATATCACGCACCAATGCCTCGTTCACTATGATTGCATTACTATCCGCAGGAATATTGGCATCAAAATTCCTGCCCATGGTCAATTGTAAATCAAGTGCAGGTATGTAGTTCGGATCTACTCCGTACACATAAGCATCTTTATTTTCATTATCGACTTTATAGCCATATCTGGAATACCCCTGATTGAAGCTGATATTGGTACCGCTCACTATCTCAATTATCGGTTCTTGCTGTGCCCTAACGCGAAAACGTTCTACCAGTTTATCAGCTTTCTTGTTCCAACCAGTTTGAGTAGGAATAACCACCATTTGTTCTTTATCGTAACCAAGATCCTTGCCCGTAACGAAATCCATCTGACGGTACATAATCACCGAGCTAATCATGAGAAAAGCAGATAATGCAAACTGGAGCACCACCAATGGTTTTGTAAAGCCAGCCTGAAGTTTCGAGGTAAATCGCACTCCAACAAATAGAGTAATAGCAATGCTTACCAAAAGCAGCGGCATCAGCCCATTCAGACTCAATTGAATTTCTTTGCCCGTAAACTGATTGAAAGATGGTAAAAATAAGAATACCAGAACTAATCCGATTACCATTGATATCAGCGCCAGCAAAATGGACTCAAAACCGAACTGATAAACCAATTGATTCTTATATGCTCCTACTACTTTGCGAATGCCGACTTCCGTTTTTCTTGAAGTGGATGTTGTCAGCGCAAGCGAAACGTAATTAATACAGGCTATAACAAGTATTAGTATTGCTATCCCGCCAAGGATAAGGGAATATTGTGGATCGCTTACCTTATCCCAACCTACATCTTTCATCAAATGAATAGCTGTGAGTGCGCTGTATTTGAATTCCCTGAGTTTCACGTCATCAGGTATCAGCACCAGTGATTCTTTCCTTGCCTTCGTCATGCGTTCTCCAAGATGTTTCTCAGTCATCTTCTCCAGGTTCTCTCCTAACTTCTTCAGATCGGCATCTGCCCTTAGTTGTACGAATGTTGGTACATTTGAGCTCCCCCAGTTCTTTAAGTTGTGATCGTAATAAGGCCGATTTTCCTGAGGAAGGAGCACACGATAGCTGATGCTGGAGTTGGCGGGAGCCGCTTCAATAACACCTGTCACAGTAAACGAAACTTCTTCTCCCCGATCAAGAACCAATGTTTTGCCAACAGGATTTTCATCAGCAAAATACTTTTCAGCCACTGCGGGAGTGATCACAATGCTGAACTTATCAGTAAATACTTTATCAATGTTTCCGGAGATCAACGGAAATGAGAACATTTTAAAAAAATCGGCATCAACATAGGTGATCTTCTCGGTAAAAACCTTGTCACCGGCACGCATAATCGCATCTCCGTCCGGACTATAACGGGTGCTCAATTCTACTTCAGGAATTTCTTCTTTAATGGCGGGTTGTAACCCTGTCTGCAACCATGCACTGTATTCGTATGGTTTCTTTGGGCTGGGTTCCCAGTAATTATAAACCTTACATTCCATGCGATAGATCCGGTCTTTATTGGCATGGAACTGATCAAAACTTCGCTCATCCTGAATATATAAATAAATGAGAGCACAAAACGCAATACCAATACTCAATCCAAATGCATTGATGAAGGAGTATAATTTTCTTTTGAAGATGTTGCGGGAGGCTACTTTCAGGTAGTTACTAATCATAAGGCAGAATTATAAGATGACGACAATCAAATTTCACTGAAAAATTTACCATTTAAAAAGGTAAAGTCTCCAATTGAGCCTAAGATGTACTGAACGGTAAAAAAGTTGTAATCAACATTCCTGAATAACCACGGGAATTCCGAGAGGTTAAAGTCAGAGTCCCGATTTTACATTGGCACAAGATTGTACTACTCTACGAACAGAATAAAAACCTGCTATCTTAGTTATTTCTATGAAATTGGTGCCTATCAAAGAGAAGCTGGAGGATAACACCGAATTTATCACTCATCCGGATTGCATTGAAAGTCTTGAACAAACCGTTCAGTATTTTAAAAGTATTGGATACTCTTTTCCATGGGTCGGATATTACGCCACAATCAATAATCAAGTCGTTGGATCTGCAGCCTTTAAAGGGAGACCTAAATACGGAAGAATTGAAATTGCGTATGGTACGTTTCCTGAATTTCAGCATCAGGGAATCGGGACTGAAATCTGCCATCAACTTGTGAAACTGGCATTGCAAACAGATTCTTCTGTGACCATTACCGCCCG